>NZ_JBHZGK010000013.1:0-69325 GCF_051900425.1 Frateuria sp. GZRR33
GATGAAGATCACGTCGCCGTGGTCGATGCCCTGCGCCGCGTCGGTGGTGAAGTCCAGCCGGCCACTCTCGTGGTTGCGCTTGACCATCGGCGAGAGGCCCGGCTCGTAGATCGGCACCTCGCCGTTCCTAAGCCGCAAGACCTTGCCCGCGTCGACGTCCACGCACAGGACGTGGTTGCCCATCTCCGCGAGACAGGTGCCGGTGACCAGGCCCACGTAGCCGGTGCCGAACAGGGTGACATTCATCCGGACGATCGCTCCAGAACAAAACGATCGCGGATTCTAACAGGCGCCATTCGTAACGACTGCAAAAAAGAAAGGGCGCGGATCGCTCCGCGCCCTTCAGATCCAGCCGTGTGACGGGGCTTACTTGCCCGCCTCGTCCTGACCACCGGTCGGGGTCGGGCCGGTCTTCACCAGGGTGACGTCGAAGATGATTGTGGCGTTCGGCGGGAAGCCGTTCTGCGGCTGCGCGCCGTAGGCCAGGTTCGACGGGATGTAGAGCATGTAGTGCGCGCCGGTCTTCATCAGTTCCAGGCCCTCGCGGAAGCCCGGGATCACGCCCTGCAGCGGGATCGAGGCCGGCCCCTTGTCGTGGTCGGCCGAGGCGTCGAACTTCTCGCCATTGATGAAGGTGCCCACGTAGTTCACCTGCACGGTGTCGTTCGGGCCCGGACGCGCGCCGGTACCCTCGCTGATCACCTTGTACTGCAGGCCCGAGGCGGTGGTCTTCACGCCCGGCGCCGTCTTGTTCTTGGCGAGGAAGGCTTCACCCTTGGTCTTGTTCTCGGAGGCGACCTTCTCGTACTGGGCCTTGGCCTTGGCCTGCAGCTTGGCGACAAAGGCGTCGCGCACGGTCTTGGCTTCGGCCTCGCTCATCGTCGGCTTCTGGCCCGACAGCGCCGACTGCACGGCGCGGGCGACCGTCGCCGGATCGACTTCCTCGCGCACCAGCGGCGGCAGCTGGCTGGCGAGGTCCCAACCGACCACATAGCTGGCCTTGGTCTTGTCGACCGTGCCAGCGGCGCCCGACTTGGCGGACTGGGCGTGGACCCCCGCGGTCATGCCCAGCGCAACGGCCAGGGTGGCCGCCGTCAGCGTGGGACGCAGAAAATGCTTCATCGAAGAAACTCCCTCGTGTATGGATATGCCGGCAATGCGGCCGGGCCTCCCCGATGGAGGCAGGCGGGGCATTGTGAGGCGCGTCGAGCGGTCTTGGCAACGACACCGGCTGTCGACCGTCATGGTTTGGAAAGGTTCCCTTCACTCGCCCTGCGACGGCCGCTCCAGCGTGTCGCGCAGGGCGGCCTGCAGCCTGGCGTGCATCTTCACCAGCGCACGCCACAGCACAGCCGACAACAGCACCCCCGCCACCAGCAGCACGATCGCCACGCCTCGCGGCGGCAGGATCGCCGAGCCGAGCACGCTCACCAGCAGACCGAGCGCCAGCAGCGTGCCCAGCGGTATGAGTCGTGCCAGCAAGCTGCGTATGGCGTGCGTGTAGCCACCGGCAAACTGCTCGCGGATGCCCAGCTCCGCCAGCAGCATGCCCAGCGCCTCGGCCTTGCGGTAGATGGCGATCAGCATAGGCAGCGACAGGAACAGCGCCACGGCAAAGATCAGCGAATGCCTCGCTTCCCGCCCGACACCGAAGGTGGAGAACCACGACCAGTTGTGCGCATTGACGTAGGCGCCGATCACGAAAAGCGTGACCACCAGCACCACGTTGACGCCGATGTGCCACAGCAGGCGGCGCAGCATGGCCGCGATCATCGCGTTCTGCTCCACCGGCCGCAGGCTCCCCAGCCAGTTCGCGTAGCTGTTCAGCAGCAACCGCAGCGGGCCGGGCGTGATGCGTCGCATGCCATTGACGATGCCATCGGCGTTGCCGACCAGGTAAGGCGACGCGGCCATGCACACTACCGATACCGCCACCGCGGTGGGATAGACGAAATCGCTGATCACGCCCAGCGAAGCGCCGAGCGTTGCGATGACGAACGAGAACTCGCCGATCTGCGCCATGCTCAGGCCAGTCCGGATGGATGAGCGAACCTCCTGCCCCACCGCGACCATGCCCATGCCGACCGTCAGCGTCTTGCCGGCCATCACCACCACGGCCACGCCCAGCGCGGGCAAAACGTATTGCCAGAGCAGCGCCGGATCGATCTTCAGGCCGATGGCGACGAAGAACAGCGCGGCGAACATGTCCCGCAACGGCTCGACCAGCCGCATCACGCGGTGCGCGTTGCGCGCCTCGGCGATCACCGCGCCGGCCAGGAACGCGCCGAGCGCCACGCTGAAACCCAGCCAGGCGGCGAAGAGGCTGGCACCGAAGCACACGCCCAACGCACTTACCAGCAGCGTCTCGTCCCGACCGAAACCGGCCACGTAGTCGATCAGCCGTGGCAACAGAAGCAGGCCAAGGATCATGCCCGCAACCACGAACAACCCGACCTGTCCCACCACGGTAAGTGCGGTTCCGGCTTCCATGGCGCCGCCGATCGCCACCGCGCTGAGGACCGTGAGGATCACGATCGCCAGCACGTCTTCGGCCACCAGGATGCCGACCACCCGCTGCGCGAAGGGCAAGTGCCGCAGGCCGCCTTCGGCCAGGGTGCGCGTGGCGACCATGGTGGAAGACAGCGAGATCAGCGCACCGAGGAACAGCGCGTCCATCCGGTTCCAGCCGAGCGCCTCGCCTACGCCCGTGCCGATCCAGAGCATCAGGCCGACCTCGATCACCGCGACCATCAGCACGCCCATGCCGACCTCGCGCAGCTTGCGCACGCTGAACTCGAGCCCGAGCGTGAACATCAGAAGCACTACGCCAAGATTGGAAATGTCGTCGATCGCGCGCGGGTCGCCGACCAGCACGCCGGGGGTATGCGGCCCGATCAGCACACCAGCGAGGATGTAGCCGAGCAGCACGGGCTGGCGAAGGCGCTGGAACAGCACCGTGGTGGCGCCCGCGACGATCATCACCATGGCGAGGTCGCGGATGAAACCGATCTCGTGCATGCATGCTCCGGCGAGTGTGGCCGTCCAGCTTACGTCACAACGCGAGCGCGTCCACCGGCGCAAACGCGCGTGACGGACACGCGCAAAATGTTCCAAAAAAAGCTTGACGGATTCGCGAACCCTGCCTATTCTTTCGGGCTTCCAGCGGCGGGGCCATAGCTCAGCTGGGAGAGCGCCTGCATGGCATGCAGGAGGTCGGCGGTTCGATCCCGCCTGGCTCCACCAACCTAATCCGTCCCCATCGTCTAGAGGCCTAGGACATCACCCTTTCACGGTGGCGACCGGGGTTCGAATCCCCGTGGGGACGCCAAGGTTGGTCTCGCACTTTGTGTAGCTGGAAGACAACGCGGAGCGGTAGTTCAGTCGGTTAGAATGCTGGCCTGTCACGCCGGAGGTCGCGGGTTCGAGTCCCGTCCGCTCCGCCATTAATGAGAAACCCGCCACGTGCGGGTTTTTTGTTGGGATTTATTCGTGCGCCCGTCCCTGAGCGCAACAGCAAAAGCGGCCATCCATGCCGCGCTCTCTTCGCAACGGCTTCGCCCTTGCACGGGCTCCGGTCAACCGTCCGTTTCGATTTGCTCGAGCGTTCCGGCGGAATGCCCCTGCTCGGCCAGGTACTCCAGCCAGCGCGACAGGAACCCGTTCATGCGCAGCCGGTGCTGCAGCACCGTGTGCGCCTCCGGGAACGGTCCGAGCACCTGCCACAGATGCCGCCCCGGATGGCAGTGCAACGCCTCGGCCACGTGCGCATCGGTGTACATGCGAAGTTGCGCCGACGGGGTCGGATGGCCGGTGTTCGCATCGACGAAGCCGTAGGTCAGTTCCAGCTCCAGGGTGTACGGATGGCGCTCCTGCACGTGCATGTGCACGTCCAGTCCGTCGTCCACGCTCGAGCGATAGCGCCCAGGCGCCAGCGTCTGCGGCGCGAAAAGGTGCGCCAGGCGGTGGTAGTTCTCCGCGTACAGGCCCATCAGGAACTCGAAGCGTCCCGGGAGCAAGGCGGAGCGGTTGTCCAGTACGGCACTCATTGAGCCTGCATATACCTCAAAACATGGTGCGCTCGATACCGAAGCGCTCGAAGATCTTGCTGGCGATCTCTTCGATCGAGACGTGGGTGGTGTTGAGCGACGAAATGCCCGACTGGCGCATCAGCCGGTCGGCCTGCTCCAGCTCCCAGCGACACTGCTGCACGGTGGCGTAGCGGCTGCCGGGCCGCCGCTGTTCACGGATCTGCGCCAGCCGCTGCGGGTCGATGGTGAGGCCGAACAGGCGATCCTTGTACGGCCTGAGCCGCTTGGGGAGTTCGAGCTTGTCCAGGTCGTCGTCGGTCAGGGGGTAGTTGGCGGCTTTGACGCCGTAATGCAAGGCCATGTACAGGCAGGTCGGCGTCTTGCCCGAGCGCGACACGCCGATGAGGATCAGATCGGCCTGGGCGTAGTCCACGTCCACGCCGTCGTCGTGTGCCAGCGCGTAGTTCGTGGCGTCGATGCGCGCTTCGTACTTGTCCGAGTCCACCATGCCGTGCGAGCGGTTGACCATGCCCGAGCGCTTGGCTCCCAGCTCCTCCTCCAACGGCCCGATGAAGGGGGCGAACACGTCCAGCATCAGCGCACCGCTGGCCGCCACGATCTCGCACAGGCCGCGGTCGGCCATGGTGTTGACCACGATCGGCCGCTCACCGGTTTGCGCGTAGCGGGTCTTGATCCGCAGCGCAGCGGCCTCGGCCTTATGCGGATCGTCCACGAACGGCAGGCGATGCTTGTCGAACTGGATGCCCTCGAACTGCGCAAGGATGGAGTTGCCGATCGTCTCCGCCGTAATACCAGTGGAGTCGGAGATGAAAAAAACCGTACGTTGCATGCCTGCCATCCATTTGTCCTCGGGGCCTGGCCTGGCACCTTAGCGCAAGCGCCAAAGCCTGTCCCTGCTTGACTCCGCGCTGACTGGTATGCAGTTGGCGCGGCATCGTGAACAAATGGTCTTCTTGTGCCGTGCACCATCGAAAGCGGACAATACCAGTCCTTTGCGGCCCGATTTCGGCGCGGCGCAGCGTATTACCCAAGCTTTACTAAGGAGATTCCCTTGAACGACCTGGTGCTTTGGCTGGACAACCTGCGCATGACCGACCTGGGCAAGGTCGGCGGCAAGAACGCCTCCCTCGGCGAGATGATCGGCAACCTCGCCAAGCTCGGCGTATCGGTGCCCGGCGGCTTCGCCACCACGGCCGAGGCGTTCCAGCAATACCTGGACAAGAGCGGCGTCGCCAAGCGCATCCGCGCCCGGCTCGATGGCCTGGACGTGGAAGACGTCGAGGCGCTGACCGCCGCCGGCAAGGAGATCCGCAGCTGGGTCACCGAGACCCCGCTGCCGCAGGACCTCGACCAGGCGATCCGGGATGCCTACGCGAAGCTTTGCAAGGACGCCGGCGCGGACAACATTGCCGTCGCCGTGCGCTCCTCGGCCACCGCCGAGGACCTGCCGGACGCTTCCTTCGCCGGCCAGCAGGAGACCTTCCTCAACGTGGTCGGCATCGACGACGTGCTGCACAAGGTCAAGGAAGTCTTCGCCTCGCTCTACAACGACCGCGCGATCGCCTACCGCGTGCACCAGGGTTTCAAGCACGAGGACGTGTTCCTCTCCGCCGGCGTGCAGCTGATGGTGCGCTCGGACATCGGCGCCTCCGGCGTGCTGTTCACACTCGACACCGAGTCGGGCTTCCGCGACGTGGTGTTCGTCACCGGCTCCTACGGCCTGGGCGAAATGGTCGTGCAGGGCGCGGTCAACCCGGACGAGTTCTATGTCTTCAAGCCCACGCTGAAGGCCGGCAAGCCCGCCCTGCTCCGCCGCAGCCTCGGCGCCAAGCAGCAGCGCATGGTCTATTCGGACCAGCCCGGCGAGCGCGTACGCATCGAGGAGACGCCGGCCGAGCTGCGCAACAAGTTCTGCATCTCCGACGAGGACGTGCAGGAGCTGGCCAAGCAGGCGCTGGTGATCGAGCAGCACTACGGCCGCCCGATGGACATCGAGTGGGCCAAGGACGGCAACACCGGCAAGCTCTACATCGTCCAGGCGCGTCCGGAGACGGTGAAGTCGCGCGCGCACGCTACCCAGCTGGAGCGCTTCCAGCTCAACGAGAAAGGCAAGGTACTGGCCGAGGGCCGCGCCATCGGCCAGAAGATCGGCTCGGGCAAGGCCCGCGTGGTCAAGTCGATCAGCCAGATGCACGAGTTCCAGAACGGCGACGTATTGGTCGCGGACATGACCGATCCCGACTGGGAGCCGATCATGAAGCGCGCCGCGGCCATCGTGACCAACCGCGGTGGCCGTACCTGCCACGCGGCGATCATCGCGCGCGAGCTTGGCGTGCCCGCCGTGGTGGGCACCGGCAACGCGCTGCAGTCGATTCCCGACGGCGCGGAAGTGACCGTGTCCTGTGCCGAGGGCGATACCGGCACGATCTACGAAGGCAAGCTCGCCTTCGACCGCATCACCGCCGACTTGGGCGCCATGCCCGAAGCGCCGCTCAAGATCATGATGAACGTCGCCAACCCCGAGCGGGCGTTCGACTTCGGCATGCTGCCCAACGCCGGCATCGGCCTGGCCCGCCTGGAGATGATCATCGCCAGCCACATCGGCGTGCATCCGAAGGCGCTGCTCGAATACAACCGCCAGGACGCCGAGACCAAGGCGAAGATCGACGAGCGCATGGCCGGCTACGCCGACCCGGTGAGCTTCTATGTCGACCGCCTGGCCGAAGGCATCGCCACCATCGCCGCCTCGGTGTACCCGAAGCCGGTGATCGTGCGCCTGTCCGACTTCAAGTCCAACGAATACGCCGGCCTCATCGGCGGCTCGCGCTACGAGCCGCATGAGGAGAACCCGATGATCGGCTACCGCGGCGCCAGCCGCTACGTCGATGCGGGCTTCGCCGAGTCCTTCGCGCTGGAATGCAAGGCGGTCAAGAAGGTCCGCGAGACCATGGGCCTCACCAACGTGTGGGTGATGATCCCGTTCGTGCGCACCCTGGGCGAAGGTCGCAAGGTGATCGAGGTGCTGGAGAAGAACGGCCTGAAGAAGGGCGAAGGCGAGCTCAAGGTCATCATGATGTGCGAGGTACCGTCCAACGCCCTGCTCGCCGACGAGTTCCTGGAGATCTTCGACGGCTTCTCGATCGGCTCCAACGACCTGACCCAGCTCACCCTCGGCCTGGACCGCGACTCGGGCATCGTCGCCAGCCTGTTCGACGAGCGCGACCCGGCAGTCAAGAAGCTGCTCGCCATGGCGATCAAGACCGCCCGCGAGAAGGGCAAGTACGTCGGTATCTGCGGCCAGGGTCCGAGCGACCACCCGGACCTGGCCGAATGGCTGATGGACCAGGGCATCGAATCGGTCTCGCTCAACCCTGACACCGTGGTGGATACCTGGCTGCGGCTGGCCAAGAAGAAAGCCGGCTGAGGTCGGAGCAGGCGTGCCGGGAGCGCTTGTCAGGACTCCCGGCTCCACGTAAAATCGCCGGCTCGCGTCGACCCGCGGACCTTTTCGGAGAGGTGGCAGAGTGGTCGAATGTACCTGACTCGAAATCAGGCGTACGTGTAAGCGTACCGTGGGTTCGAATCCCACCCTCTCCGCCAGTAAAGACAAACGCCCCCCTCGTGGGGCGTTTTGTTTTTCCGGCGTTGCTTTTGCGAAGCGCGGGGCCGTGGCATGCTGCGTGGCGCTCGCACCTTCAGGCACCCCATGATCGAGTTCGGACACGGTACCCACGTCGGCCTGCGCCGCGCGCGCAACGAGGACACCTATTACGCCGATCCGGCGCTGGGCCTGTTCCTGGTCGCCGACGGCATGGGCGGGCACCAGCATGGCGAGGTCGCCTCGGCGCTCGTGCGCGATGCCATCGTCGAGCAGGTCGTGCGCGGGCGTGGACTGGTGGAGGCAGTGCGCGGCGCGGGCGAGCGGTTGTTCCGGCACTCCAGCGCCACGGCGGACCAGTTCCCGATGGGCACGACGGTGGCGGCGCTGTGGCTGGCTGGCGGCCGCTACGAGGTGGCCTGGGTCGGCGACAGCCGCATCTATCTGTGGCAGGGCGGCGCGCTGCGCCAGGTCAGCCACGACCATTCGCTGGTGCAGGAACTGGTCGCGGCCGGCCAGCTCGACCCTGCGCTGGCCGATAGACATCCGCAGCGCAACGTGCTGACGCAGGCGCTGGGCGTGACCGCGACCGGGCAACTCCATATCGGCATGGCGAGAGGATCGGCCGAGCCAGGCAGCCGCTTCGTGCTGTGTAGCGACGGATTGACCGAAAGCCTGACCGACGCCGCCATCGCCCGCATCGTGGGGCGTACCGACCTGGCTGCACAGGAATGTGTCGATCACCTGCTGCTGGCCGCGCTGGATGGCAGCGCGGACGACAACATTACGGTGATCCTGGCGCGCGTCAGCTAGCGCCGCGCGCAAACACCCCGGTAGCGACATCGCGCGCGCCTGCGGCCATGCGACTGGTCTTGGCCAGTCCATCTGGACACGTTCGTTGCAGGAGCGCCCGTGGCGCGAACGCCATGCTGCATCGGAATGCCGAGATCACGCCCAAGCGCTCCCGCGAAAAAGGCGGCTTTCCCATACGCCCCGGAAGAGCGGACAAGACGCGCGGCGACGATCAAGCTTCGGCCAGCGCCGGCTCGGGCTGCTCCAGGCGACGCCACACGCTGCCGCCCTGGGCGGCCTTGTCCAGCGCATCCAGCCGGCTTTCGTGGGCGGCCACTTCTTCGGCATCCGCGCGCAGCACGCGCGGGCGACGCAGCAAGGTGACCGGCGCCAGCACGGCCGCGCCGGCTTCCTCGTTGGCGCCTTCGAACGCCAGATCGAGCGCGACCTGGCCGGAGGTCATGTACAGGTAGACGTCGGCCAGCAGCTGGGCGTCGATCAGGCCGCCGTGCAGGTCGCGCGCGGAGTTGTCCACGCCCAGGCGCTTGCACAGCGCATCCAGGCTGTTGCGCTGGCCGGGGTAGCGCTCGCGCGCCATCGCCAGCGTGTCGATCACGCGGCAGCGGTCGGCAATGCAGCCCAGGTGTGCGCCCACGCGCGCCAGCTCTGCATCGAGAAAGCCGACGTCGAAGCTCGCATTGTGGATGATCAGCTCGGCATCGCCGATGAACTCGAGGAACTCGTGCACGACCTCGGCAAAACGCGGCTTGTCCAGCAGGAACTCGTCCTCGATGCCGGTGACCTGCCGCGCGCCCTCGTCGATCGCACGCTCGGGGTTGAGGTAGGTCTGCCAGTGCCGGCCGCTGGGGCGGCGCTCGATGAGTTCCACGCAGGCGATTTCGATCAACCGGTGACCCTGTCGCACTTCCAGGCCGGTGGTCTCGGTATCCAGAACGATCTGTCTCATGCCCTGCCCCTGTGGCGCTCGGCCTGCTCGCGCGCGGCGCTGTCGACGCGTTCGTTTTCCACGTGGCCCGTGTGGCCGCGCACCCACGCCCAGCGTACCTGATGCGGCGCCTTGGCCGCTGCCAACCGCTCCCACAGATCCTGGTTCTTCACCGGCTTCTTGTCGGACGTGCGCCAGCCGTTGGCCACCCACTTCGGCAGCCACTGCTCGATCCCCTGCATCACGTAGCGCGAGTCGGTCGTGAGCACGACCTTGCAGGGACGCGTGAGCGCCTCCAGCGCACTGATCGCGGCCATCAGTTCCATGCGGTTGTTGGTGGTGTCCGGCTCGCCGCCGGAGAACAGGCGTTCGACGCCCTTGGCGCGCAGCAGGGCGGCCCAGCCGCCGGGCCCGGGGTTGCCCAGGCACGCGCCGTCGGTAAACGCTTCGACTTCAGTCATCGTCACTCACGAGAAAATCAGGCGGCGGCGCTGCGGCGCGCGCCCGGCGCCAGCCCGGCGACCGGCGCCGCGGCGATCGCGCGTGGACGCAACCGGATCGGCGCGGCCGCCAGGCGGCGCTTGCGCGCGATCAGCAGGTAGCCGCCGCCGAGCGGGCCGCCGTGGTGCGGCACCACGGCCGAGCTCGGCCACATCGGGCCGACGCGCTGCACGCGTTCGACATTGAGTTCCGCGCCACGCAGCCAATGGCCGATGCGCAGCGGGGATTCGAGGTTCACCCCGCGCTGGCCGCGCCACAGCAGCCAGGGCAGCCAGCCGCTGGCTGGATGCATGCCGGTGAGCGCAAGCATGCCGCCCGGCGCAAGCACGCGGGCCGCCTCGCGCAGCAGAAACTGCGCATCGGGTGCCACTTCCAGTGCATGGCTCAGCAGCACCAGGCCGAAGGCATCGTCGAGGAACGGCAGCGGCTCGTCCAGGCGGGTATGCAGGTCGCCGGTGCCGTGGCCGCCGTTCAGATGCAGGTGGACCCAGCGGTCGAGCATCGGCGCGGCGGGCGGCCGCTCGCGCGCGACGGCCGACACCTGCAATGCGTACGCGCCGGCGCAACGCTGCAGCTCAGGAGCCAGCGCCTGCGCTTCTGCGGCAAGCAGGCCGCGCATCGGCTTGCTTGCGTAGATGTCTTGAGTGCGCTCGGCCATGTCGCGCCCGTCTTGCGGCAAAACCGAAGTGTAGCCGCTGGCGGTCGCAAGCGCGTCACAGGTCGCGGTACCGGCCACCTGTCTGAACACAAATCACACATTTAACGACTCACTAACGAGCCACCCGGATACCGCACTTATAGTCGGGCGGTTCGCGCAAGCCGGATGCCTGCGCCAGTCGATACGAAGACTGCGGAGACCCTCCTTGCACGTCGTACCGTTACCGGCGCTTGCCGACAACTACATCTGGCTGGTGCACGACGACGCCGGTCAGGCGATCGTCGTCGATCCCGGCGAGGCGGGGCCCGTCGAGGCCGCGCTGTCCGCCCGTACGCTGCAGTTGCGGGCGATTCTGCTGACCCATCACCACGGCGACCATGTCGCCGGCGCCGCGGCGCTGCGGGAGCGCCACGGCGCGACCGTCTACGCGCCCCGGGACGAGCGCATCGGTGCCGTCGACCGCCGCGTCGGCGAGGGCGACGTCGTCACGCTGGACCGGCCGCAGGCGCGTTTCCACGTACTCGACGTCCCCGGCCACACCCGCAGCCATATCGCCTATGCCGGCGAGGGCCTGCTGTTCTGCGGCGACACCCTGTTCAGCCTCGGCTGTGGCCACCTGTTCGAAGGCACGCCGGCGCAGATGCTCGCTTCGCTCGAACGGCTGGCCGCGTTGCCGGGCGAGCTGAAGGTCTGCTGCGGACACGAGTACACCCAGGCCAACGGCCGCTTCGCGCGCGAGGTCGACCCGGCCAATCCGGCGTTGGCCGCCCGCTGCGACGAGGCTGCGAAGGCCCGCGCGCAAGGCCGCCCCACGCTTCCCGTGCCGCTGGCCAGCGAACTGGCGTGCAACCCCTTCCTGCGCATCGACAGCGAGCCGCTGACCGACTGGGCCAGCCGGCGGCATGCCGCTGGCAGCCGGGTCGAACGCTTCGCTGCGCTGCGCGCCGCAAAGGATGTCTTCCAAGGATGAAACACGTACTGCGCCCCCTGCCGCTCGCTTTGTCGCTGCTGGTCGCCGCCTGCGCCACCGCGCCGGTCCCCACGACCCCGCCACCCCGCGTGGAGGCGCCCCAGGCCCAGGTACCCGACGTGGCCGCCACACCCGGTGCGGCGCAAGCGCCGGTGACTACTACCAACGTCTGGGAGCGCCTGCGCGGCAGCTTCGCCATGACCGATTGCGCAGCCGACCCGGCGATCGACACCTGGGCCCGCCGCTATACCCGCTCGCCCAAGCGCTTCGAGGCGCAGATGCAGCGCATCCTGCCCCGGCTGGTCTACGTCGAGCAAAGCGCCATGCGTCACGGCGTGCCGGGCGAATTCGCCCTGCTGCCCTGGGTGGAGAGCCACTTCAATCCGGTCGCGCCGCAGAAGAACCGCGCCGCCGGCATGTGGCAGATCATGCCGGGCACGGCACGCCACATGGGTCTGAGCGTCGAGCGCGGTTACGACGCCCGGCTCGACCTGACCGAGTCGACCGACAAGGTCATGGCGTTGCTCAGCCACTACCACGACTATTTCCAGGACTGGCGACTGGCCGACTACGCCTACAACGCCGGCCGCTACGGCATCGATCGCCTGGTCAACCGCGAAGGCGCCCCCGCGGCCGAGCCGGCGGTGCCCACGCTGCCGGTGCGCGCGAGCACCCGCGCGCACCTGGTCAAGCTGATGGCGATCGCCTGTGTCGTGCAGGAGCCCGAGCGCTTCCACGTCACCCTGCCCACGCTCGACACCGATCAACAACTGGTCGCTGTCGAAGTGAACCGGCGGCTATCCCTGAAGACGGTGGCACGCCAGGCAGGGCTGCCGCTGGAGGCGCTGGCCATCATCAACGCCGGCTACCGCAATGGCGTCATCGATACCCGCCACGGCGGCCGTGTACTGTTGCCGCGCCGGCAAGCCAACCAGTTGCGCGCGACGCTGCTGGCGCAGGCCGTCGGCGACCCGAGCGAACGGGTCGCGAGCGTGAGCGCGAAGCCCGCGCTGCCGGACCTGGGCGACGACGACACCCCTGCCACCGGCAAGGCCGAACACATCCCCGGCGCGCCTGCGGCGGATGCCGTGGACCGACCGACCGTGCACGTGGTCCACCGCGGCGACACACTGTTCGACCTGGCCCATCGCTACCATGTGCAGGTCGCGCAGCTGAAGCGCTGGAACCACCTGCGTGGCAATGCGATCCGCATCGGGCAGAAGCTCAAGGTCAGCGCGCCGGATTGAGGCGCGCCACGAGCTAGCGGCGCACTGCGGCGCGGCTCTGCCGCCAGTAGTCCTGCCAGGCCTGGAACATCAGTACGTTCCACAGGTGGGTGTGCCACTTGCGCTCACCCGCGCCGAAGCGCTGCCACACGCGGGCGATCGCCGCCGCGTCGAAGACGCCGTCGGCGGCCAGGCGCTGTGGCGACAGCAGGTCGCCAGCCCATGACTTCAGGTCGCCACGCAGCCACTCTGTCACCGGCGCGCCGAACCCGCGCTTGCCCCGGTAGACCATCGAGGCCGGCAGGTAGCGCAGCAGCACCTTCTTGAGCAGGAACTTGCTGACCCCGTCGCGCAGCTTCAAGTCCAGCGGCAGCGACCAGGCGAACTCCGCCACGCGCCAGTCCAGCAGCGGCGCACGCGCCTCCAGGCTCACCGCCATGCTGGTGCGGTCGACCTTGCACAGCAGGTCGTCGGGCAGGTAGCTGACGAAGTCGGCCAGCATCATCGCATCGGCCGGCGTGCCGGCGCCGTCGAGCGGATCGGCCAGGTGATAGAACGATTCCAGCGCCCGCGCGCCAGGCACCACCGCGGCCGGATCGCGCCAGCGGGCGACGCGGTTGCGATAGACATCGCCGATGCCGCGCGCTCCCATCTCCGCCAGCAAGGCCGCCAGGCCACCGCTGCGTGAGGCTTCGCCCTGCCCTTCGGCGACCCGCGCCAGCGGGCGGCGCAGCGCGGAAGGCACGCGCGACAGCAGGCGCCAGTTGCGCAGCGCGCGCTGGTAACGGCTGTAGCCGAAGAACAGCTCGTCCCCACCATCGCCGGACAGCGCCACGGTGACGCCACCGCGGGCCAGCCTGGCCACCAGCGCGGTCGGTACCTGCGACGCATCGGCAAACGGCTCGTCGAACATCGCGGGCAACCGCGGCACCACTGCCAACGCGTCGGCACCGCTCACGTAAAGCTCGGTGTGGTCGGTGTGCAGGTGTCCGGCCACCTCGCGCGCCAGCGGCGCCTCGTCGTGGTGCGAACCTTCGAAGCCGATACTGAAACTGTGCACGGGCCGCGTGCTCTGGGCCTGCATCATCGAGGTGACGATGGACGAGTCGGTGCCGCCGGAGAGGAACACGCCGACCGGCACGTCCGCGACCATGCGCAGGCCGACCGCATCGCGCAACAACGTATCCAGGCGTTCCTCCGCCTCGGCAGCGGTGCCGCCGAACGGCGCGGCCAGCGCGGCCTGCATGCGCTCGCGCGCATTCCAGAACGGTCGCTGCGCCAGTTCAGGCTGGTGCGCTGCCGCGCCGGCGGCCACGGCCGCGGCGTCAAGACGCAGCAGGCGGCCGGGCATCAGCTTGAACGCGCGTTCGTGGATGCAATGCGGCGCGGGGATGTAGTCCAGCCGCAGCAGCAGCGTCAGCGCATCGCGGTCGACGCCGTTGTCGAAATCCGGGTGGCGCCAGAGCGCCTTCAGCTCCGAACCGAACACCAGCGTATCGCCCGCCCAGCCGTAGTAGAGCGGCTTCTTGCCGACGCGGTCGCGGGCCAGCCACAGGCAGCGCTCGTGGCGATCCCACAGCGCCAGCGCGAACATGCCGTTGCAGCGGCGCAGGCTTTCCTCCACGCCCCAGGCAAGGAAGGCCGCCAGCAGCACCTCGGTGTCGGAGTGGCCGCGGAAGCTCGCGCCGCGCGCCTCCAGTTCGGCGCGCAGCTCGCTGAAGTTGTAGATCTCGCCGTTGTAGGCCAGCACGTAGCGGCCATCGACGGAAGTCATGGGCTGATGCCCCAGCGGCGACAGATCCAGGATACTCAACCGCTGGTGCGCCAGCGCGATGCCGACCTGCGCGTCCACCCAGGTGCCGCTGTCATCCGGCCCGCGGTGCTCAAGCGCCCCGCCCATCGCGCCGGCCAGCGCCGCGAGTTCTTGTTCCTGCCGCGCCGGCGAAGGCAGCAGCAGGCCCGCCAATCCACACATGGTTCCCGCTTCCCGACCGCAAACGCGTCTTATACCGCATCCTCCGCCGCCCCGAAGAACGACGGCTTTCTGCCGGTAAGCCATGGGCGCGAACCGCATCGCACGATCGCGCCCAGGGCGCTCATGACGAGCAGGCCGCCTACCCGGGTTCCTGCCGAGGCAGGCGGGTCGGTGATAAAACAGGCAGTCAGGCCTACTGGAAGGAACACGCCCATGCGATTGCCGCGCCCCTACCGCTTCCTTGCCGCGCTGTTCGGCGGCGTCCTGCTCGCGGGCGCCGCCAGCGCTGCAACGCCCAAACTCGCCGGCCACCCCTGGCTGCTCAAGGCTGACCGCGTGTTCGACGCCCGCAGCGAACAGGCGCACGCGGGCTGGGTGGTGCTCGTGCAAGGCGACAGCATCGCGGCGGTCGGTCCGGCGTCACAGGTGCAGCTGCCGCCCGGCACGCAAACCATCGATCTCCCCGGCACCACCCTGCTGCCCGGGCTGATCGACGCGCACTCGCACATCTTCCTGCACCCGTACAACGAGACCCTGTGGAACGATCAGGTGCTCAAGGAGACCCTGCCCTACCGCACCATCGAGGCGGTCCAGCACGCACACGACACGCTGATGGCCGGCTTCACCGCGCTGCGCGACCTGGGCACCGAAGGCGCCGGCTACGCCGACGTGGATGTCCAGCACGCCATCGATCAGGGCCTGATCCCCGGCCCGCATCTGTTCGTCGCCACCCGCGCGACCATCGCCAGCCACTGCTACGGCCCTGGGCCGATCGGTTTCCGCAGCGACCTGGACCTGCCACAGGGCGGCATCCCGGTCAGTGGCGTGCCGCAGATGATCGACGCCGTGCGTGACCAGGCGGGCCATGGCGCCGACTGGATCAAGATCTACGCCGACTACCACTGCGGCAAGAGCCACGGCTCGGTGCCGACCTTCAGAGAGGAAGAGCTGAAGGCCGGCGTGGAGACCGCCCACTCGCTCGGGCTGCCGGTGTCGGTGCACTCGACCACGCCCGAAGGCATGCGCCGCGCCGTGCTGGCCGGCGTCGACACCATCGAGCACGGCTACGGCGGCACCCGCGAGGTGTTCGAACTGATGAAGCAGCACGGCGTCGCCTACCTGCCCACGCTGGAGGCCGAAGCCGCCTACGCCCAATACTTCCGCGGCTGGAAGCCTGGCCAGCCGCTCGATGCCGACATGCAGCAGTCCGCTCATGCCTTCAGGCTCGCATTGGAGGCCGGCGTCACCATCGGCAACGGCAGCGACGTGGGCGTGTTCAGCCACGGCGACAACTACAAGGAACTTCAGTGGATGGTGCGCGACGGCATGCGCCCGGCGCAGGCCCTGCTCGCTGCCACCGCCGTGGACGCGAAGATCCTTCGCCAACAGGACCGCCTCGGCCAGCTCAAGCCCGGGCTCGAGGCCGACATCATTGCCGTGCAGGGCGACCCTACCGCTGACATCGGCGCCGTTGCCCACGTACCGTTCGTCATGAAGGACGGCGTGATCTACAAGCAGCCCGAATGACGGAAGCGCAGAGCACACGAACCCGAGCAGGCGCTTGAAGGGGCTGGGGTGGGCCATGTTCGCGATCACCGCGACCGGTCCGCTGGCCGCCAGCGCTGCGCCGCCGGCGTTGCGGGCCCATTACGAAGTCACACTCGAAAAGGGACGCAGCACCTGGACCGTCGGCTCGGGATCGAACGTGTCCTCCGGCGTTCCGATCAGCCACGACATCGGCCCCTACCGGGTGGCGCTGCTCCCTCGCCTGGAGGCCACGGGCCGGTACACGCTCAAGGTGTCGGTCGGCCTGATCCCGCGTGGCGCCGATGCCGTTTACGCCCCGGACAGCCGCAGTTTCGCGGGACAGCTGGCGTTCCCCCTCGAGTTCACCACCACATTGGCGGGGACCAAGGTCACCGGGGGGATCATGATCTCCCCAGCGAGGAACGCGGCAACACCTCTGCATTCCCGCTAATGACCGGGCAAAGAAACTTCGGACTGACCTGCGCTTTGTCTTGTCCCTTGGGCTACACGTGGAACACCGGTCGTCCCGGGTTGACTTTGGTCGCCGTCTCGACCTGCCGGTTCGGCTACTGCGTCGCCCCGCCATGGGCCGCGCAAGGTCGCCTCCGCGCGCCCTTGAAGCGGCGTGACCTTCCCGGCGTCTGGGCTGTCCATCGCCTCGCCGGTCAGCTGGGACGGCCGCCTGAAGGGCCGCTATATTCAAGCCCTGATGAGCACGCTCAGGGCTCATTCGAGGCACAAGCGCTCGGCGACCGACCGCCGGGGAATGTGGTTACCGGGACAAGTACGTGAACAAAGCAACGCCTGACCGTTCCCAGCCGCGCTCTGGTCGGACCTATGCAGCGTTCGGTCTGGCGCTCGCAACAACCGTTGTCGCCCTCGTCACCTTGGGCTGGTTGGGAGGCAGGCTGCCGCCGCCTGAGTCGCAGGTGAAATCAGGTGGCCTTGAATTTCTCCACTACCCGCTCTGGCGTAAGGCCAGCGACTGGATCGCCGGACGCAAATACATCCTGCTGACCTTTGACGATGGCCCCTATGGCCATGGGGTCGACGAGAAAATCCTCGCCGTACTGTCCCGGCATGGCGCGCACGCCATTTTTTTCGAAGTTTGCTCGCATGTAACACCGGTCTCCCTGGGTGTGCCCGGAAAGATCGTTGCAACCGGCAACCTGCTAGGCAATCACAGCTACGATCACGCGAATCTCAAACAACTGACCAGTGAGTCTCTTGCTCATGAGGTCCGTGATTGCAGCGACCGGCTGGAAGCAACCTCAGGCGTGCGGCCGACATTCTTTCGCCCTCCGTGGGGAAAAACCTCGGCAGCGGTGGCAGAGGCGGCCAAGCAAAGCGGGATGGTCCAGGTGCTCTGGAATACGAACAGCGGTGACACCTGGCTCAACTCGCCCCGGAAGATCAACGACCTTGCGCTCGACGAAGTCGATCTCGGAGGCAGCGGCTCGATCTTGCTGATGCATTCGAAGCCGTCCACAGCCGAAGCACTCGACGGACTGCTTACCGAAATGCAGCGTCGCGGCTTTATTTTTATCCTGCCCAAAAGCCACCTGGAAACCGCCATCCAAGCGGGATCCCTTGATCGCCCGTCCGGAGCGACTGAAATCCATCCGCAGCAGAGGGCCGGCAGCCTTTGGCGAACCGGCATCCCAACAGGGCAGGTCATTGCGGAGCACCCGAGCGAGGGCGCAGCTATTTGATCCCGACCACCATCGAGTCGGGCCCGACCAGGTGTTCCGTGCGGGTGCTGCGGAAGCCGGCCTCGGTCATCCAGCCCTGGCAGTCGGCGCCGGTGTAGTCGAACCCGCCGGGGGTTTCGATCAGCATGTTCAGGCTCATCAGCAGGCCGAATGCGTTTTCCCGGCGATCGTCGTCGATGATGGACTCGTACACTACCAGCGCGCCGCCCTCGGGCAACGCGTCGTAGGCCTTGCCGATCAGCATGCGTTTGGTCGGCAGGTCCCAGTCGTGCAGGATGTGGCCCATCAACACCACGTCCGCCTTCGGCAACTCCTGGTCGAAAAAGCTGCCCTCCGCGAATGCCACGCGCTGGTCGGCGCCGACCGCGCGCACGTAGTCCTCGAAGATCGGGCGCACTTCCGGCAAGTCGAAGCCGGTGCCGCGCAGGTGCGGGTTGGCTAGCGCGGTCTGCGCGGCGAGGTCGCCCTGCGCGGTGCCGACGTCCACGAAACTGCGGTACTCCTTCCACGGGAACTGTCGGGCGATCGCCAGGTTGGCGCCGCGGCTGATGCCGGTCATGGCGGCGAGGAACTGTTCCAGCCGGGCGGGATCGGCGTAGAGCGTGTCGAAAAGGTTGGGACCGCCGTGCGCGACCTCGTTCTGCGGCAGGCCGGTGCGCAGCGCCAGGGTCAGGCCGCGCCAGAATGGATACAGGCGGGTGTTGGCCATCTCCAGGATGCCGCCCACATACGACGGCTTGGCCCGGTCGAGGAACAGCTCGGTCTCGGCGGTGTTCGCGTACATGCCGTCGGTGCGCGCGAGGAACCCGAGCGCGACCAGCGCGTCGAGGAAGTCGCGCGCCGAGCGCGGGTGCAGGCCCAGCGCCTCGCGCAGTCCCACCAGATCGGTCGGCCCGCGCGCAAGCTGGGTGAACACCCCGAGCTCGATCGCGCTCAGCAGGGTCTTGGAAGCCCAGAACGCCAGGCCGGTCTGCAGGATGGCATCGGGAGAAGGTTGCGCTTGCATGGGCTCGCTCCGTCCGTACCCGCGTTGGCGGTGGTGGCTGGTGCGTCGGCCCGGGGGCATGCGTAACCGGAACCGGGGGGCCGGCGAAGCATCAGTGACCCCTCACCGCTGCGCGGTCGGGGCGCCACATCATGCCACCGCTCGCCCTGGAGTGTTCACCCGCGCCACCGCCACCGGACTCAACCGCAGGTCTCGCTTTGATGCGCCTTGCCTGGTTGAATCTTCGTGTCGCCCCTTGACGTCCGTATGCCGCATCCTTGTTTTTGGCCGCCTAAACGTCTGTTGAATCCGGCCCCTTGAAAGCATCCGCGGCAACCCTACCTGCCGATCGCCAGCCAGCGGCTGGCGCCACCGGGCCTTTGGCCGGTGGCTTTTCATCCATGTTGCTCTTGAGGAGGATATGGCCATGCGCACGATGTTCGATCTGGCCCCGCTGCACCGGTCCAGCATTGGTTTCGACCGCATCTTCGACATGCTCGAGAACGCCGCCCGGGCCCAGGCCGCGGACAACTGGCCGCCCTACGACACCGTCAAGCTGAGCGAGGACCGCTACCGCATCACCATGGCGGTCGCCGGCTTCCGGCGCGAGGACCTGGACATATCGGTGCAACCCAACCTGCTGGTCGTCACCGGCGAACGCCGCAACGGCGAGCAGGAGGGCGATTATCTGTACCGCGGCATCGCCAGCCGCGCATTCTCCCGCCGCTTCGAACTCGCCGACCACGTGAAGGTGACCGGCGCCACCCTGGCCGACGGCCTGCTTGCCATCGAGCTGGAGCGTGAGATCCCCGAGGCGATGCGGCCCCGCCGCATCACCATCGGCACCCCGGGCACGGAGCCCGCGCTCGAGTCGACCGGCCAGCGGAAGCTCGAGGCGCAGGCGGCCTGATCTCCGCCCGGCTCCGATCCCCGGGGCCAATGCGGCACGCAAGCGGCCCGCCCACGGCGGGCCGCTTCTCCCTTTGGCGGTCGGAACTTGGATGGACACGGCACGCCCCCATGTCCTTCCATTGCACCGCCACCATCTCTCAGAGGCCGCCATGCCCGACTACCGCAAGACGCCCGAGGCGCTCGCGCGCCTCACGCCCGAACAGTTCCGCGTGACCCAGCAGAACGGCACCGAGCGGCCGTTCGACAACGTCTTCAACGACCACCACGAGCCCGGCCTGTACGTCGACGTGGTCTCGGGCGAGCCGCTGTTCACCTCGCTGGACAAGTTCGACAGCCACTGCGGCTGGCCGAGCTTCAGCCGCCCGGTCGAACCCGCGCACGTGCTGGAGAAGCGTGACACGAGCCACGGCATGATCCGCACCGAAGTGCGCTCCAGCCACGGCGACAGCCACCTGGGCCACGTCTTCCCGGACGGTCCGCGCGAAGCCGGCGGCCTGCGCTATTGCATCAACTCGGCCTCGCTGCGTTTCGTCCCGCTGGACGCACTCGAGCGCGAGGGCTACGGCGAATACCGCAAGCTGTTCGACACGACAAAGGAGGCCCATCGATGAGCACCGAACGCGCCGTCCTCGCCGGCGGCTGTTTCTGGGGCATGCAGGAACTGCTGCGCCACCAGCCGGGCGTGATTTCCACCCGCGTGGGTTATGCCGGTGGCGACATGGCCCACGCCACCTACCGCAACCACGGCAGCCACGCCGAGGCGGTGGAGATCCTGTTCGACCCGCAGAAGATCAGCTACCGCCGCCTGCTGGAGTTCTTCTTCCAGATCCACGATCCGACCACGCTCAACCGCCAGGGCAACGATCGCGGCACCAGCTACCGCTCGGCGATCTACTACACCACCGAGGAGCAGGAGCGCGTGGCCGAGGAAACCCTGGCCGATGTCGACGCCTCCGGCCTGTGGCCGGGCAAGGCGGTGACCGAGATCGAGCCGGCCGGCGATTTCTGGGAGGCCGAGCCGGAGCACCAGGACTATCTGCAGCATTACCCCACTGGCTATACCTGTCACTTCGTGCGGCCGGAATGGAAACTGCCGCGCCGCGCCGAGGCTGGCTGACGACACGACAGGCATGGCGGTTGCGCGCAGGGCGCGCTCCTGTGCGCGACCGCCCTCCCCTGTAGGAGCGCACCCTGTGCGCGACCCCGGACCACCCAGCACGACCCGTTCACAGCGCCTTGAACTCGCGCCCGGTATCACGCGCAGGCCCTTCCCGCACGCAAGGGCAGCCAAGAACCCCGGAAGCCAACCGGGCCCAGCCTGACGATCGAGGAAGCCATCCACGCCGCGGCCTGGCGCGTCACCAGCAAGCATCTGCCGCCTGCCCCGAGCGCTCGACCGGACACGGCCGCTTCCCTTACCGACACCGCTGCGGCCTCTGCTGCAGCGCCTTTCGTTGTTCCCGCCGAGGAACCGAACGCCGATGTCCCTGTTCCCCAAGTCACTGAAGAAGACCAGCCTGGCCGCTGCCAGGCGCCTGTACACCGAGCTGCAGCAGACGCAGCGCCAGGCGCACTACAACCAGCAGGCGCAAGCGGTGCTGCGCGCGGTGGAAAGCCAGCGCGGGCCCACCGACCGCTCGGCCGTGCGGCAGGCGGACGAGTACGCGCGGGAGGTGCTGGGCAGCACCCGCTACGCGCCCTGGCTGCACGTCTACGCTGCGGTGAGCGGCAGCTTCCGCGAAGGCTGGATTCCCGACAACTACTACGGGCTGGTGGTCGATCCGCACAAGAGCGGCGAAGTGGCCAAGGTCGCACTGATCAAGTCCTTTACCAACCGCATCCTCAACACCGAGGCGCTGCCGGACCTCGCCTACGTCATCGACGGCCTCTACTACGCGCGCGACTACCGCCCGGTGTCGCAGCGCGAACTGGCCGACATCCTCTTCGCGCGCGACGACCGCGCCGTGTTCAAGGCCGACAACTCCTACCAGGGCCGCAGCGTGAGTTTCATGACGCGCGAGGACTTCCCCGCGGAGGGCCATCTGCCACTGCCCGACGGCGTCTTCCAGGCACCGATCCACCAGCACGGCTTCTTCGCCGCGCTGAGCCCGAGCGCCACCGCCACGTTGCGCATCACCACCGCCCGCGAGCTCGACGGCAGCATTGCAGTGAAGGCCGCCTACCTGCGCCTGGGCCGCGTCGATGACGACATCGTGCGCAGCCGCAGCCACGTGCGCGTGGCGGTCGACCCGGCCAGCGGCGCGCTGGACGAAACCGGCTTCCTGCACGACTGGCGCACCATCGACGCGCACCCGGACACCGGCCTGCGCTTCGGCGGCCGGGTGATTCCGCACTTCGCCACGGCCACGCAGCTGTGCCGCTCGCTGCACCAGGGCTGCCCGCACATGCCGTGCCTGGGCTGGGACCTGTGCATCGACGAGGACGACCAGCCGCGGCTGATGGAGTGGAACGCGCGCTACAACGACATCAAGTTCTCCGAGGCCACCCGCGGCCCCTGCTTCCGCGGCCTGGGCTGGGAGAACCTGTGGAGGCAGCACGCGGCCGCCTGAGTCCGCTCGTCCCGGCAGCCGATGCGCATCGTTTCCTGGAACGTCGAGAACCTCGCCCCCTGGCTGTCCGAAGGCACCTCCGGCTTGCCAGACCTGCATGCCCGGCTGGGCTCGCCCGACGTGCTCTGCCTGCAGGAGGTGCGCATCCGCCCGCAGGACCAGGCGCTGGTCGCGCGCATGCAAGCCGCCCTGCCCGGCTTCACCTGCCACGCCTCGCTCAACCGCGATCCGCACAACGGCCGTTTCCGGGGCGGTCGTGCCTATGGCGTGGCGACCTGGCTACGTGACGGGCTCGAGGCTACGCCCCTGCGTTTTCCCTGGGACACCGAGGGGCGCGTGATCGTCACGGGCGTGCCCGCGCTGGGCATGGCGATCGCCAACGCCTACGCGGTCAACGGCACCGGCCGCCCGCACTGGGACGCCGCGCGCGACGCTCCGCACGGCGACCGCCACCAGTTCAAGCAACGCTTCATCGAGCGCCTGGGCGAGGCGATGCGGGTGCTGCAGGCCGGCGGCATGGATCTTGTGCTGGTCGGGGACTGGAATGTCTCGCGCACGCGCCAGGACACCACGCCGCGCCTGCGCACGGAGGAGCCGCACGCAACCGCGCGGCGCCGCTTCAACGAGGAGTTCGTCGCCGGGCTGGGGCTCATCGATGCCTTCCGCAAGCTGCATCCGGACGCACGCGCGTACACCTGGTTCCACCCGCGCAGCCGGCATCGGCTGGATGCGGCGCGGGTCGATTTCGCGCTACTGGGCGAGGGGCTGCTGCCGCGCCTTGCCGGCGCCGGTATCGAGGACGACCCGGCCCTGCGCCCTGGCAGCGACCATGCGCCATTGTGGGTCGAGCTTTGCGGGTGATTCGTCGCGACGACCGGCACAGCCTCCACTTCCCGCAAGCCTTGGCCCCTCACCCCAACCCTCTCCCCGGAGGGGAGAGGGAGCAGAGGCGCGCGACGAGCCCTGCCGCGACCCAGAGCAGAGGCGCGAGACGAGTCTTCCACCCCCGGGGCGGAGGCGCGCAACAAGCTCGCTCGCCCGGGGCAGAAGCGCGCAACAAGCTCCCTCGCCCGGGGCAGAAGCGCGCAACAAGCTCCCTCGCCCGGGGCAGAGGCGCGGAACAAGCTCCCTCTCCCCTCCGGGGAGAGGGTTGGGGTGAGGGGCCGGGGCTCGCCTCGAACTGCCCTGTGCGCACCCATGTCGATTTTCCACGCCCTCGATCGTCTACAAGGGGCAACCCCGCCAGAGGAGCCCATGCCATGTCCTACATCGACGGTTTCGTGATCGCCGTACCCACGGCCCACCGGGAGAAATTCATCGAGCACGCCCGCAGCTTCGATACCTGCTTCGTCGAATACGGCGCCACGCGCGTGATCGAGTGCTGGGGCGACGACGTGCCCGAGGGCAAGCTCACCGACTTCCGCCGCGCCGTGCAGGCGACGCCGGAGGAAGCGGTGGTGTTCTCCTGGATCGAATGGCCCGACAAGGCCACGCGCGATGCCGGCATGGAAAAGATCATGAAGGACCCCCGCCTGAGCCCGGAGAAGACCCCGATGCCGTTCGACGGCAAGCGGATGATCTTTGGCGGGTTCCGGCCCGTCGTCACCGTCGGCCAATAACCTTGCAGGAGCCGAGGGAACGCGGTCAGCCCACCCGGTAGTAGTCCCGCTCCCGATAGCTGCGCGCGTACAGGCCGAACGCCAGCGCCGCCAGCAGCGCGAACGCGGCGAAAAAGAACATCTGGAACGCCACCGTGCTCATCCCGGTGCGCGCGATCGAATCGGTCACCGCGTCATTGCGCACGGCCGCGTTCGCCAGCAGCACCCAAAGGTTGCCGATGGTGGTGGTGAGGTTCCAGAAACTCATCACCACACCCTTCATCGACGCCGGCGCCTGGCTGTAGGCAAACTCCAGCCCGGTCGCGGAAACCAGCACTTCGCCGAAGGTGAGCAAGGCATACGGCAGCACCTGCCACACGATCGACAGTGCATCGCCGCCGTCGATCGCCAGCTGCAATCCGCCCACCACGATCCACGCCAGTCCGCTGAAGGCGATGCCCGCGGTCATCCGGCGCAGTGCGGTCGGCGCATATCCCCATCGGCGCAGCAGGGGGTAGAGCACCAGGTTGTTGAACGGGATCAGCAGCATCACCAGCATCGGGTTCAGCGCCTGCATCTGCGCCGGGTGGAACCAGTCGGGCATGCTCATGCGCCCGCCCTGCACCACCCAGGTCGACGCCTTCTGGTCGAACAGCGAGAAGAACGGCGTGGTCAGCGCGAAGATCACCAGCACGCGCAGCACGTTGCGCGCGCCATCCACCGCCGGGTCCGGGTGTGCGCCGCGGGCGCGGTCCATCTGCATCCAGGCACCGCCACCGACCCCGGCGATCGCCGCGACCAGCGCGATGCAGGCGACAATGACGAAGCCCAGGCCCGGGATCAACGCAAGGGAAGCCAGCGCCGCGGCCACGCCGGCGCCCGCCACCCACAAGCCAGGCCGCGCCTGCCCCGGCTGCCGGCTGAGCAGCGCCGTGCGCACGACCTGCGAGAACGCGTCCGGCTCCGGCGGCGCGGGCGGCACCATCACGTACTGGCGGCGTCCCAGCCAGAACACCACCGTGGCGACGAACATCAGCGCGCCGGGAATGCCGAACGCTACTGCCGCGCCGAACTGCCGCAGGAAGATCGGCATCAGCAACGAAGCGAAGAACGAGCCGAAGTTGATGATCCAGTAGAACGCGTCGAACACCACCTTGGCCAGGTGCTTGTTCGACTGGTCGAACTGGTCGCCCACGAACGACGCCACCAGCGGCTTGATACCCCCGGCACCCAGCGCGATCAGGCCCAGCCCGACGAAGAAGCCCACGCGGTGGTCCTCGAACATCGCCAGGCAGGCGTGGCCCAGGCAATAGACCAGGCTCATCCACAGCACCGTGTGGTACTTGCCGAAGAAGCGGTCGGCGATCCAGCCGCCCAGCAACGGGAAGAAATACACGCCGATGACGAAGCTGTGGAACACGTCCTTGGCTGCGAGCGTGCGCTCGGCCTCCGGCATGTAGGCCAGCAGGCTGCTGATCAGGAACGGCGTGAGGATGTTGCGCATCCCGTAGAAGGAGAAGCGCTCGCAACCCTCGTTGCCGATGATGTAGCCGATCTGCCGCGGCAGGCGGCCGCTCGGGTCGTGGGGGGTGGTGCTCATCCGGACTCCCGTGGATCGGGAGGGCCACCGCCGGCGCCTCCCCAGCGCCCGACTGTAGCAAGAAGCCCCGGCGGCCCGGGCGCCGCCTGCCGGCGCCCGGGACACTGGCGCGGATTACTTGCCCGGCGCCATCACGGCCTTGAGCTTGTCGTTGTCCAGGTACCTGGCGAAGCCGGCAAAACCGGCTGTCACGTGCGGGTCGGACATCAGGCCACGCATCGCCACCTGGCCCAGCGTGCCGAAACTGGTTTCGATCGCCTGCGGGCCTTCGTACTGCACGGCGTCGTGGGTCTGCTTGCCGCAGCTGTCGGTCATCAGCCGCACCATCAGCTCGGCCATGCCGCGGTCGGCCTTGTCGCGCTCGGCGGCGCTGACCTGGGAGATGTCGCTGACCGCCGGATGCAGCGCGGCCACCAGGAAGATCCAGCGCACGAGCTGGATGCGGTCCTGCTCGGACGTGTGCGCCACGAGGCAGCGCCCGAGGTCGTCCGTGTAGATGCCCGCGTGGCCGGCCTGGCTGGCCATCAGGCCCACGCTGAGGGCAAGCGCCTTGACGAAATGACGGTTCATTGGTTCCCCTGTGGCTCGGCGGCCAGCGTGGTTGACGGCGCGGCCATCGCGCCGTTCATCTCCAGCGGCCGCGATTATGCGGCAAGCGGGCGCGGCCTTCGGCTAGGTGCCTTCGTCGTTACCGACGACGCCCTCGATCCGCCGGTCGGGCACCAGCCACATCACGGCCACCGCCGTATACAGCGCCTGCGCGATCCAGGCTGCCCAGAGGGTGGAAACGATGCCCAGCGCATACAGCACCGGGGAAAGCTTGCCCTTCCAGTCGCTGCCGATCGCACGCAGCAGCACCGAACCGGCGCCCTGCACGCGGATGAGCGCCCGCTGCAGGAGCCAGTACGCGATCGCCGCCATCAGCAGCACCACGCCGTAGGCGGCCGTGGGCGCGGCGGCGAAGTGGTTCTCGCCCATCCAGGCGGTGGCGAAGGGAAGCAGCGACAGCCAGAACAGCAGGTGCAGGTTCGCCCACAGCGCGCCGCCGGACACGCGCCCGGAGACCGCCAGCATGTGGTGATGGTTGTTCCAGTAGATGCCCACGTACACGAAGCTCAGCACATAGCTCAGCAGCACCGGCAGCAGCGGCGCCAGCGCCGCGGGCGAGCTGCCGTGCGGCACCTTCAGCTCCAGCACCATGATCGTGATGATGATCGCGATCACGCCATCGCTGAAGGCTTCCAGGCGGCCCTTGCCCATGCCGGGCCGGCGACCCGGGTGTCTGCTGGCGTCCATCCGATCCCCTCGCCTCTGGCCGGCCGCCACGAGCGGCGCCGGATGCTGGCGGACTCTATCAAGAAGGACCTAGCGGCATGGTGCGCATCTGACGCGACCCTCACGGCCCTTTCAGCCCCCCACGCGGGACGCTCGTTCGCCCACGTCGGCCCGTCGGCGTCCATCACTGCGAGGAGGCGCCGCCATGTCGCTCATCGATCTTGTCATGCAACACGTCGGCACCCCGGCGCTGGAGAAAATCGCCGCGCGCCTCGACCTTTCGCCGGCGATGGTGGAACGTGCTGCGCAGGCGCTGCTGCCGGCCCTGGCTGGCGGGCTGATGAAGCATGCGCAGGCCGGCTCCCTGCCTGCCGCGCCGCCGGCCGGGACACCACCCGGCAGCGACGAGGCACAGGCACACGGCAATGACGTGCTGGGCGCGGTCCTCGGTTCCAGGGAGGCGAGCCGGTCGCTGGCGCAGGAAGCCAGCACGCAGACCGGCATCAATGTCGACACGCTCAAGAAGCTGCTTCCCCAGTTCGCCAGTCTTGCCGCGAAGGCCACCTCGAACGCGCATGCGCAGGGAGGCATCGGTGGCCTCGCTTCCCGGCTCGGCGGCCTGCTCTGACCCCACCCGACTGAAGGAGATCCCGTGAGCATCTTCGGCACCATCCTCAACAAGATCTTCCACCACGCCTCGGCGCCGGCCCCCGCTCCCGCGCCGACAGCCGCGCCGACGACAGGCCACGCAGCGGCGCCAGCGCCAGCCCCCACTCCCACTCCCTCGCCTACCCCGGCGTCCACGCCCCAGCAGCCGGTGGACGTGGAAGCCGTGCTGACGAAGATGGCGGCGTCCAAGGGCAACGCGGGCAACTGGCGGCAATCCATTGTCGACCTGCTCAAGCTGCTGGACATGGACTCCAGCCTTGCCGCGCGCAAGGAACTGGCCAACGAGCTCAACGTACACGTGGGCGCCGACGGCAGTGCGGAGGAGAACATCGCCCTCCACAAGGCCGTGATGAAGAAGCTCGCCGAAAACGGCGGCAAGGTGCCGGACAGCCTCAAGCACTGACCGCCCCGCCGAAGCGGTTCGCCGTGCGGGCCGCTTCGTGCGCATCAAGGACCGACGCTTACGCCCGCTTCAGTTTCCCGTTGGGCCCGATGGCCGGCGCGGCGGGTGGCATGCCACGCCACCGCTGCGCGGAACCTCGCCACCACGCGACCTCCGGTCATACCAGCCAGGCGCCTGTCTGCCTGTCCTGCGCCTGCTCCGTCCCTGCGTCTGCTTGCGCCCCCCCGTGACGCGGGATGAAGCGCATTTAGACGGGCCTGTCATCGCGACTGCTTCATCCTGTTCGAGTCATGCAAATGACGGGATAGACGGCCAAACAGGTGACGGCACCAGCCTCGCCACCGGCCACAGGCGGCGGAGGCCGCCTCAGACCAACCCATGGACACCACCGACACCCGTTGCGCGGCAGGGACGCAGGGAGGTTCCGCGCTCGGGCGCCGCCGGTCCATACCGAGGAGGCGCAGATGAACACACCCCAGGACAGCAACCGCCCGTCTGCCCGCGGGCAGGCCACGGGCCCTGGCGTCGGCGATGGCGCCGAAGACATGGCCGAGAAAGTACGCACCGAGGGCCAGGAGCAGGTGCAGCACTACCGCAACGCCGCCGCCGACAAGGTCGACACGCTGGCCGACAGCGTCAGGGCGGCCGCGGCGCAGATGCGCGACGACGACGTCGCCCATCTGTCGCAGCACGTCTCGGACATGGCCGGCAGTCTCGGCCGCATGGCTGACGGACTGCGTGAGAAGAGCGCCGACGAGATCCTGCACGACGTCCGCCGGATCGCACGCGAGAACCCCACGCTGTTCATCGCCGGCAGCATCGCGATCGGCTTCGGGCTGACCCGCTTCGCGCGCGCCTCGGCCAGCAGCGCCACGGACCGCGAGCGGCGTTCTTTCCCGGCCACCAGCGAACGCACGGGCACCACCCGCTGGACCGATGCCGACGCGGCCGTCCCCGGCACCACCGCGCGCCCGGCGACCGGCAACGACACGATCGACACCACCGCGCCGGGCGGCCTGACCGGCGCCATCCCCGCGGTGCCCGGTCCGTCCGCTACCACGGCTGACGCCATCTCGGCCCGTGCCGGCGGGGCCGCAAGCGACGACATCGACGGCGGGCAAGACAGCCTGTCATCCACCGACACATTGCGCGGGAGGAACCAGCCATGAGCACGTCTTTCGAACAACCGCAAAACTTCGAGAACCGGCCGGCGCTGCGCGCGGTCCCCTCGCGCGAGGACGACAACTCGATCGGCGGCCTGCTCAAGCAGCTCGCGCGCGAGATCCCGGCGCTGTTTACCAAGGAACTGGCGCTGGCCAAGGCCGAGATGCGCGAGAACCTGCGCGCGACCAAGGCGGGCGTGGCGGCGGTGGCGACCGGCGGCGCCGTGATGCTGGCCGGACTGGTCATCCTGCTGATGGCCGGCGTGTACGGACTGAGCACCGTGCTGGCGCCGTGGCTGTCCGCACTGATCGTCGGCGCGGCGGCCCTCGTCGTGGGCTGGGTCATGGTCACGGCCGGCAAGAAGCAGTTCGAGCCCGGCGCGCTCAAGCCCGATCACACCATCCACTCGTTGCAGAAGGATGCCGATGCCATCCGTGGGAGGACGCCATGAGCACCGCAGAACGGATCGACGCCGAATCGCACAAGGACCCAGCGCGCCTGGAGCGCGAGATCGACCAGCAGCGCGCGGACATCAACCACATCGTCGATGCGCTGGAGAACAAGCTCTCGCCCGGCCAGCTGTTCGACCGGATGGTGCACTTCGGCAAGGGCACCGGCAGCGAGTTCGCGCAGAACATCGGCAATGCGGTGAAGGCCAATCCGGTGCCCGCGCTGCTGACCACCGTCGGGCTGGTGTGGCTGTATGCCAGCCGCAACGAGCCGGCACCGCTGCGCAGCCCCTATGCGGGCACCGGCACCGACGACGGGACCGGCATCATGGACCGCGCGCGGGAGATGGGCAGCGACGTGTCCGACACGGTGTCTAGCACGTGGAACCAGGCCAGGTCGCGCGTGGCCGACACCACCGCGCGGATGGCCGACACGGCCCATGGCGCGCGCGACACGCTGATGCACCAGAAGGACCGCGCCGTGCAGGGCTACAACACCCTGCTGCACGAAAACCCGCTGGCGCTCGGTGCCATCGGCGTCGCCATCGGCGCGCTGCTCGGTGCGGCGCTGCCCACCACCGAGCCGGAGAACCGGCTGATGGGCGAGGCCAGCGATCATCTTGCCGACAAGGCGAAGGAAGCCGTGCAGACCGGCGCCGACAAGGCGCGCGACGTCATGCACGACATGGGCGAACCGAAGGACAACGTGCGGCACTGAGCGTGACGGGCGGAGCCGCTGCACCCGGCTCCGCCCGGGCCCTCACCCGCCTGTCGGTTCGCCCTCTCGCAGGGAAAGGCACTGGTGCCCGGGACCTGAGGCAGGTACTCGCCTTTCGCCCTGCGCGGCGTGCTCAGCGCGAACGAGGTCGAGCCGAAGCGCCGCGCGCATGGTCCTTCCCCGACGGCGCCTCCTGCAGCCCCCGCCAGATCGCGTCGACCAGTTGCCCGTCCGGATCGTGCTTCTGCTCCCAGTACATCAACCCGCCAAGCCCATGGGACTTGACGTATGCGGTCTTCGCGGCGATCGACTGCGGATCGTCATACGTGATGAACACATGCCGGCTCCGGTTCCACAGCCAGGGCGCCATGGCCTGTGCGTCCCAGTGGCGCGCGAAACCGTCCTGGCCGATGTATGACCGCGCCAGTTCCGGCCAGGGGTGTTCGCCCTGGTAATGGCCATAGGGCTGGTACAGCCCTTCGTGGTCGCCACCCACGTCGGCGAACTCGCGTCCGTAGAAGGCGACGCCGGGCAGCAGTTTGCGGGGCGGCACGCCGGCAGCGAGGAACTGGCGCACCGCACCGTCGGCCGTGCGTGCGCCAGCCGGCGCCAGGCGCGAGCGGTACAGCCCCGCGTGGTGCCCGGTCGTCGGCGTCATCCGGTTGACGAAGTCGTAGGTCATCAGGTTGAACCAATCGACCAGGGGCGCGACCGCGGCGATGTCGATGCCGTCGACAAACGGCCCGTCCGCGACCGCGATGCTGAGGGCGTAATGCCGCCCCTTGCCCGCCTGCCGGTCGAGCGCCTGGCGCAGCGCTTTCAGCAACAGGGTGAAGTGGGCGCGGTCGTCGGGACGGGACGCGATGCCCGAGTCCCCATGGCCGGGGTATTCCCAGTCCACGTCCAGCCCGTCGGCTCCCTGCGCAGCAACCAGGGCCGCCGCGCTCCGGGCGAACGCCTGCCGGCCTTCAGCCGTCGCGGCCGCCTCGGAGAAGCCGCCTGCGCCCCAACCGCCTACGGCGATGGTCACCTTGAGCGAAGGCTTGATGCGCTTGAGCGCAAGCAACCGGCGCAGGCGCTCGGCCGCGTCGCCATCGAGCACCACGCGTCCTTGTTCGACGTGGGCGAAGGCGAAGATCAGCGTATCGATGCGCTCGAGCGTGCGCGCCTGCGTGGCGTTCCAGTCGGTGGCATAGCCGACCACGCGGTAGCGGGCTGCCTGTGCCGCGCCGGCGAGCATGGCCAGCGCGCAGGTCAAAACGATGAGGGCGAACCCCGATAAGCGCAGGCGCATGGGTACCGATCTCCGGGGGGACGTGGAAGTTCCTGACGAGTTCGTGAGCCGACGTGAAAGATCTAGCTGGAATGGTCCAGGATGATCTTCCAGCCCGCGGCCGTCTTCTGCCACAGGAGCGAATAGACGCCGTCGTCCTGCGCCACCTCGCCATGTTCGTTGCGGTCGAGATGGAAGCGCCCGGTGACCACGGCGTAACGCACCTCGCCCTGTGCACAGGGCAGCAGCCGCACGTCCACATCCGAGAAGGTCAACCGGCCCATCTGGGCCTCGTTCGCGTAGTGCTTGCGGTAGCTCGCCAGGATCGCCTGGTAACCCTTGCGCACCGTGCTGCCCACGAACGTGGTGTCGGGCGCGTCCTTGTAGCCATGCATGAACGTGTCCACGTCACCGTGGTTCCACGCGGCCTGCTGGTCGGCCAGCACCTGGCGAATGGCCGCGGCATCGTCGGTGGCGGCCATCGCGGGTGAGGTGACGACCAACGAGAGGAGGACTACCCAGCGTGACAGTTTCATCGCGTGCTCCGTGGTGGCGAAGATCCTCGCAGCTTAATCGTTGCGGGGCCCCGCGGCCTGGAAGACCGCCACCCGGTCCGCCCTCAGCGGTTCGTCCGTGCACAGCCAGGTTTCACCCGCGACGAGGCGTGTGCAGGGGCCGAAGGTACACACCTTGATCGGGCGTCGCGTGCCTTCGTCACGCAGCGCATCCAGCACCGTGCGAAGCACCGATCCCACGAACGGGGTATAGAGGAAGAACACCGTGCCGCCGGACAGGTCCGCATCGCGCGCGTCCTGCCCGCGGAACTCGACGTCGTGAAGCCCCAGCGCACGCGCTGTGCGCCGCGCCACCTGGACATGCGACGGCTGCCACTCCACGCCTACGGCACGGGCACCGGTGCAGATCGAGGCCAGCATCGGCACGTGCCCTAGCCCCGAACCCAGGTCGACCAGGACGTCGCGCGGACCGAGGCGGCTGCGCGCGAGCATGTCCAGCGCGTGGCGCGCGGGCGTCGGCTGGTAGAACACCATCTCCGGTTCCAGCGGGCGCGATGCGGCGCCCGGGTCCGCCAACCGCAGGATGCCCGCCAGCAGTTCGTCGAGTGCGTCGTAGTGCTCGCCCTCGATCGGGCCCCGGCTTTCCTGTTGCCAGCGCCGGAAGAGCGCGGGGCCATGCCCGCCGCGAATGGCCGCACGCAGGCGCCGGCCGAGCGTGGCATCGGCCCGCTCCAGTCGTGCGCGCAGCGCCTGCGCGCGGTCGGCGACGCCACCTGCGTCAGCCCACGAGAGAACGGGCGAGAGGCTGTCGAGCCAGTCCAGGGCTTCGGCGCGCGAGCGCCAGCGATCCGCGGCCTCGAGCGTGCCATCGCGGGCCAGGGCATCGAGCCTGTCATGGAGGCGGTTGGCAATCATGGCCCCAGCATGGCAGCGGACGCGATGCGCCGCGAGGCCGGGCGCGCCCCGGAAACCCTGTCTAGCCGGCCAAGCGAAGAAGCACCACCCAGGCCTCGCCCGCCAGGTACAGGCCCAGCCCGAACACCAGATGGGTCACCAGGCTGCGCCGCCGGGCCACGCCGGGGCGCGGCGTGCGCGACGCGCCGATACCCGCACCGAGCGCCGGCTGCAGCACCAGGAAGGGCGCCAGCACGCTGACCAGCCCCACCGCCAGCGCGGGACCGGGCGTCGGTGCGTGCGCCCACTCGACGCCGGCCACCGCGAGCAGCATGGCGGCGATGCCGATCCCGATCGCGTAGTGCGCCGCCCAGCCGATCGCGCGCTCGCCCGCCACGCGCGGTGCAGCCTTGATCGCTTCATGGCGCAGGCGTCCGCGGACCAGATGGCCGAGCCAGCGACCGACCATCGCATAGTCGAGCACCGGCACGCCGAAGAGGCGCTTCTGGCCCAGCCACCAGGCGTCCATGACGAGGGTGGCGCCGATGCCGACGACGCCGGCGTGGAAAAGGAAGTGCGCAAGTTCAGCCATGGCCGGGCCCCGGCAGGTGCTGTTGCGTCGTCATCTGGCTTGTCTCCCGATCGCGATTGGGAGAGCCTACGAACTCAAGTCCGCTTGAGGTCAAGCATGAAACTGCTCGATATCGCGGAGGTCGCCCGGCGCACCGGCCTGCCGCCTTCCACGTTGCGCTTCTACGAGGAGAAGGGGCTGATCGCCTCGGTCGGCCGGCACGGCCTGCGGCGCCTGTTCGGGCCCGACGTGCTGGAACGGCTGGCGCTGGTCACGCTGGGGCGTAGCGCCGGCTTCGCGCTGGACGACCTGGCCGGACTCTTCGAATCCGGCGACAAGCCGCGCATCGACCGCCAGCAGCTCGCGGCACGGGCCGACGAGCTGGACCGGACCATCCGGCAGCTCGCCGCGGTGCGCGAGGGCCTTCGCCACGCGGCGACCTGCCCCGCACCGAGCCATCTCGAATGCCCCAGGTTCCAGCGCCTGTTGCGCGTCGCCACGGCCAACCAGGTGCGTCGCCCGTCCAAGGCGCCGCCCCGCCGCAAGGCGCCACCGCGTCAGTGACGCGCGCTTGATCGGCCGGTAACACGCGCGGGCACAGGATGCCGCCGGGAAAACCGGGCTGGCCGAGCTGTCCACCTGCGGGAGGCCCCTCATGCCTGCCTCGATCGCTCCACTTGTTCTTGCCGCGACCCTGTTCGCCATACCCATGGCGCAGGCCGACAACCCCAAACAACCGTCCGATGCCCAGCTCATCGCCAGTGCCATGCGCGCGGCGCCCGCCGGTGTCGGTCGCCACGCCACCGTCATGGCGATGCAGCCGGACGGCACCATGCGCACGCTGCGCCAGGGCAGCAACGGCTTCACCTGTATCCCCGACGCGCCGGCCACGCCCGGGCCGGACCCGATGTGCGCGGACAAGGCGGCCATGGGCTGGGTGCACGCGTGGCTGACCCACGCCACGCCGCCGGCCGGCAAGGTCGGCCTGATGTACATGCTCGAAGGCGGCACCGACGCCAGCAACACCGATCCCTACGCGAGCAAGCCGCAGGGCAAGCACTGGATCAAGACCGGCCCGCACGTGATGGTGGTCGGCGCCGACCCGGCCTTCTACGACCAGTACCCGAAAGCGGTGGATCCCGATACGGACGCGCCCTACGTGATGTGGGCCGACACGCCCTACCGGCACCTGATGGCACCGATCCGTTGACGCGCGAGCCCGTAGGGTGGGCTTCAGCCCACCGTGGGAGTACGGGCAAGGACGGAAGGTGGGCTGAAGCCCACCCTACGGGCTGCGGGCACGGTTACAACTGGGAGGCGAATTCGGCCCAGAAGCGGTCGGTGACCTGCTGCGTCCACGGCCGCTGCTGCAGCTGGGCGATCGTCACCGGCTCGGACACCGCAAGGTCGCGATCGAACACGTCCGCCATCTTGCGCGCGAACGCGCCGTCGTAGATCGCGATGTTGGCTTCGTCGTTGAGGTGGAACGAGCGGCTGTCGAAATTGGCCGAGCCGGCAAGGGTCAGGTAATCGTCCACCACCATCAGCTTGTTGTGGAACAGCGACGGCGCGTAGCGCGCGATCTGCGCACCCGCTGCAAGGAAGTCGGCCCAGTAGGTGCGCGAGGCATCGCCGACCATGTGGCCATCGACATGGTCGCCCTCGACGATGATGCGCACGCGCACCCCGCGTGCCAGCGCATGGAGCAGCGCCTGCCGGACCGCCGCGTCCGGCACGAAGTAGGACGCCTCCAGGTCGATCGAGCGCCGTGACCCGGCAATCGCCAGCAGGAACATCCGCTGCGAGTTGTACTCGCCCACGCGGTCCGTGCTGGCGATCACCTGCACCGGCAGCGAGCCCGGCGCCGCGGAAGGTGACGCCTCAGGCGGCGGCAGGCGCTGGCCGCCGGTGGCCAGCCAGTGTTCCTCGAACACGCCGCGCATCCGCGCCACGGCCGGGCCCTGCAGGCGGAACATCATGTCGCGCTTCTGCCGGCCGTTGCTGGCATTGCCCAGCCAGGCGTCGTCGATGCCCATGCCGCCGGTCCAGGCCACGCGGTCGTCGACCACCATCAGCTTGCGGTGGGTGCGCTTGTTGAGGCTCGCCAGCTGGTCCAGCCGGATCGGACGATAGAAATGGAAATCGACGCCCGCGGCGCGCAGCCGCTCGGCATCGGCGACGTTGCCGCGCGAACCCATCCAGTCGATGACCACGCGCACCTTCACGCCCGCGCGTGCACGCTCGGACAGCGCCGCGACGAACACGTCCGCGATGTGTCCCCGACGCAGGATGTAGCTCTCCAGCTCGATGCTTTTCCGCGCCGAGCGGATGTCGGCCAGCATGGCCGGGAAGTAGGCATCGCCGTTCTGCAGGTCCACCGCCGCATTGCCCTGCGTGACGGGACTACCGAGCAGGGCTTCCGCCCGCTGCCGGAACGCCGGACTGTCGACCGGCGCCACGTGCGCCGGTGCCTGCGCCAGCCCCGGCCCCTCGGGCAGCACGTTGGCCGCGGTCAGGCCCGCCAGACCGACCGAGCCGGCAGCGACCAGCAACAGGCCGACCCTGCGCCAGGTCCTGCGCAGATGCGCGCCGACCCGCCGCACGCCCCATCGGCCGAAGGCGTTGCCGGTCGGGCCGAGTGCGCCGGGGATGGGGTGGCCGGGACCATGGCACGTGTGCGCGTTGCGCACGTCGGTTGTTGCACGCGCGGATGACCGGCTGGCGGCCGACGGCGCGCGGGGGAATGACTGCATGCGTATTTTCTGGTCAAACTGTCACCGAATCATGGGGTTGTACCGATGAACCCCAAGCAAGCACGGCCATTGCACACCCGCCCGCCGCGGAGAGAGACATGCACGGCATTCCCACGCGCTGCACGCTCGTTTCGGTGATCCCCATCCGGGGCGGTGGCGACAACGCACGCACCCTGCTCCTGCATCGCGCAGAGGCCCACCTGCACGGGCTGTGGACCTACGCCGCCGGACACCTGGAGGCAGGCGAGAAAGCGTGGCAGGCCGCCGTGCGCGAGCTGGCCGAAGAGACCGGCCTGCGTCCGACGGCGCTCTATTCGGCCGACCAGTGCGAGACCTATTACGACGCGCGCGAGGAATGCATCGCGGTCGTGCCCGCGTTCGTCGCCTACGTGGAAGCCGACGCCATCGTGCGTCTCGACGACGAGCATGACGACCACGTCTGGCTGCCCTTCCCCGAGGCCATCGCGCGCCTTCCGTTCGGCGGCCAGCGCACGCTCTACGCGCACGTCCACCGGGAGTTCGTCCTGCGCCCGCCAGCGCCGGCGTTGCGGATGCCGCTCTAGTTGCCAGCGGGCGCCTGGGCGCCGGCACCACAGGCCGTTCACGCCCAGCAGGCAGCACGCGTCGTATCACGGGCCTGTCGAAATGAAGGCATGCCCCTGGTGCAAGCGAGAGACGACGGCCTCCAGATCGAAGTGGATCGCCCCCACTCGCGGCGCGAGTGGCGCATCGAGCGCGTCGGTTGGGCGGTGATGGCGATCCTGCTCGCCGCCGGACTGCTCGGACTGTTCGGTTACGGCCCGCTGAGCCAGACCATTGCCGGCGAGCCGGGCAAGCTCACGGTGACCTACGACCGCCTGCAGCGCGCCAGCGCCCCGAGCGAATACCACTTCACGGTCGCGCCCTCGCTGGCGCGCGACGGCATGTTCCGGCTGCGCTTCGACAACGTGCTGCTCGAAGAGGTGGAGATCCAGTCGATCATCCCCGCGCCGGAACACGCGCGCTCGGGGCCGGGCTATACCGAATACGAGTTCGCCATGGCACCCGCCGAAGGGCCATCCGCGCGCATCCAGTTCCAGTTTCAGCAGGCCACCTTCGGCCACGTGCGCGGCAACGTCAGTGCCGACGGCGCCGCTCCCCTGGTCATCGACCAGTTCATCCTTCCCTGAGGGCGGCCCATGGAATCGGTCATTCGCGGCGTCATCGTCTACACCTTCCTGTTCCTGATCTTCCGCATCGCCGGCAAGCGCACGCTCGCGCAGACCTCTCCGTTCGAGCTGATCCTGCTGCTGATCATCTCGGAGACCACCCAGCAGGCCATGGTCGATAGCGATCATTCGATCACCAACGCCTTCCTGCTGATCATGACGCTGGTCGGCCTGAGCATCGTCCTGTCCGTCATCAAGCATCATTCCCGGACCGCCAGCCGCTGGCTTGAAGGCCTGCCTGTGCTGGTGCTTCGCGATGGCGCATGGGACAAGGAGGCGGGCGACAGGACGCGCGTGGACCCGTCGGAAGTGGTCGCCGCGGCGCGCTCCAAGCAGGGATTGGAGCGGCTGGACGAGGTGAAGCATGCCGCGATCGAAAACGACGGCACGATCTCGGTGGTGCCGCGCAAGGGGCACTGAGCCCGCGGCGTGCTGCGCACCGGGCGACAGCGGGTAGCTCAGTGCCTGCTTTCGCTGGACGGCGCCGAGGGCGCCGCGTCCATCCGGTTGTCGACCCGCTCCACGCCCAGCATGTCCGATACCGCGGCCACCAGTGCGTCCACTTCGGAAAGCCGCGCCGAGCCGCTGAGCGTCACCAGGCCGTCCGCCACATGGACCTCGACCCTGCCCGGCTGCGCCACCAGGTGTCCCAGCTTCGAGCGGATGCGGTCGTGTAGTTGCCGGTCGCCCGAGGGCGCGTGCTGGTGCAGATGGGCCGATGCGCGGTGCAGTCGATCGGCCGCGTGCCTGGCCTTGTCCTGGGCGAACTCCTGGATGTCCTGGCCCGCGGCACGCACCGTGTCGCGCGCCGTGGCCCGGCGGCGGCGCCCCGCCACCGGGTCGAGCAGATACATCGCCGCCGCGCCCGCCGCAAACGCGGCGGCAAGTTTCAGTAGCTGTGCCACGACTGCCTCCTGGGCTTGCCGATCCGAGGCGGTCGATGCTGCGCGAGGCCGTGGCAACGGCACGCGAAAATCAGCTCCCGCCTGCGCCCGCCGGCGTGTCCGCACCGAACGGCCCGCGCAGGAGCAGTGCGCCGTAGACCAGCGTCAGCGCCGCGAACAGCACGGTGAGCAACAGCAGCAGCGGCGACGCGCCACCGGCCATCGCCGGGTGGCCCAGGCTGGACGCGCTGACCAGGTAGAGCATGAAGTTGGCAAGCACGGTCGGACGTCCGTAGATACCGCCGACGATCATCCGGCGCTGGTTCCAGTTGAGCCAGGCCATGGCCAGCCAGCCCGCCGAGATCAACTGGCCGAGTACCGTCCCGCTGGCCGGCGTCCCGGGCATCAGCCGCGGAAGCAGTTCGTCGGAAGCGAACAGAAGGGCGATGCCGCCGAGCGCCAGGACGACGGCACTGACGGTCGTGATGAAGGAAGAGGTGCGTGCAGCGTTCATTCCATGGACTCCACTTCGCTGTTGATGGGTAATCAGGCTCGCAGCCGATCGATGGCATGGGCCAGGTTGGCCCTCGCCTGCCCTTCCCGCAGCGCGAAAGGCAGGTTGGCGTAGATCCGGGGGCGCGCCAGGAACTGCGCCAGCAGGCGCGACCTGCCCGCACGATAGAGCGGGCCCGGCACGTGCCGGTATTCGCGCCGGATGGCCTTTTCGAAGGTGTCGTACACGGCCGGCTCGGCGCCGAGGATCGACAGGTCGATGTCGACCAGGAACGACTCGTCGTTGGTGCGCGTGGGTGCCTCGTGCCGCGTGACCATGATCAGCGCGACCACCCGCGCGACGACCTGGTCCGGCGCACCGCAGCGGGTAAGAAAGTCCTGTGCCCAGTCGGCGCTCTTGCGTTCGTTCTTCGACGACAGCGGGTTGTAGACCGCGTCGTGGAACCACAGCGCCAGTTCGACCTCGTGCGGCTGGTCGAGCGCCGACGCACACGCATCCAGATGACGCAGGCAGGCGTCGATGTGCGCGCCGGTGTGGTAATGCCGGTGGGTCTGTCCATAGGCGGCCACCAGCTCGCGCCATGTCTCCTCGCTCGGCGGCAGATCCCAGGCATGCATCAGGGCGAGCCAGCGCGCGCGGGACATGTCCCCGCGAACCGGCGCTTCTTCTTTTCCGCGAGCGTCGGACAGGTCCGCGCTTTCGATCTCCCGATTCATCGGCGCCCCTCTATGCGCGTAGAGAGCCAGAAGCCCGGTCCGCTCGCCCGATGGCGAAGTCGAAAGCCCGGCGCGCCTAGCTTAGGCAGAAGCCGGCCCGGCCGCCTATCCGCCTATCCGCCAATGCGCGGCAGGGTGGCAAGCCAGGGCGGCCCGGCCGCGCCGGTGCCGGCAGCCAGGCCACGCACGTAGTTTCGGAAACTGCCATGGCGCGTCGGACGCAACCGGTCCGGGGCAGGACGTCTCCCTGACCGGCACCAGTCGCTCGCAGGCCGATGCCATGAAACCACTCATGCCCTTCCTCGCCGCCATCGCCATGGCGCTCGCCCAGCCGGCATGCGCCGACAGTTCCGAGCCCGACTTCAGCGCGCTCGCCAAGCTCGTGGCGAACGCCAATGCGGCGATCGACCACCCGACCGGCATGGCGATCGCGGTGGTGCACGATGGCAAGGTCGTCTACCAGGGCTACTTCGGCCTGGCCGACATCGCGCGCGGCGCGCCCGTCACCGCGCGCACCGACTTCTACATCGCCTCGGCCACCAAGCCGTTCACCGCCCTGGACGTGTTGCTGAAAGTGCAGCAGGGAAACGCGGATCCGGCGATGCCCATGGAGGCGATGTTTCCGGGACTGCATTTCGCCGGCATCGACGCCGGCGACGTCACCCTGCGCGACCTGCTCGTCCACACCTCGGGCATCGACAACGAACCGCTGGTATGGGCCACCGCCTTCAGCGGCCTGCACGATCCCGGGACGCTGCGCGCGCTCGTGGCGCGGTCGGGCAACGACGCCGACGCCGCGCACGGCACGTTCAAATACACGAACGTGGGCTACAACATCGCCAGCGTCTGGCTGGATGCGCGCTTCAAGCGCCCCTGGCAGGAACAGCTGCAGCACGACCTCTTCGATCCGCTGGGCATGCGGCAGACCTCCGCCTACATCAGCCAGGCCCGGGCACGCGGTTGGCCGATGGCCTTGCCCTATTCACTGGCGTCGACCGATCCGCAGGCGCCGCTGTACCTCACCAAGTCCGACGACACCATGCAGGCAGCCGGCGGCATGGTGTCCACCGCGCCGGACCTGGCGCGGTTCCTGATCGCGCAACTGCAGCCGCCCGCCAGAAGCCGTCCCCTGCTGGCCCGTGCCATCGCGCGCTCGCACGAAACCCAGGCAAGCCTCCAGGCCCACTACCTCGACTTCGTGCGCACCGGTTATGCATGGGGCTGGTACACCGGCCAGTACAAGGGCCACCGCATGCTCCACCACTTCGGCGGCTTTGCCGGGTTCCACGCGCACCTGTCGCTCATGCCGGACCAAGACGCCGGCCTGGTGGTCCTGTGCAACGAAGACATGCTCTGCCCGCGCGTGACCAGCCTGGTCGCCGATTACGTGTACGGCGCGCTGCTCGGACAGACCGGCAACGAAGCGACGGTCGAAGAACGTTTCGCTGCGCTGCCAGGCTTAGCCGCCGAATTGCGTCGGCAAGTACGCAGGCAGCGTGCCGCGATCCTTGCCCGTCTGTGGCACCTCACGCTGCCGCGCGAGGCTTATGCCGGCACCTACGCGAACCCCCTGCTCGGCACGATGCGGATCGACGTCGATCACCACGGCACGCTGGCCGTCCACTGGGGCTGCCTGCACGCCATCGCCACGGGCTATACCAGGGACGACCAGGTCCGCGTGGAGCTGGTGCCCAACAGTGGCAACGTGCTGGCCTTCAAGGTCGACCGTGGCAAGGTGGTCGCGGTCCGGCTCGAGGACATGGTTTTCGCAAGACAGGTCGACACCGCGACCCCACGCTGATCAGCGAACCCTGCGCACGATCGCGTCCGATGCCGCGCTCGCCGCTGCGTCCACTTGCGCGATGCGGCGCTGATGGTCACGCCGCCGCTGGCGGGCTAGACATCCGACAAGCCAAAACGCGCGACGCCCCTGTTGCGACCGGGCGGATCGAGCGTGCCCAGGTCAAGTGCCAACGGCGTGCCGATCCATTCGGCCAGTCGCGTGTGATCGGCGAAGTCGTCGTTGGTAAGCGGATGGATCAGTGCGGTGAAACCGGACGCCCGGATGATCTCGCGCACCACCGTCAGCCCGTCCGCAGTGAAGTGGATCTCGAACTGCGGCAAGGGATGCGGCCCGGCCTGGCCATCCCGCAGGCGGCCGACGAAGCGCAACGGCGCAAGTTTGCCAGCAGCCATCCGGTCGCTCAGTACGCAACGCATGGTCTCGGCGAGCGCGCGGCTGGCCGCGTCGTAATAGATGTGCGCGTGGTACGGCGCGTGTGCCTTGCCCATGGGCTGCGTCCTCCAGGAAAACCTCGTCGATGCGACGGGGCGTATCTGCGGCGTATCGGCCCGGGCCTGCCTTGTATCCGTATCGGCACGGATCGACCTCATGCCATCGCTCCGGCCGGCCGACCGGGCGGCTGGATTGGCTGCCGGACGTTACCCACCGGCCGCTCGCGCGGTATCGCCGGGGTCGCAGGCATCGGTGCGTTCCGGGCAGGGCGGGCCTTGCCGCCGCCGGGCTTTTCGCCGCGCGGGGGAAGCGCGATCCAGTCGATGCTGGGGATGTCCAGATGAAGGCTCGGCATGGCGACGCTCCGTGCTGCGGAAGGGGTGCGCGGCATGTTGAGGCCACACCACGGCGCGATAAACGTGCCAGACTTTGCTTGATAACCAACCCCACGGTTTTGAATCATGAACAAGCTGGCTGGCATGGAAATGTTCGTGCGTGTGGTGGACTGCGGCAGCTTCGCGGCCGCAGCCGAAGCCAGTGGCGTCTCCGCGACCATGGTCGCCAAGCACGTCGCGGCGATCGAGCAACGGCTGGGCGCCCGCCTGCTCCACCGCACCACCCGCAAACAGCAGCTTTCCGACGTGGGGCGGCTCTACTACGAGCGCTGCAAACAGGCGCTGGCCGAAGTCGCACTGGCCGAAGCGAGCGCGCTGGAACTGCAGGCCGCGCCGCGCGGACGGCTGCGGCTGGTGGCGCCGGTGGGTTTCGGCAGCCACATGGTCCCGGCGCTGGCCGAATACATGGCATGCCATCCGGAGGTCAGCGTCGAACTCACGCTGGACAATCGGCCGCCGAACCTGGCCGACGGGGGTTTCGAGCTTGGCATCCTGGTCGGGGACCCTACCGAACCGGGCGTAGTGGCGCGGCCATTGCGCCCCTATCGGCGCATCCTGGCCGCCTCGCCCGATTACCTGGCGCGCCGCGGCCATCCCGTGCAGCCGGCCGATTTGGCACACCACGAATGCCTTGGGCTGTCCTACTGGCGGCGCTCCGACGTCTGGCCACTGGTCGGGCCCGATGGCGTCACCTGTGCCGTCACCGTGCATGGCCGCTTCACCGCCAACCAGGGCAACGCCCTGCGCATCGCCGCGCTCGGCGGCATCGGCATCGCGTTGCAGCCGGAGCCGCTGCTTGCCGACGACCTCGCCTCCGGGCGGTTGCAGCAGGTGCTGCCTGACTGGTCGCTTGCGCCATCGCCGATGCATCTGATCTACGCACAAGACCGCCACCCCACAGCCAAGCTCCGTAGCGCGATCGACTTCCTGCTCGCGCGCTACGGCCAGCACCCGGCGGCCGGCCCAGCGAACGCCGGCATGACGCTCGCGGCGGCCCCTCCAGCCGGCCCGTGATATCGCAAGAACCTGCTTGCTGAACTGCCCGCAACGGCGGTCCTAAACGGAGCCTGTCATTCGGTGGCGGTTGTCCATAATCAGCCGCTTGGGGACGGGGTTTTGACAGGTGCTGGACTGGCCTGCAGGACTAATGACGCACTGGTTGGACAGCTTACGGGACATACCATGCTCGATAGCGCGGAACATCTCGGCCAGGCCCTGGGCGACTGGTCGGGCCACCCCAACAAGGCCTATGTGGGAAAGATCGATCGCGTGCTGGCCTCCCCCACGCAGGCGTGGACGCCGGAGTACTACATCGACCACTACCTGCAGTCGCACAACCGGCCGGTCACCCACTGGAACCGCAACGTCGTGTCGGCCGCGCTCGGCAAGTTCAAGGGACGGGCGCCGTTCAAGCGGTGGGAGCTGGACGAGTTCCTCGACGCCACCTGGCGCTTCGCGCCGGACTGATGCCGGCCCCCTCCAGGGAACACGCGCGGGCGATTGGCATGCACGAGGCGACTGTCGATCTGCCTGCCGTTCGTTCGTCGGTGGAATGAAGCCCCCGCCTGGAGAACGAAATGACCCACAAGAACACCCTCTGCCTCTGGTATGACGGCACCGCGCTGGACGCCGCGCAGTTCTACGCCGCGACCTTTCCCGACAGCGCCGTGGGGGCCGTCCACCGGGCGCCGGGCGACTATCCCGCCGGCAGGCAGGGGGACGTGCTGATGGTGGAATTCACCGTCATGGGCATCCCCTGCCTGGGCTTGAACGGTGGGCCGGGGTGTCCCCACACCGAGGCGTTTTCCTTCCAGGTGGCGACCGACGACCAGGCCGAAACCGACCGCCTCTGGAACGCGATCATCGACAACGGCGGCAGCCCGAGCGCCTGCGGCTGGTGCAGGGACAAGTGGGGCCTGTCCTGGCAGATCACCCCCCGCGCCCTGACCGCCGCGGTCACCGATCCGGATCCGGCCGCGGCCAAGCGCGCGTTCGACGTCATGATGGGGATGGGAAAGATCGATATCGCGGCCATCGAGGCCGCGCGCCGCGGCTGACCGGGAGGGCCTGTGGGCGCGGCCCGGCCCCCCTGCGATGGGCGAAACGCGCCGCGGCCGGTAACCGTGCGTTCACGAAAGCATTTGCTTCGCAGGCCGACAGTCACTACTGTGCGCAGGCTGGGTTTCAAGGGTCACGCGAACTGTGGCCCGATGCTGTAGAGAGCAGTTCCACTACACCGTTGCACTCGTTCCTCCTTGTGACCAGCAGCCCGCCGCGCCAAGCGGCACATCCATCCGCTCCAGGGAGATACAACGATGTCGCAACCAGAAACCGGTACCGTCAAGTGGTTCAACGATGCCAAGGGCTTCGGCTTCATCAGCCGCGCCAGCGGCGATGACGTGTTCGTGCACTTCCGCTCGATCGTGTCCTCGGGCTTCAAGAGCCTGCAGGAAGGCCAGAAGGTGTCCTTCGTCGTGACGCAGGGCCCGAAGGGCCTGCAGGCCGACCAGGTCCAGCCGCTCTAAGCGCCTGCACCCCGTTCGACCCAAGCCCGGCCCCGTGCCGGGCTTTTTCTTTGGCTTGCGTCCACCCGACGCCGCACCCGCGCCCAGCCTCCCACCCCATCTCGCGCCATGTAGGAGCGCACCCTGTGCGCGACCGACGGAGCGGAGGACCGCGGTCGCGCACAGAGTGCGCTCCGACGGGAAAGCCACCGGTTTCCCCGCGGCGCCCTACAGGCCCGCAGGTTTGATGCGATCATGCCCAATGACTGACTTCACCACGCTCCCCCTCAAGCCCGCCCTGCTCGCCAGCCTGGAAACACACGGCTACGCCGCCATGACGCCGGTGCAGGCGCAGAGCCTGCCGCCGATCCTTGCCGGCCGCGACGTGATCGCCCAGGCACGTACCGGCAGCGGCAAGACCGCCGCCTTCGGGCTGGGCCTGCTGCAGGCGCTGGACGTCGACACCATCCGGCTGCAGGTGCTGGTGCTGTGCCCCACACGCGAACTGGCCGACCAGGTGAGCAAGGCGATACGCCGGCTCGCCGCCAGCCTGCCCAACGTCAAGCTCCTGACCCTGTGCGGCGGCATGCCGCTGGGCCCGCAGCTGGCCTCGCTCACGCACGATCCGCACATCGTGGTGGGCACGCCCGGGCGCGTGCAGGAACACCTCAAGCGCGGCAGCCTGCACGGCGGCGGCATCAAGGTACTTGTCCTGGACGAGGCCGACCGCATGCTCGACATGGGCTTTGGCGAGGCCATCGATGACATCGTCCGGCGCATCGCCAGGCACCATCAGACCCTGCTGTTCTCGGCCACTTACCCCGAGGCCATCCGCGCCGCCAGCCGCCGCCTGCAAAAAGACCCGGTGGAGGTCACCGTGGAAACGCCGGCCGAGGCCACGCCGGCCATCGAGCAGCAGTTCATCGAGGTGGAGCCGGCGCAGAAGATCGACGCGCTGGCCCAGCTGCTGGCCCGCGACCGCGACCAGCACGCGCTGGTGTTCTGCAACATGCGCCGCGACGTGGACACGGTGGCGCAGGAGCTGGATCGCCGCGGGTTCTCGGCCCTCGCCCTGCACGGCGACATGGAGCAGCGCGACCGCGACGAGGTGCTGGTGCGCTTCGCCAACCGCAGTTGCAGCGTGCTGGTAGCCACCGACGTCGCCGCGCGCGGCCTGGACATTGCCGCGCTGCCGCTGGTGGTCAGCCATGACATCGCGCACGACCCGGATACCCACACCCACCGCATCGGGCGCACTGGCCGCGCCGGGCAGTCGGGCGTGGCGATCACGCTGTGCACGCCGCGCGAGCGGCCCAAGGCCCAGAACATCGAAGAAGCCCTGGGCGAACCACTGCCCTGGCGGGCCTTCAAGCTGGCCCCGCCACGCGGCAAGACGCTGCACCTGGCGCCGATGAAGACGCTGGTGATCGACGCCGGCCGCCAGGACAAGCTGCGACCCGGCGACATCCTCGGCGCGCTCACCGGCGAGGCCGGCCTCAAGGCCGAGGACATCGGCAAGATCGACGTCTACGCCACGCGCGCCTATGTCGCGATCACCCGCGCACTGGCGAACAACGCGCTCGAGCGCCTGCGCACCGGACGCATCAAGGGGCGCAACTTCCGGGTGAGGCCGCTCGGCTGAGGTGCCACCCGGTCCACGGCCGAGTCGGCTTGCTTGCTGAAGGAACGCAAAGACGCTTGACCGTCTCCTCACCGCAACATAAGGCGGGTGGTCGGATGGTGGGCACGGCACGGCGACCACCGTGCCATTCCCACCTCCCCCGGAGATCCAAGATGGCCAACAGCGACAACACCCGTGGCGGCTCGCACGAGCAGCACGTCAAGGCAGGCGAGCAGAGCCACAAGAACGACGACAAGTCCAAGTCGGCCGGCAGCTCGTCCGGCAATCACGGCAGCCAGGGCGGAAGCCACGAGCAACACGTCAAGGCCGGCCAGCAGAGCCACAAGAACGACTGACCGCCTCCGCACGGATGGCATGAGGGGCGCTTCGGCGCCCCTCGGCGCGTGGATGGGCCAGCTTGCCTGGTGCACGATCGCCACGCCGGCCAGCGCCGGGCGGCTTCCGACTCACCCGCGCCGCTGCGCCACCGACAGGCCAATCAGCCGCGAGACCACCAGCGCCAGGTACATCACGCCGGTGAACATCTCCAGGCTGGCGATGGCTCGGGCCAGCGGGCTGAGCGGGATCACGTCGCCGATGCCCGTGCTGGTGAACAGCGCGAAACTCAGGAACACCAGGTCGGTCCACGCGCGCGGTGCCCCGACATCCACTGCGCCGCCGAACGCACCGGGCTGCCAGGCCTGGCACAGCACCAGCAGGTAGCTGAAGGCCCACACCAGCAGGGTCAGCGTGGCGCCGGCGGCGTAGAGCTCATCGGTGGTGGCGCGCTGGTCGGCCAGCATGTACGACACCAGGCTACCGGCCGCATAGAAATAGAACGCCGCCTCGAGCGCGGCCTGCCAGGGCAGCAACTGCTCGATCCCCAGGCCGATGTACAGCGCGTTCAGCACCACCGCGGCTGCCGCCAGGCACAGACCCGGCCACAGGCGCGCCGAGGTGTGACCGATCATGCGCAACGCCAGCAGCAGGATCAGCACGCCGAAAGCGCCGACCAGGATGCGCGCGGCATGGGTCTGCTCCACGAACGGATACAGCATCACGCACGCCAGCTGTGCCAACAGCAACAACGCCGAAGGGTGGCGGCGCAGCAGCACCCGCCATCGTAGCGACCGGCTGCGGGTGGATGCTTGGGAAGCTGGCATGCTCGACTCCGGTGGGGAACGGGAATGGCTCCCGGCCCGCTAGGCTACTTCGCCAGCGCGATCCACAGCAGACACTGTTGCCTCGGAACCTGTGGGCTGGACGCCTTGAACAGGCGCAGCCCGGGTTGCCACCGCCATGCACCGCGGTCGCGCACAGGGTGCGCTCCTACATGCGGGAGCCGCAACGCCGGCCGTCGCGACTCGCGAGAGATTGCGCGTCGGACCAGGCACAGCAGCCCGCCATCCCGCAGGAGCGCACCTGTGCGCGACCGGGGACACGATAGTCGCGCACAGGTGCGCTCCTACATGCGCCAGGTGTTTCCATCACCCACGGTTTGGTGGCCGCCGGCTGCAGCCGCGGTGCGTTACTGCCCGATCCGCGGTCGCCGCGCCCTGAGCGGGATGACATTGTCCGGCGGCGCCGTCCGATGTGGCTCGGCTTCGGACAAAGGCGTCGCTGCCTTGGGCAGGCTCACCCCTGCAAGCCGGTCGCCATGCATCCACAGACGCCCGTCCAGGCGGTCGTCGCCATGCGCGCTGACCTCGAATACGTAACCGAGCTCAAGCTGGCGCCTGCCGTCCACCCGGCGCCAGCGCAGGCTCCTCAGGCCAACCGTCTCATCAAGCAGCTGCAGGCCGTGTTGCGAACACTGCCGGCGCGCTTCGTCCACCGCACGCTCGCGGGCGCGGGTGAACTTGAGCCACGCGCCCGCCACGGCAGCAAGCGCCGTCAGGGCAATCAGGTCAGAAACTTGGCTCATGGGTGGAGTGTGTGGGTGCCGCCGGCCAAGGGCAAGGTACAGCCCCATGGCAGAGGCTTCCTGCGCGCGATCACGGATCGCGCGCGCACCAGCCCACGAGCAGCGCCCGCCACGTCCGCACGGTGACGTCCGTAGCGCTCTCAGCTTCCCAGTTGCAAACGCAGTGAAAGATCGATCGCGCGCACGTGCTTGGTCAGCGCACCGACCGAAATGAAGTCCACGCCGGTGCGTGCATAGCTGCCGATGCTGCCGAGGTCCACGTTGCCGGAGATTTCGAGGGAAACACGGCCAGCAGCCAAGGCGACTGCTTCGGTCATCATCGCCGGCGTGAAGTTGTCGAGCATGATGCGATCCGCGCCCGCGTCGATGGCGCGTTGCAGCTCGTCGAGGGTCTCGACCTCGATTTCCAGCAGCAGCGAGGGGTGCAGCCGGCGTGCCTCCGTCACCGCGGGCTCGATGCCGCCGGCGGCCGCGATGTGGTTTTCCTTGATCAGGATCGCATCGAACAGGCCGATACGGTGATTGTGGCCCCCGCCGCAACGCACTGCGTATTTCTGCGCCAGCCGGAGGCCGGGCACGGTCTTGCGCGTGTCCAGCACGCGCACCGCGGTGCCGGCGACCGCTGCCACGTAGGCAGCCGTGATAGTGGCGGTACCGGAGAGCAGCTGCAGGAAATTGAGTGCCGAGCGTTCCGCGCTGACCAGCGCGCGAGCGCGTCCGCGCAGGTGGCAGATCACGCTGCCGGCGGCCACTCGCTCGCCGTCGCGTACCCGCCAGTCGATCATCACGCCAGGGTCGAGCTTGCGGAAGCACGCGTCGAACCAGGGGATGCCGGCCATCACCGCGTCCTCGCGGCAGGTCAGCGCGGCACTGGCATGGGCATCGGCCGGCAGCAGGTCCGCGGTCGCGTCACCGCTGCCGAAGTCTTCGGCAAAGGCGCGTTCGACATCGGCGTCGATCAGGCGGGCGTCGGGCGGATCGAGGGGACTCGCGTCAGGCATGCAGCATCCATTCGGTGGAGAGGGGCGGCGGTGCAGGGGAAGCATGTCCCCGGTCCGCCGACCGCCAAGGATAACCGAGGCGCTGGCTGGCCCGTTGCAGGGCGCCGGCAGCAAGGCCGGGAGCATCACACGCATGGGCGTCTGGATGGAATGCGGGGTCGTGCGCGGGCCGCGCATGAGCCAGCTCGGGTCCTTCCAGGAGCGACCCCGGGGCTGTCGTGCTCGGGCCAGACGCCGGCGCACCCTTGGGTGCGGCGCCCGGAAACCGCCATCGCGCTCAGGTCAGGTCGTCGGTTCCGGCCGTGGCCGCCTGGCTCAAGCGATCCACGATGGCACCCATCGCGCGGTCGAACAGTGGCTCCGACGGCAGGATGCGTGCGCTGCCGGCGGCCAGCGCCGCGGCAAGCTCCTGCGGTGCGTAGTCGCCCACCTTCAGGCCGCGCCGATTGACGAACAGGTAGCGCCCGCTCATCGGGCTGATCCACGACAACTTGGCGCGGGTGACCGCATCGCCGGTTGGACAGAATTCCAGCCAGGTCCCGGGCTTGAGCTGTTCGACTTCGATCGTCTCGCCGTTGTCCAGGGCAACCGCCGTCGGCTGGTCCTGTACCGGCTCGGGCTCGGCCGAGTCGGCATCGAGCAGGGGCTGGATGCTTTCGGGTATCGGCAGTACCACGTCCTCGGTGGTGCTGTCGGGCGCCATTTCGCCCAGTTGCTGCCGGTAGTAGGCGTGCAACTGGCCGAGCAGCCGCTCGATGTCGCTTTCCTGGAACGCCACGTTGGCCAGGCCGCGGCGCAGGGCCCGCTCGATACCCGGCAGCATGCGCAGCAGGGTGCGGCGGTCATCCGTGGTGTGCACGGGCCGAGCGCTGGCGATGAACTCGTTGACGAATCGCAAGGCATCGGAAAAAGCCGGTGAGTCCTCACCCTGGCGCAGGATCGTCAAGACCAGGTGGTTCGCCCAGGCGCGGGCCAGCACGCCGTGGATCAGCGGCGGCAGGCTCTGGCTGCCGATGCGGTCGAGGATCTCGCGGGCCGCCCGTCGGCGCGCCAGTTCCAGCTTCTCGCGTCCGCGCGCCGACTCGGCCACGCGCTGCTCGGCCAGTTCCGCGCGTTTGCGGCTCTGTTCCTGGAAAGCCTGCAGTTCGTCACCCAGACGCTCGAACAGGCCCATGTCGTCGTCGAAATCGTGCAGCAGCCGCTCGACGATGGACTTGATCTTCTCGTGGACGCGATGGTCGCGGTCGGACTCCTCCGACCAGCCCTTGGCCAGTTCCGCCAGGCCGTCGAGCAGGCGGCGTGCCGGATGATGGCGGTGGGCAAACAGCTTGCGGTCGAGGATCGCGGCCTTGAGGTAGGGGATCTGCAGGCGCGCCAGCAGCACCTGCATTTCGGCGGGCAGGGTGCTGTCGGCAAGGATGAACTCGAACAGCATGCCGACCAGGTCGATGGTGTCCTCGTCGATGGCCGAGACCTGGCTCGGGCGTTCGCCGCGCAGGGCGCCGATCTGGCCCAGCAACTGTTCCTTGAGCTGGGCGACCTCGCGGCCGAGCGTGGCCGGGTCCATCGCCTGCGCGGTCGGGATCGGACCGGCCGCGAGCTGGCTCTGCAGCACGCTGAGCGCGCCGAGCAGCTCGTTCGCCGTGGGGACTGCCAGGGAAGAACTCCGGGCGCCTGCGCCGGCCACTCCGCCGACCATCGCTGCGCCCCCAGCGGCCTGTGCCCGGCGTGCGCTGAACAATGCACGCACGGTATGCAGCAATTCGCTGGCCAGCTCGGCTTCCGTGTCGGTGTCGCCAGCGGTATCGGTGCCGGCGACGGCGCCGGTGGCGGCCGACGTGCCGGCCGGCCCCTCGCCGCGCACCACCTCGTGGCGCAGCTGCGGCAACACGCCGGCGCGCACCAGTTCGGCGTTGATTTCCTGGTACAGCTCTTCCAGCGCGGACAGCACGTAGCGGTCGAACAGCTTGTAGATGATGAGCTTGACGCGCATCTCCGCGGCCAGCTCGCGCATGGCCTGGCGGAACGCCTGCGCCAAGGCGGCCGGTGCGACCGGGTTGGTGCTGTCGTCGATCTTGATGCCGCCGCAGATCACCGACAGCCGCTGGTTCACGGCGAACAGGTCGCGTGCCAGGCGCGATTCGTTCTTGGCCGTCATGCTGGTGATGGCGAGCGATTCCTCCAGCTCGTTCTCCGCCACCAGCGACAGCTCCACCGGACCGGACGACGGGCTGGCCGAGGGCGCCGGAGCGGGGCGGGTGGTGATGCCGGTGAGCTCCCGGCCGACCTGCGTGAGGAAGCTGCGCTCGACCATCGGGCGGCGCTTGCGCACTTCGCGCATGCCGTCGAAGTAGTGCATCTGGGCGGCGTTGTTCTCGGCCTTCTCGGCCAGGTCGAACAGCGCGTCGTCGACGTGCTCGAACATGTTGCCCAGGAGAAGCTGGAGGCGGCGGCCGGCGATGGTGCGGACGGCACCCAGCAGGTCGCCCACGCGCTCGGCCGGCTCCTGCCGCTGGCTCAGGCTGACGACCTTGTTAGGTTCATTGGCTTCTTTCATCGCCACACCCCTGAAGCATCCCTTCCTGACGTCCATGGCCGCCCCGGCCACGCGAGCTTCGACCTTAAGCGAGGAAACGTGAACGACTCATGCACTGGCGTACACATTAGTCCACGCCATGTATAAAAGGATGGCGCCGTTCACTTTTTCGAAAGGACGCTTCAGGCAGTCGCGGGAAAATCCATCATCTGCACCGTACCGATGCCTTCCTCGGGGAGCATGACCGGAATGCCGTCATCGACCCGGTACACCACCTTGCGGTCCACCGTGATGAGGCCTTCGCCCAGTGTCTCCTGGACCCGGGCGCCGGCGACCGTATCGATTTCACCGCGCTCGATGGCGGCGTTGAGCGCCTCCAGCTCTGCGCGCGCGAGCTGGCGAACGGGCGTCTTGCTGACCGGGCAGCACAGGATGTCGAGCAGGCGCTTGTCCATGGCGGTGGGGTGTCGTGCGGAAAGCCCGTACAATAGCCCTTTTGGGATGGCAGAACCATGATTTCGACCGCCAGGCCAGCCCGCGTGGGCGTGGTGATGGGTTCCCGTTCGGACTGGGAAACCATGGAGCACGCCGCCGCCGTTCTTGACCAACTGGGCGTGCCGCACGAGGTGCGCGTGGTGTCCGCCCATCGCACGCCGGACCTGCTGTTCCGCTACGCCGAGGAAGCGGTCGGGCGCGGTATCGAGGTGATCGTCGCCGGCGCTGGCGGCGCCGCCCACCTGCCGGGCATGCTGGCCGCCAAGACGCGGCTGCCGGTGTTCGGCGTGCCGGTCCAGTCCAAGGCGCTCAATGGCATGGATTCGCTGCTTTCCATCGCCCAGATGCCCGCCGGCATCCCGGTGGGGACGCTGGCGATCGGCCGTGCAGGTGCGGTGAACGCGGGCCTTCTCGCCGCATCGGTACTGGCGCTGCATGATCCGGCCGTCGCGCAGGCGCTGGACGCCTATCGCGCGAAGCAGACCCAGAGCGTGCTCGACCAGCCGGACCCGCGCGCATGAGCGCCCGTCGCCAACCTGTGCTCGGCATCCTCGGCGGCGGCCAGCTCGCGCGCATGCTGGCGCTTGCCGCTGCACCGCTGGGCGTCAAGTCGCTGGTGGTCGACAGCGCCGGCGACGCCTGCGCCGGGCAGGTCGCCCCGCTGGTGGTCGCGGACTGGAAGGACTACGTGGCGCTCGAGCGCTTCGCCTCGATGGTCGACGTGGTCACCTTCGATTTCGAGAACGTGCCTGCCGAGACCGCGCACTGGCTCGCCGGGCGGGTGGCCGTTTCGCCCGTGCCGGGTGCCCTGGCCGTGGCCCAGGACCGCCTGGCCGAGAAGACCCTGTTCCGTGAGTGCGGCCTCGATACGCCCGCCTTCGTGGCCGTGAACACCCGTGAGAACCTCGACCGGGCGATCGCCGAGGTTGGCGCACCGGCCATCCTCAAGACCCGCCGCCTGGGGTACGACGGCAAGGGCCAGTTCCGCCTCAAGACGCCGGCCGATGCGGATGCCGCCTGGGCCGCGTTGGGTGCGCAAGGTGCCGCGCACGGGTTGATCCTGGAAGCGTTCGTGCCGTTCGAGCGCGAGCTGTCGGTGATCGCCGTGCGCAGTCGCGATGGCGATTTCCGCACCTGGCCGCTGACCCGCAACTGGCACACCGACGGCGTGCTGAGCCTGAGCCTGGCGCCGGCACCCGACATCGACGAGCTGCAGCGGCGCGCCACCGACCTGGCCCGCACGCTGGCCGAACGGCTGGACTACGTGGGCGTGTTCGCGCTGGAGCTGTTCGTCAAGGACGGCCAGTTGCTGGGCAACGAAATGGCTCCGCGCGTGCACAACTCCGGCCACTGGACCATCGAGGGGGCGCACACCAGCCAGTTCGAGAACCACGTCCGTGCCGTGCTCGGCATGCCGCTGGGCGATACCGGTGCGCGCGGGTTGTCGTGCATGTTCAACTGGATCGGCGAGCTGCCTGATCCGGCGCCGGTGCTCACCACGACGGACGCGCACTGGCATGACTACGGCAAGCAGGCCCGCCCGGGGCGCAAGGTGGGGCATGCCACGGTGTGCGGGCCCGATGAGGGCACGCTGGCCGGGCGCGTCGGGCATGTCGCCCGTTCGCTGGACCGTGAGGACCAGGCCAACCCCGTGCTGCAGGTGCTCGCAAAACCTGTTTGAAGCTTGTCGCGCACAGGTGCGCTTCGTTGCTTCTCTTCCGCACGCAGTCGCGCAGGGTCGACCTTGGTCGACCGCGCCTTTTCCCAGTGCCGCTGACAGGTTGAAGCCGACCGTGCGGAAAGCGTGCCCGCATGCGCGGCGTTCGCCGCGGGATGCCTTGCGCGCGTCTGCTATCCTGCGCGGCCGATTGCGCGGCCGCGCAACAGTGCGAGAGTTTCCGCCAGTGTAAGTCGCCTTCGCTACAGCACGTTTCCTCCCGCGCGCGGCCTCCGTCGCCGTGCTCCCCGTCTTCCAATGAACGCTCCTCTGCAGCTTGCAGAGGCGTGATCCGTTGCTGTCGAAGGTCCCCGATGAAGCTCTCCCCGACCCTGGCCAGGAACAACATCCTGTCCGGCCTCACTGTCGCGTTCGCCCTGGTCCCCGAGGCGATCGCCTTCGCCGTGATTGCCCACGTCAATCCACTCACCGGCTTGTATGCCGCTTTCATGATGTGCCTTATCACCGCGATGCTGGGCGGCCGTCCCGGCATGATTTCGGGTGCCACCGGGGCGATCGCCGTGGTGATCGTGGCGTTGGTGGTGTTGCAGCACGGCGTGCAATACCTGTTCGCAGCGGTCGTCCTGATGGGCCTGCTGCAATTGCTGTTCGGCGCCTTGCGGCTGGGCAAGTTCATCCGCATGGTGCCCCACCCGGTGATGCTGGGTTTCGTCAACGGCCTGGCGATCGTGATCTTCCTGGCCCAGCTGCCACACTTCCAGCAGCATGGGGAATGGGTCAGGGGGCAGGCGCTGTGGACCATGCTCGGGCTGGTCGCCCTGGCGATGGCGATCATTTACCTGCTGCCGCGCCTGACCCGTACCGTGCCTTCGGCGCTGGTGGCGATCGTGGCAGTCGCGCTGCTGACGAACCTTGCCGGCATCCAGAAGCGTACGGTCGGCGACCTGGCTTCTATCAAGGGTGGCCTGCCCAGTTTCCATCTGCCCGACGTGCCGTGGAACCTGGACACCCTGCGCACCGTGTTCCCGTATGCGCTGATCATGGCCACGGTGGGGCTGATCGAGTCGCTGCTCACGCTCAACCTGATCGATGAAATGACCGACACGCGCGGCAAGCCCAACCGGGAATGCCTCGCGCAGGGCACCGCCAACGTGGTCACCGGGCTGTTCGGCGGCATGGGCGGTTGCGCCATGATCGGACAGAGCATGATCAACGTCGGCGCCGGCGCCACCCATCGCCTGTCCGGCATCGTGGCGGGGCTGGGGTTGCTCAGCTTCATCCTGTTCGGTTCGAGCCTGATCGAACGCATTCCGCTGGCTGCGCTGATCGGCGTGATGTTCGTGGTGTCGGCCAAGACGTTCGAGTGGGGCAGCGTGCGCGTGCTGGGCAAGGTGCCGCGGGCCGATGCGCTGGTGATCGTGGCGGTCACGGTGGTGACCATCTTCACCGACCTGGCGGTCGCCGTGGTACTGGGAGTGGTGATCTCCGCGCTGGTGTTCGCCTGGCAGCATGCCAGTCAGATTTCCGTACGAACCCGGTTGGAGGCCGACGACAGCAAGGTCTACGAGCTGGAGGGAACGCTGTTCTTCGCCTCGGCCAAGAACTTCCAGAATCTGTTTTCGCCAAAGGACGATCCCGCGGAGGTCGTCGTGGAATTCGGCCGCGGCAAGGTGATGGACCATTCGGCCATCGAGGCAATCGATGCGCTGGCCGAGCGCTATCAGAAGCTCGGCAAGCGCTTGCACCTGCGGCACCTGAGCACCGACTGCGCCGAATTGCTGCACAAGGCCGGCAGCATGGTCGAGGTCGATCCGGCCAGGGATCCGCATTACCACCTGGCCGACGACCGCCTGGGGTGAGCGGGTCTTGGCCGGTCGTCCTGCTCTCCCGCGGTGAGGAGGGCGGTGGCTGGGACCCATCGCCGAAAAAAAAGCGGAGCCGTGGCTCCGCTTTTGGTCAGGCCATGTTGCTGGCGGCAAATTCCCAGTTCACCACGTTCCAGAAGTTCTCGAGGTACTTCGGACGGGCGTTGCGGTAGTCGATGTAATAGGCGTGTTCCCACACGTCGCAGGTGAACAGCGGCTTGTCGCTGCCGGTGATGGGCGTGCCCGCGTTGGACGTGTTGACGATGCCGAGCGAACCGTCCGGACGCTGCACCAGCCAGGTCCAGCCCGAGCCGAAGTTGCCCGCACCCATCTTGGCGAACTCTTCCTTGAACTTCTCGACCGAGCCGAACGCCTTGTTGATCGCGTCGGCCAGCTTGCCGGTCGGCTCGCCGCCACCGTTGGGCTTCATCGAATTCCAGTAGAAGGTGTGGTTCCAGGTCTGCGCCGCGTTGTTGAACACGCCGCCGGAAGACTTGCGGACGATTTCCTCAAGTTCCATCCCCTCGAACTCGGTGCCGGCGATCAGCTTGTTGAGGTTGGTCACGTAAGCGGCGTGGTGCTTGTCGTGATGGAACTCCAGCGTCTCGGCGGAGATGTGCGGCTCCAGCGCATTCTTTTCGTACGGAAGGGGGGGAAGTTCGATCGCCATGAGGGACTCCTTGGGCTTGCGGCTAAGGGGAAGCCGGGCGGGCCTGCCGGGTGGCGGGCCATGCGCGGCTGATACACTTGTGGTCCTGCACGCATTGTAGAACCCCGAAAGCTATGGACGTTAACGAGCGAATCAAGGCGGTGCTCGCCGGGCACCCCATGGTGCTTTTCATGAAGGGCACGCCGCAGTTCCCGATGTGCGGCTTCTCCGCCCGTGCCGCGCAGGCGCTGAAGGACTCGGGCGCAAGCTTCCATGCCGTCAACGTGCTGGCCGACCCGGAGGTGCGCGCGGCGCTGCCGCATTTCGCCAACTGGCCGACCTTCCCGCAGCTGTTCATCCAGGGCGAGCTGATCGGCGGCTGCGACATCGTCGAGGATCTCAAATCCTCCGGGGAGCTCGCGCGCATGGCTCTCGACGTCAGCGGTGCGGTGCGCGCATGACGCTGCCGATTGCCCATCTGCCGCGGGACATCGCGCCCGCAGCCGGCAGCCTGGCCGGCCGCGTGGTGCTGGTCACCGGCGCCTACGGCGGCCTCGGGCGCGCGGTGTCGCTGGCCGCGGCCCGTGCGGGCGCGACCGTGGTGATCACCGGCAAGCGCAAGCGCCAGCTCGAGCAGCTCTATGACCTGATCGTGGGCGAGCAACTGCCAGAGCCGGTGATCCATCCGCTGGATATGGAGGCGGCCACGCCGCGAGACTACGAAGCGCTGGCCGACGGCCTCGAGCGTGACCTGGGCCGTCTCGACGGCATCGTGCACTGCGCGGCCAGCTTCGGTGGCCTGACGCCGGTCGGGATGCACAAGCCGGACGAGTGGTTGCGCACGATGCACATCAACGTGTCCGCGCCATTTGCCCTGACCCAGGCGTGCCTGCCGCTGCTGGCCAAAGCGCCGGATGCGTCGGTGGTATTCGTGCTGGACAACCCGGACCTGGTCAATCGCGCGCACTGGGGCGCCTACGGCGTATCCAAGGCGGCGCTGGAGCGCTTCGTCGAGATCCTGCACCAGGAGACCGACAGCACCGCCATCCGCACGCATGCGTTGCTGCCGGCGCCGATGCGCACGGCGTTGCGGCACCTGGCGTATTTCGGCGAAGACCCGAATACCCAGCCGCTGCCCGACGCTGCGGCCCAGGCCGCGGTGTGGCTGCTCGGGCCCCACGGTGCGGCGGCGCGCGGCGCGATGCTGGACCTGCGTCGCGCCTGATCGCGGGCTTTCGGCGCGACATCCATCCCTGCCGAAGCCCTCCCTCTGAAGGGAAGGGCTTCAAAACAGCGCACGCCACGCTGCCTCCCCTTCAAGGGGCAGGCCGGGAATGGGCTTTCCACACCGCCATCCACGGCCATCGACCGCCACAACCCTCGTGCACCGCCGCCATGAGTCCCCGCATGGCATCCTGTCCCCGATCACCACCCGAAGGAGCCCTCCATGGAAACGCAGATGACCACCCTCTCGGCGGGCATCCTGCTGTTCCTGATCATGGATCCGCTCGGCAACGTGCCGTTCTTCCTGAGCCTGCTCAAGCACGTGCCGCCCAAGCGACGGCGCGTGGTGATGATCCGCGAACTGCTGATCGCGCTGGGCGTGCTGCTGGGTTTCCTGATCGGCGGCCAGCACATCCTCAAGCTGCTGCAGTTGCGCCAGGAGTCGATCAGCATCGCTGGCGGCATCGTGCTGTTCCTGATCGGCATCCGCATGGTGTTCCCGCCGCCGGAAGGGGGCATCTTCGGCAAGCCGGGCGAGGGAGAGCCCTTCATCGTGCCGATGGCGATCCCCGGCGTCGCCGGCCCTTCGGCAATGGCCGCGCTGCTGCTGTTGACCAACACCTCGCCGGGCCGCACGGCCGACTGGGCGACCGCGCTGCTTTTAGCGTGGCTGGCGACCTCGGCGATCCTGCTGTCCTCCACCTACCTGTTCCGTTGGCTCGGCGAGAGCGTGCTGACTGCGCTCGAGCGCGTCATGGGCATGCTGCTGATCGCGCTTTCGGTACAGATGTTCATGGGCGGTGTGGCGGCCTTCCTGCACATGCAGGTGTGACGCGCGCTGCTTTCGCCGGGTGGGTTTGCAGCCCGGTCCTCCGGAAGACCCAAAGAGCGTCGGCGGGCTGAAGCGCGCCCTGCGGACGTCCGCGATACTTCGAACCGTGCGCATGCGCATGTTTGTGCGTCAGCGACGCTCGGACGCCGTCGTGCTGCTGTCATAATCGGCGCCCAGCATGGGCGAAACACCAGGAGAGCGGTCATGCTCAGCGTCGAACGGAACCTAGTCGAACGCCTGCCCTGGCTGGCGCAGCATCCGCGGCTCCGCCGACCCGTGGCGGGTTTGCTCGGGCGCCTGGCCGACGAGGCCGGTTTCAACCGCGTGCTCGACGCCGTGGGCAAGGTCGAAGGTTTCGATTTCGTCGAGCGTGCGCTGGATGTGCTCGGCGCGAGCTATCACGTCAGCCCGCGCGAGCGCGAGCACATCCCGACCGAGGGGGCCGTGCTGGTGGTTGCCAACCATCCGCTGGGCATGGTCGATGCGCTGGCGCTGCTGCAACTGGTCGGCTCGGTGCGTCCGGACGTGCGGATCCTGGGCAACGACTGGCTCGCCGCGATCGAGCCGCTGCGCAGGCTGCTGCTTGCGGTGGACGTGTTCGGCAAGGGCGCGGCCTCCCGGCTGCGCGGTGTCTATCGCGCGCTGGAGCAGGGCACTGCGCTGATCGTGTTTCCGGCCGGCGAGGTCTCGCGCATGGGGCCGGGCGGCGTGCGCGACGGCAAGTGGTCCGATGGCTTCGCGCGGCTGGCCAGGCACAGCGGTGCGCCGGTGTTGCCGGTACACGTGGCGGCACGCAATTCGGCCGCGTTCTACGGGCTGTCCATGCTGGCCAAACCGCTCAGCACGGCGATGCTGCCGCGCGAAGCGGTGGCGCCGGTCAAGCGCCGGATCGGCCTCAGCGTCGGCGCGCTGATCAGTGCGCAAGAGCTGTTCGAGCGCAGCGGGGATTCGCCCGAACAGGCCGCCCGGCTGATGCGCCGCCACGTCTATCGCGTCGGCCGCCGGCGCGGGCTGATCTTCGGCGGCCAGGTGCCGCTGGCCCATCCGGAGCCGGCCGAGCGGGTGGCCGCGGAGCTGCAGGCGCAGGGCGAGAAGCTGGCCGAACTCAGCGACGGCAAGCAGGCCTGGCTGTTCAAGGGCGCTGCCGACAGCGCAGTGCTGCGCGAGATCGGGCGCCTGCGCGAACTGACCTTCCGCAAGGTCGGCGAGGGCACCAACGCGCGGCGCGACCTGGACGCGTTCGATCCGCACTACGAGCACCTGCTGCTGTGGGATGCGGCGGCGCTGCGCATCGTCGGCTCCTACCGCTTCGGCCACGGGGGCCGCCTGATCGCCGAGCGTGGCCTGGGCGGGCTCTACACCGCGAGCCTGTTCAACTATTCGCCGGCGCTGGAGTCGCGCCTGGCGCAGGGACTGGAGCTCGGCCGCAGCTTCATCGCACCCGCGTACTGGCGCTCGCGCGCGCTGGACCAGTTGTGGCAGGGCATCGGCCTGTACCTGCAGCGACATCCCGAACTGCGTTACCTGTTCGGCCCGGTAAGCATGTCGGTCAACCTGCCGCGCGAGGCGCGCGAGTGGATCGCTGCCGCGCACCAGCACTATTTCGGTACGCCGGGGCTGGCCTCCGCACGGCAGCCGTTCGTGATCTCGCCCGGTGTGGTCGGGCTGGTGCGCCGGGCGCTCGAAGGGCTGGATGCCCAGGCCGGGCTGGGCAAGCTCAAGCACCACCTGGACGCGCTGGGCGTGAGCCTGCCGGTGCTCTATCGCCAGTACGTGGACCTGGTCGAGCCCGAAGGCGTGCAGTTCCTGGATTTCGGCGAAGACCCCGGCTTTTCCGGCTGCGTCGACGGCCTGGTGATGCTCGACCTGGCCAACCTCAAGCCCGCCAAGCGGGCGCGCTACCTCGGCAAGGCCGGCGGCTGAACCTCCCTCACGAAAAGGGGTGATTCGGTCTCGGTCTTGTCATAAACTATCGTTAAGTTTGCTTAACAACTGGTCGGTAGATGGGGTGGCCCCATCGCTGCTGGACGATAGCTGCGCCAAGAAGTTAGGGGATACACAACCACGCGACGCATGCCTGGCCCAACGGCCCGGCATCGGCGTGTTTTTGTTCCGACATCGAATTTTCCGTTGCAAACCAATACAGGTCGATATAACGATGAACAGTCCAATTCGTGCCAAGGCCCTGCCGTTTGCCATCGCCACGCTGCTGGCGGTCGGTGCGGCGCCTGCCATCGCGCAGAACGTCACCTCCTCGGCCGTGGCCGGCCAGGTGGTCGACGCTTCGGGCCAGCCGGTCGCCAACGCCACCGTCACGATCGTGCATGAGCCTTCGGGCACCACCAAGGTGGTGACCACCGACGCTTCCGGCCGCTACACCGCGCAGGGCCTGCGCGTGGGTGGTCCGTTCGACATCACCGCGGCCAAGTCGGGGCTGACCCAGGGCGAGCAGGACAACGTCTACCTGCAGCTGGGCCAGACCTCCGCGGTCAACCTGAAGATGGCCGCCGTCGAAGCGCAGAACCTCGGCGGCGTGACCGTCACCGCCTCCGCGCTGATGCAGACCTTCACGCCGGACAACAAGGGCCTGTCGACCAACGTGTCCGGCCGCCAGCTCGAGAGCACCCCGCAGGGCAACCGGTCGATCGACGACATCGCGCGCCTCGATCCGCGCATCAACGTCACCGACCAGGGCGACGGCTCGATCTCGGTCGCCGGCCTGCCGAACCGCTACAACAACATCAGCGTCGACGGCATCTCCCAGGGCGACCCCTTCGGCCTGAACGCCAATGGCCTGCCGTACCAGGGTTCGCCGATCTCGGTCGACACCATCGCCGAGTACAACATCTCGACCGCCAACTTCGACGTGGTGTCCGACACCGTCGGCGCCGACGTCAATGCGGTCACCAAGTCGGGCACCAACGAGTTCCACGGCTCGGTCTACTACGCGTACCGCAACGCCAACAAGATGGTTGGCAACGCCGGCTGGCTGGACCACGACGAGCCGGGCTACGAGTACACCGGCTACGCCCGTGACTGGACCGGCGGCATCACGCTGGGCGGCCCGATCATCAAGGACAAGCTGTTCTTCTTCGTCTCGGCCGAGCAGGAAAAGACCACCGGCATCGGCGCCGATTCGGCCAACGGCCTCGACGCCTCGCTGGGCAACGGTCCGTCGACCTCCAACAAGGTCTCCCCGGGCGACCTGCAGCGCGTGATCGACACCGCCAACGCGCTCGGCCTGCAGCCGGGTTCGTTCGGCGCGGGCGGCGTGACGCTGGAAGACAAGCGCTACCTGGCCAAGATCGACTGGAACATCACCAACAACCACCGCGCCAGCCTGACCTACCAGTACACCAAGGAAACCCAGCCGATCGTGCAGGGCAACAGCTCGAACCAGATCGGTCTGAGCAGCTACTGGTACACCAAGGACAGCCTGACCAAGAACGCCGCGCTGCAGTTCTTCGACGACTGGACCGAGAACTTCTCGACCGAGGCGAAGATCAGCTACCAGTCGTTCGAGCAGCTGGCCGGCAACGCCATCAACCAGCCGCAGGTGAAGGTCTACCTCGATCCGTCGGGCTTCGGTCCGTCGATCAACCTCGGTGAGGACCAGTACCGCCACGAGAACGCGATCAGCACCAAGAAGTGGTCGGCGTTCCTGGCCGGCACGCTGTACCTGGGCGACCACACCCTCAAGGGCGGTATCGATTACCAGCGCTCGAAGATCTACAACCTGTTCGGCCGCACCGAGCACGGCAACTACACGTTCTACGGCCTGGACAACTTCGCCGCCGGCAACTACGACTCGTACTTCCTGTACCAGCCGGCGGCTGGCTACACGCTGGACGACGTCGCCGCCAAGTGGACCTACACCCAGTACAGCCCGTTCCTGCAGGACACCTGGCAGGTCAACGACAACCTGTCGCTGACCTACGGCGTGCGCATCGATATCCCGCAGGCCAACAAGGCCCCGCTGTACAACCCGGCCTTCGAGCAGGCGTTCGGCTACCCGAACAACACCAAGCTGGGCGCCAAGAACAAGGTCATCGAGCCCCGCCTGGCCTTCAACTATGCGTTCGACACCGAGCGCATGACGCAGCTGCGCGGCGGCTTCGGCCTGTTCCAGACCAGCCCGCCGACGGTGTGGATGACCAATCCGTACCAGAACAACGGCCTGACCGTGGCGAGCTACTCCTCGTTCGATCCGGCCGCGGCCGAGTTCAGCCCCGATCCGTACGCCCAGAACATCCCCACCGGCCCGCAGAACCAGCCGGCGATGGACGTCGACACGATCGATCCGAACTTCCGCCTGCCGAGCGTGTGGAAGACCACCCTGGCGTTCGATCGCGAGCTGCCGTGGTGGGGCATGATCGGTTCGGTTGAACTGCAGCACTTCAAGACCCGCAACGGCATCTACTACCAGGCGATCAACATCGGTGCGCCGACCGGCGTGCTGCCGGATGGCCGCTTCCAGTACTGGGCGACCCCGGGCCAGTTCCCGAGCAGCCGCGATGCCGCCGCCAATCGCAACATGGCCTTCGACAAGGCTTCGACGCTGCTGACCAACACCGACAAGGGCAAGTCCGACGCCCTGACCCTGGCCCTGTCCAAGCCGTTCTCCAACGACTGGGCCGGCAGCCTGGCCTTCACCCTGAGCCACGCCACCGAGGTGAACCCGGGCAACAGCTCGCAGGCTTCCTCGGGCTACGCCTACGTGGTGCGCGAGAACGTCAACGACGAAGTGGCCGCCACCGCGGACCGCAACGTCGCCAAGACGATCAAGGCCTCGCTCACCTGGCAGCACGCCTTCTTCGGTGACTACAAGACCTCGGTGTCGGCGTTCTACAACGGCCACAGCGGCCTGCCGTACAGCTGGATCTTCTCCGGTGACGCCAACGGTGACGGCATCAGCTACGAGGACCCGGCCTACATCCCGACGCTGAACGACGCCAAGGTCAGCTACGGCGGCGCCTCCGCGCAGGTGATCCAGCAGTTCCAGGACTTCATCTCGAGCGACGAGTACCTCAACAGCCACCGCGGCCAGATCGCCTCGCGCAACGGTGCGCACTACGGTTGGGTCAACGAGCTCGACATGAGCTTCGCGCAGGAAGTGCCGGGCATCTTCAAGGGCAACAAGGGCGTGCTGCGCCTGGACGTCTACAACTTCCTCAACCTGCTCAACAATAACTGGGGACAGACGGTCAACACGCAGTTCAACACCCGTACGCTGGCCGGTTACGACGGTGTCAATGCGCAGGGCCAGTACGTGTACTTCCTGCCCACCGACCAGAACGGCAACTACCAGCCGCAGCAGCTGATCCGCTACGACGCGGGCAGCAACCCGACCCGCGTGGTGTCGCGCTGGTCGGCCATGCTGACGCTGCGTTACACGTTCTAAGAGGCTCTGTCCTCGGCAAGCCAGGCCGGCGTCCGCAAGGGCGCCGGCTTTTTTTTGTCCGGCCAGACGCCCGCGGTGAAGTGGGGCGCTGTGCGTCGCCTCGCCGGCATCGCCCGCGTGCGGATTCGCCGTGACCGCGGCGAAAAAGTCTGGCCGGCTTGACCCTGGCCCGCCGTGCGCGGGAAGCTAGGCGGTCCGCCACGGCGCCGGCATCAAGCCGGACGCCGTCAGCGGCAGGAGAAGGCAAGCATGAACGACACTCACGCCGGCCGTGCCGGCAAGCCCGCCACCGTCAGCGCGCGCATTTCGCCAGCGGGCGGACTGGACATCCTTTCGCGCAACGAAGTAGCCCGCCTGCGCGACGCCAGCGGTTCGGGCCTGCACGCCCTGTTGCGCCGCTGTGCCCTGGCCGTGCTTACCTCCGGCAACATCAGCGACGACCCGCGTTCGATGTTCGAGCAGTACCCCGATTTCGACGTCCAGGTGCTGCAGCAGGACCGCGGCATCAAGATCGAGCTCTCGCACGCACCCGCGCAGGCCTTCGTCGATGGCCAGATCATCCGCGGCATCAACGAGCTGCTGGTCGCGGTGGTGCGCGACATCGTCTATGTGTCGACGCAGCTGGAGCAGGGCGGTTTCGACCTCGACGACACCGTGGGCATCACCCACGCGGTGTTCGAGATCCTGCGCAACGCGCGCATCCTCAAGCCGCACATCGACCCAAACCTGGTGGTCTGCTGGGGCGGTCACTCGATCTCGCGCGACGAATACGAGTACACCAAGGCGGTCGGCTACCAGTTCGGCCTGCGCGGCATGGACATCTGCACCGGCTGCGGCCCGGGCGCCATGAAGGGCCCGATGAAGGGTGCCACCATCGCCCACGCCAAACAGCGCCGGCGCAACAACCGCTACATCGGCATCACCGAGCCGGGCATCATCGCGGCCGAATCGCCCAACCCGATCGTCAACCAGCTGGTGATCATGCCGGACATCGAGAAGCGCCTGGAGGCGTTCGTCCGCATGGCGCACGGCATCGTGGTGTTTCCGGGCGGCGTGGGTACGGCGGAGGAAATTCTCTACCTGCTCGGCATCCTGCTGCATCCGTCCAACGCCGGCATCCCGTTCCCGCTGATCTTCACCGGTCCGAAGCAGTCGGCCGCCTACTTCGAGCAGATCGATCGCTTCCTCAAGCTCTCGCTGGGCGAGACCGTGTCGCAGCATTATCAGATCATCGTCGACGATCCGGCTGCTGTGGCGCGGGCGATGGTCAAGGGCGTCGACAAGGTGCGCAACCATCGCCTGGATTCCAAGGACGCGTTCTTCTTCAACTGGTCGCTGGATATCCCGTTCGCCTTCCAGCTGCCGTTCCGACCGACCCACGAGGCGATGCGCGGGCTGGCCCTGCATCGGGCACGGCCGCGCCACGAGCTGGCGGCGGACCTGCGCCGCGCGTTCTCCGGTATCGTCGCGGGCAACGTCAAGGAGGAGGGCGTGCGAGCCATCGAGCAGCACGGTCCGTTCGACATCGACGGCGAGGCGGACATCATGCGGGCGCTGGACGCGCTGCTGCAGGCCTTCGTCAGCCAGCACCGCATGAAGCTCCCCGGCGGCTCGGCCTACGTGCCCTGCTACCGCGTGCGTGCCGAGGGCGCAGAGACGGCCCCGGCCGCTTGACAGCCCTCGCGGCGCTATTCAAACTACGCAGCTCGCCCCGCCCGAATAGCTCAGCTGGTTAGAGCACTTGACTGTTAATCAGGGGGTCGTTGGTTCGAGTCCAACTTCGGGCGCCATATTGAAAGGCCTTGCAGCGATGCAAGGCCTTTTTCTTTACGCCTCGTGCCTTGTCCGTCGTAGCGGCGCACCGGTGCGCGACCGCCATGCCTCACGGCCGCGCACCAGTGCGCTCCGGATGGCGTTGGGGCCATTTGCACCGCCTGAAGGACGGCGGAGCGCACCGGAAGCCAGCTCAGGCGTCCTGGTCGCCGGGCAAGGAGGTCGCGTGTCGTGCCAGCATGGCAAACAACCGGTCCGAGGGCGATCCCACGGCCACCATCAGGTCGCCATCCGGGCTGCGCACCACGCAGGCCGAGACGCCTGCGCTCTGCAGGTGACGCTGCGCTGCGGCAAGCAACGGGGCGGCGTCCGGCGGCGGCTTCGGTGGTGATGGCCGGCGATTCGACGGATCTCCGTAAGCCATGGCGCGCCCTCGGGAAGAAGTCCGCAGCGGTTGTTACACCGGGCCCGTGAACAGCCGGTATAACCGCGAGGTGCAGGTCGCCCATCGGCTTTGACGGCCGCGCTCACGGTGCGCCGAAGCCCGCCCTGCGAACTACGAGCAGCTTTCGGCCCGCCTGCCGCGGGGCCGGCTGCCGCGGACCCGCCCAGAGTTCGACACCACCACCCCAAGGGGCTGCCCGCCGCCGTCCGGACTGCAGAACAGCAAGGTGAGGTTGCTCCCACTGGCGCTGCCATCGGACAGGAACGTCACATGCCGACGCGACGCGCTGCTCTGGATCACCAGGCGCGTATGACTGTCGCCGACACGCAAGGGCGCGGCGTCCGGCTGGTTGTCGTGGTTGCGGTCGACGCCGACCAGCCAGCCGCCGTCCCACCGGCTCTCCTCGCTGCAATGCACGCGGTCGCGGGTCGGGCAGAACAGCACCCGCGTGCGGCGCAGCACCGCCTCGCCGCGCGCATAGCCCAGCGCCTCGATGAAATCCATCTGTGCCGACTGCGCCCGCCCGCGACGCACCAGTCCGGCCAGCGACGGGCTGGCGATGCCGGCCAGGATCGCAAGGATCGCCACCACCATCACCTGTTCGACCAGCGTGACGCCGCGCACACGGCGGCGTCCGCTTCGCTGCATCCCTGCCATGCCATCGCTCCCTGCGAGGAACGCGCATCATCCGTGGCGCGCCGGCCGGCCGGTAGCAGCCTGAACGCTGCCATCCCGTGCGCCTGTACTGACAGGGCCTGTCAGCAGGGCGCCTTTAAGATCGGCCCATCCGCCCGCATATCCGTCAGCCATGACCGACCGTTTCCAGCTCGTCTCCCCGTACCAGCCCTCCGGCGACCAGCCCCAGGCCATCGCGAAACTGAGCGAGGGCTTCGAGGCTGGCCTGGCCGCGCAGACGCTGCTGGGCGTCACCGGCTCGGGCAAGACCTACACGATCGCCAACGTGATCGAGAAGGTGCAGCGCCCGGCGGTGATCCTGGCGCCCAACAAGACGCTGGCCGCGCAGCTCTACGGCGAGTTCAAGGAGTTCTTCCCCAACAACGCGGTGGAGTACTTCGTCAGCTACTACGACTACTACCAGCCCGAAGCCTACGTGGTCGCCTCGGACACCTTCATCGAGAAGGATTCCTCGATCAACGACCACATCGAGCAGATGCGCCTGGCCGCGACCAAGGCGCTGCTCTCGCGGCGCGACGCGATCATCGTGGCGACCGTTTCGGCCATCTACGGCCTGGGCGATCCTGAGGACTACCTCTCGCTGCGCCTGATCCTCTCCACCGGCGAGCGCATCGATCAGCGCAAGCTGATACACCAGCTCACCGAACTGCAGTACACCCGCAACGAGATGGAACTGCGCCGTGGTACCTACCGCGTGCGCGGCGAGAACATCGACGTCTTCCCGGCCGAATCGGAAACCGAAGCGTTGCGCATCGAGCTGTTCGACGGCGACGTCGAAAGCCTGTCGCTGTTCGATCCGCTGACCGGCGAGACGATCCGCAAGGTCCAGCGCTACACGGTCTACCCCCGCACGCACTACGCGAGCACGCGCGAGAGCGTCCTGAACGCCATCGAGACGATCAAGGTCGAGCTCAAGGAGCGCCTGGACTACCTGTACAAGGAAAACAAGCTGGTCGAGGCGCAGCGGCTGGACCAGCGCACCCGCTTCGACATCGAGATGATGGCCGAGGTCGGCTTCTGCCAGGGCATCGAAAACTACTCGCGCCACATGACCCGTCGCGCTCCCGGCGAGCCGCCACCGACGCTGTTCGACTACCTGCCGCCGGACGCGCTGCTGGTGGTCGACGAATCGCACGTCACCGTCCCGCAGCTCGGCGCCATGTACAAGGGCGACCGCTCGCGCAAGGAGACGCTGGTCGAATTCGGCTTCCGCCTGCCCTCGGCGATGGACAACCGCCCGCTGCGCTTCGAGGAGTGGGAGCAGCGCGCGCCGCGCACCATCTACGTCTCGGCCACCCCGCGCGATTACGAGTTGGAGAAGTCCGGCGACGCCGTGGTCGAACTGGTGGTGCGCCCCACCGGCCTGGTCGACCCGGAAGTGGAAGTGCGCCCGGTGCGCACCCAGGTCGACGATCTGCTCGGCGAGGCCAAGAAGCGCATCGCCATGGGCGACCGCGTGCTGGTCACCACGCTGACCAAGCGCATGGCCGAGAACCTCACCGAATACCTCTCCGAGCACGACGTGAAGGTGCGCTACCTGCACTCGGACATCGAGACGGTCGAGCGCACCGAGATCATCCGCGACCTGCGCCTGGGCGAGTTCGACGTACTGGTCGGCATCAACCTGCTGCGCGAAGGCCTGGACATGCCCGAGGTCTCGCTGGTGGCGATCCTGGACGCCGACAAGGAAGGCTTCCTGCGCTCCACCGGCTCGCTGATCCAGACCATCGGCCGCGCCGCCCGCAACGTGCGCGGCAAGGCCATCCTCTACGCCGACCAGGTCACCCGCTCGATGCGGGCGGCGATGGACGAGACCAGCCGCCGCCGCGAAAAGCAGATCGCCTGGAACGAAGCCAACGGCATCACCCCGCAGACCGTCGTGCGCCGCATCGCCGACATTATGGAAGGCGCCCGCGCCGAGCCCGGCGCGCGCGGCAAGGGCAAGGCTGCCAAGGGCATGCGCGGCAAGGCCGTGGCCGAAGGGGCAGGGGAGTACGCCAACCTCACCGCCACCCAGGCTGCCGCCGCGATCCGCAAGCTCGAAGGGCAGATGTACAAGCACGCCCAGAACCTGGAGTTCGAGGAAGCCGCCCGCCTGCGCGACCAGATCCACAAGCTGCGCGAGCAGGTCATGCAGAGCTGAGCGCTCTGCTCTGCTCCCTCTCCCCTCCGGGGAGAGGGCCGGGGTGAGGGGCCAACCTCGCGTCGAACCACCATCGGCCCTCAAAGGCTTGGCACGGCCCCCCACCCTTGCTAAACTTCGCGGCTCTTGGGCGGTTAGCTCAGCGGTAGAGCACTACCTTGACATGGTAGGGGTCACAAGTTCGATCCTTGTACCGCCCACCAAGAGTAATCCAGCAACGGCGCGGCTTTCGGGCTTAGCGCCGTTTCTGCTTTCTAGGCCGACTGACCCCGCACTGACCCC
>NZ_JBHZGK010000014.1:0-61475 GCF_051900425.1 Frateuria sp. GZRR33
GTGGACCGGGTCGAAGGTGCCGCCGAGGATGGCTAGGGGACGCATGGGAGCCCTGCTCCCTCTCCTCGCCGGGGAGAGGGTTGGGGTGAGGGGCCACGCCACGTCGAAGCGGGCATCGGGCGAGGGACGATCCGGCTTTGCGGCTTGGCGTCAATCGACACCACCGCGAGCCCCGACCCCTCGCCCCAGCCCTCTCCCCGGCGGGGAGAGGGAGCAGAGCGCGCGTTCATCCCAGCGCCGCGGCGGCGCGCGGCTCGGCGATGGTGGCGATCAGGCGCTCGGCCTCCAGCCACGGCTCGCCCCACTCGCGGCCCTTGGCCATGCGGTCGATGCGCGAAGCGCGGGCCAGGCAGGCCAGCCAGTGCTCGCGCGGGGCGCGGCGCAGGGCCTTGCGGAACAGTTGCTCGCGCGCCGGCCACAGCCGTTCGGCGCGCGCCTGCTGCGCGAAATCGCGCGCGTTGGCCAGGCGCAGCGCGAGCTGCAGTTGGTTGACCAGCCAGCCCATCAGCGGGATCAGGTCCTCGCCCTCGCCACGCAGGCCGGCGAGGATCCGCAACGCGCGGCCGCCGTCGCCGGCAAAGGCCGCATCGGTGAGCTTGAACGCGTCGTAGCGCGCGCTGTCGGCAACCAGGTTTTCCATCTCGGCCGCGTCGATGCGGCCGCTGCCGTGCAGCACGACCAGTTTGTCGATCTCCTGCGCCGCGGCGAGCAGGTTGCCCTCGACACGCTCGGCCAGCAGCCCGGCGGCGTCGGGTGTGGCGGTGAGCCCACGCGAAGCCAGTCGCGCACCGATCCAGGCAGCCCATTCCTGCGGTCTGGGCGCGTTGAACACGGCCAGCACACCGGCGGCGTCGACCTGTTTGGTCCAGGCGCCTTCGTGCTTGTTGCTCCATTCGACCGCGGTGATCAGCAGGGTCACGTCGGGCGGCGGATTGGCGCAGAACGCGGTGATCGCCTTGCCCCCCTCCACGCCGGGCCGCCCGGTCGGCAGACGCAGATCGAGCAGGCGGCGACTGGCGAACAGCGACATGCCTGCCGCCGATCGGGCCAGGTCGTCCCAGTCGAAATGCTGGCCCGCTTCGAGCACCTCGCGCTCGGCGTAGCCGAGCTCACGGGCGCGCGCACGCAATGCGTCGGCCGCCTCCAGCACCAGCAATTCCTCGCCCGCAAGCAGGTACACCGGCGCCAGGCGGTCGGACGCCAGCACCTTGTTCCACTGGGCGGGCGACAGCGGCATGTCAGCCGGCGCTGGACGCCGCGGCGGGTTCGGCCATCTGGTGGCGACCGGCGGCCTGCAGCCGGAACAGGATCGCCTGCACCATGTCGTCGTTGAGGCTGCGGCGGATCTCTTCCACCTGCGCGTCCGTGCCGACGGTGTTGAGCGCGTCGTAGCTGAAGTCGCGGGACATGTCGATGCGTTGCTGCGTGATCAGCGGCTGCCCGTTGCTGTCGTCGACCTCGAAGCGCACCTGGTAGCGCACGCTGTACTCAGTGACGCGCGCACCGCCGCTGACGCTCAGCGTGTCGGTATCGAAGGAGGCGACGGGGATCTTGAGCTCGGCGATGCCGGGGCCACCCTGGTCCTCGATCGTGACGCCGGAATCTTCCAGCGCACGGGCCAGGTCGCGCTGCAGGCTGCCGCCGCCGCTCACGGTCAGGTGCATGTGCTGCATCGAGGTCGGCAGCGCCGCGCTCTGGCGCAAGTGGAAGCCGCACGCCGACAGCGCGAGGGTGCAGAGCAGCAGCGAGGCTCGGAACAGACGGTTCATGGGCTCATCCCGCGACGATGTTGACGATCTTGCCAGGCACCACGATGACCTTGCGTACGGCCAGCCCTTCCAGGTGCGCCTGCACCTGCGGTTGCGCGCGCGCCATGGCCTCGGCCTCTTCCTTCGACACGTTGGCGGGCACCTCGATGGTAGCGCGCAGCTTGCCGTTGACCTGTACCGCCAGCGTGACCGAATCGCGCACCAGCGCAGCCGGATCCGGCTGCGGCCAGGGCACGTTCTCGAGCACCGTCTGCGGATGGCCCAGCACCTGCCACAGCGCGTGGCTGATGTGCGGCACCACCGGGTTGAGCAGCAGCACCATCGCTTCGAGCGCTTCGTGGCGCACGGCCCGGCCCTGCTCGCTCATGTCGGTGAACTTGCCCAGCGCGTTGAGCAGTTCCATCAGCGCGGCGATGGCGGTGTTGAAGGAGTGCCGTCGGCCCAGGTCGTCACCCACCTTCTGGATGGTCTCGTGCAGTTGCCGGCGCATCGCCTTCTGGCCGGCGTCGAGCGCGGCCGGGTCGACCACCGGATGATCCGGCTGCGACGCATGCGTGGTGACCTCGCGCCAGAAGCGGCGCAGGAAGCGGGCCATGCCTTCGACACCCGCCTCGCTCCACTCCAGCGACTGCTCCGGCGGCGCGGCAAACATGGAGAAAAGACGCACGGTGTCGGCGCCGAACTTTTCCACCATCGCCTGCGGATCGACGCCGTTGTTCTTGGACTTGGACATCTTCTCGATGCCCCCGATCTGCACCGGCTGGCCGTCCGCCTTCAGGCGGGCGCCGATGACGCGCGCGCGTTCGTCGCGCTCGATCTCGACATCGGCCGGATTGATCCAGTCCTTCGAGCCATCGTCGTTTTCGCGATAGAAGGTTTCGGCGATGACCATGCCCTGGCACAGCAGGTTGGTGGCCGGTTCGTCCGAGTGCACCAGCCCCGCGTCGCGCAGGAGCTTGTGATAGAAGCGGAAGTAGAGCAGGTGCAGGATCGCGTGCTCGATGCCGCCGATGTACTGGTCCACCGGCAGCCAGTAGTTGGCGCGCGCATCGACTTGGGCCTGGGCGCCCGGGCTGGTGTAGCGGGCGTAGTACCAGCTCGACTCCATGAAGGTGTCGAAGGTGTCGGTCTCGCGCTCGGCCGGGCCGCCGCATTGCGGGCAGGCACACTTGCGCCATTCGGGGTCGGCCTTGATCGGCGACTGCACGCCGGAGAATTCGACGTCTTCGGGCAACACCACCGGCAGCTGGTCTTCCGGCACCGGCACGGCGCCGCACTGGCCGCAATAGATCACCGGGATCGGGCAACCCCAGTAGCGCTGGCGGGACACACCCCAGTCGCGCAGGCGCCAGTTCACACGGCGCTGGCCCTTGCCCTCGCGCTCCAGCCGGTCGGCGATCGCCTCGAAGGCCTGCGCGAAGTCGAGCCCGTCGTAGTCGCCCGAGTTCACCAGGATGCCGCGCTCGGTATACGCGCCGTCCTCGTGGATGCGCCGCTCGAATTCCTGCACCGTGCCCAGCGCCGCCGATGTGGCGACCGGGTCGGTCTGCGCGCCTTCCAGCGCATTGCGCATGGCATCGGCGCGCACGCCGGTCCTCAGGTCATGGCCGATCTCGGCCAGCGCATCGAGCACGCCGCGGTCGACGATCACCATGCGGATCGGCAGCGAATACTTCTGCGCGAATTCCCAGTCGCGTTGGTCGTGCCCGGGCACCGCCATGACGGCGCCGGTGCCGTAGCCCATCAGCACGAAGTTGGCCACCCACACGGGGATCGGCTCGCCGGTGATCGGGTGGATGGCGCGCAGGCCGGTGTCCATGCCGCGCTTTTCCTGGGTCTCCAGTTCGGCCTCGGAGACGCCGCCGTGCTTGAGCTCTTCCAGGAACGCGGCCAGCCGCTCGTTGCCCTGCGCCGCCTTGAGCGCCAATGGATATTCGCCGGCGATCGAGACGAAGGAAACGCCCAGCAGCGTGTCCGGACGCGTGGTGAAGACGGTCAGCGGCTCGGCTTCGCCCTCGACGGCGAAGTGGATCTCCATGCCCTCGGACCGGCCGATCCAGTTGCGCTGCATGGTCTTGACCGCGTCGGGCCAGCCCGGCAGCGTGTCCAGGCCGTCGAGCAGTTCCTGCGCGTAGTCGGTGATCTTGAGGAACCACTGCGGGATCTCGCGCTTTTCCACCAGCGCGCCGGAGCGCCAGCCGCGGCCGTCGATGACCTGCTCGTTCGCGAGCACCGTCTGGTCGACAGGGTCCCAGTTGACCACCGCGTTCTTGCGATAGGCCATGCCCTTCTTCATCAACCGCGTGAACATCAACTGTTCCCAGCGGTAGTACTCGGGTCGGCAGGTGGCGAACTCGCGCGTCCAGTCGTAGGCGAAGCCCATGCGCTTCAACTGCTCGCGCATGTGCTCGATGTTCCTGTAGGTCCACTTGGCCGGCGCGGTCCGGTTCTTGATCGCGGCGTTTTCCGCCGGCAGGCCGAACGCGTCCCAGCCCATCGGTTGCAGGACGTTCTTGCCGTTCATCCGCTGGTAGCGGCTGATCACGTCGCCGATGGTGTAGTTGCGCACGTGGCCCATGTGCAACGCGCCGGACGGATACGGCAGCATCGAAAGGCAGTAGAACTTGGGCCGCGAGGGGTCTTCGACCACCTCGTAGGCGTGGTTCGCGCTCCAGTACTGCTGCGCGGCGGTTTCCACCGCCTGCGGCTGGTAGCCCTGTTCGTTCGAAGCCTGTTCGTGGGAGTCCTGCATGTGTCCGGTGCCTTGCTGGGGGGCTCGCGCGGCCGGTCGGGAACGCCGCGGCGGGAACCCGTCAGCCTAGCCCAGCGCCCGCCTGGAGCCAAGACGGGACGGCACTGGTGGGTCCGTCGCAAGGTCTCCCCATCCGCCCTTCGGGCATCTTCCCCGTGAACGGGGGAAGGGTCATGGCGCTCGCGGCTTTCGAGCTTCTCCCGCGAAGGAGGAAGGACCAGCGCGCGTCGCCACGCTACCGAGCCTTCCCCCGCGAACGCGGGAGAAGGTGCCGACAGGCAGATGGGGCGCCTTTGGGCCGATTCCCCTATGGACAGGCGGGCGACTGGCCGGCTGCGACCGGTCCGGCAACCTGGGCGATCTCCCCGGCAAGCCTCGCCAGCGCACGCTGGTGGCCTTCGACCAGTGCGTCGTAGCCGGCCCCGACCGGCTCGCGGAACTGGCTGGTGCAGGCGAGCATGGCGTCGCCCTGCAATTGGCGCACGCTCCAGGCGGCGTCCACCAGCGCGTAGTCGCCCGGCGCCGAATCGAAGCGACGCAGGTCGACCTTGATGCGCAACCGCGGCTTGCCGCCACTGGGCAAACCGGTGGCGTCCTGGGCGTGCAACGCCTGCACAAGATCGGCCGACAGCGCCGCGCGCACCTCGTCGGCCAGCGGCGCGATCCAACGTTGGCCCGACAGCGGCGCGACGCCCTGCCCGCCCTGGCGGATCACCAGTTGCGGCTGGTCGACCTGGGCCGGGATGCCGACCGGCATCAGTTCGAAATTGAACGGCGCGGGATGCGTCATGCCCGCTTCGGCCGGCGCCGGAGCCAGCAGCGTGTAGTAGTGCGCCGGCTCGGAGGCGCAGGCGGCCAGCCCCAGGGCCAGCGCGGCGGCCAGCAGGTGTCGCGTGCGGATCATGGCTTGCTCCCTTGCCGCGCGGGCGAGTGGTTGCGCTCGGGTGTCGCGGGCGGCGGATCGTCCGGCCGGCCGCGGATCAGCGCCTCCGGATGCACACCCAGGTAGTCGGTCAGCGCACGCAGCGAACGGGCCATGCGCTGCAGCTCGCCCAGCGTGCTGCCCAGGTTCTGCTGCAGCGGGGAATCGGCCGACAACGCGTTGTCGGCGCTGCCCAGCGTGCGCTGCGCGCCCTTGAGCGTGCCCTTGAGCTCGGGCAGCACGCCGGTGTTGACCTGCCTGAGCGTGCGGTCCAGATCCGCCAGCGTCTGGTTCAGGTTGTGGCCGATGCTGTCGAACGGAATCTTCTGCACCTTGGTGACGATGTCTGCCAGCTGCTCCTGCAACTTGTCGAAGCTGCCCGGCGCGGTGGGCAATTCGATCGGCGTCGCGGCCACGTCGAAGCGTGCCCTGGGCGCCTTGGGCACGAAGTCCAGCGCGATGTAGAGCTGACCGGTCAGCAGGTTGCCCGTGCGCGCCTGCGCGCGCAGGCCGCGGGCGACCAGCGGGCCGAACATGCGCCCCAGGTCGACACGGCCGTCCTTCATGCCGGCCTGCGCAGCCAGCTTGCCGTAGGCCTGGCCCAGCCGTTGCGGGTAGATCACCGCACCCACGGTCAGCGGGAAGCGCTCGTCGCCGGCGTCATAGTCGAGGCTGATCGACACCACCTTGCCGATGTTGATGCCCAGGAACTCCACCGGCGCGTCCACCGCCAGGCCGCGCAGCGACTGGTTGAAGCGCATGCGGATATAGCGCGGCGGGCCGTCCGGCGGCGACAGCGCAGTGGCCTCGTCGTCGAACAGCGCGAAGTCCGCATCCTCGGCGGCGGGCGCGCTGTCGTGCGGGCCCTTGGGCTCGCCGAAGGCCACGCCGCCGGCGATCACTGTCGCCAGCGACTGCGTATTGAGCTTCAGCCCGTTGGCGCCCAGCGAGACATCCACGCCGCTGGCGTTCCAGAACCGCGTATCGCGGGTGACGTAGCGGTCGTTCGGGCCGTCGACGAAAATGCGCAGCGACACGCCCTTGCCGTCCTTGTCCAGCGCGTAGGACACGACGCGGCCGACCTGGATGCGCCGGTAGTACACCGGCGAGCCGGTGTCGAGCGAGCCCAGGTCGTCGGTGTGCAGCACGTAGCTCTTGCCAGGCGCCCCGTGCAGGACCGCCGGCGGTGATTCGAGCCCCTTGAAATCGTATTGGTCATCCTTCGAATCGCCCACGTCGGCGCCGATGAAGGCGCCCGAGAGCAGCGTATCGACGCCGGACACGCCGCCCAGGCCGATGCGCGGGCGCACCACCCAATAGCGCGTGCCCCTGGTGGCGAAGCTGGCCGCGCTCTTGTTGAGCGCCACCGTGACGCGCACCCGCTCGCGGTCCTCGGTGAGCTCCAGGCTGGTGACCTTGCCGATCACCACGTTCTTGTACTTGACCGGCGTCTTGCCGGACTCCAGGCCTTCGGCGGTCTGGAAGGTGATGGTGATCTGCGGTCCCGCCTGCAGCCACGCATGCACCACCAGCGACAGGCCGACCAGCGCGGCCAGCACCGGCACCAGCCAGATCAACGAGAGGCTGAAGCGGTGCTTGCGCACCACCGGCTCGGGCAAGTCCTCGCGCGGGGTTTGCTCAGTCATCGTCGGATAGGTCCCACATCAATCGGGGGTCGAAGCTCATCGAGGCGAACATCGTAAGTATCACGGTCAGGCCGAAGAACACCACGCCCGGCAGCGGCTGGACCTGGCTGAGGAAGCCGAAGCGCACCAGCGCGGTGAGCAGCGCGACGACGAACACGTCCAGCATCGACCAGTAGCCGATGAACTCCACCGCGCGGTACAGCCTGGCGCGCTGGCGCAGCGCCCAGCCGCTGCGGCGCTGCGTGCTGGCCAGCAAGGTGCCCAGCACGAGGAACTTGGTCATCGGCACCACGATCGAGGCGGTGAACACGATCACCGCCAGGCTCGGCGAGCCCTTGACCCACAGCTCCACCACGCCGCTGATGATGGTGTTGTCGTCCACGTCGCCCAGGCTCACCGTGCGCATGATCGGGAGCACGTTGGCCGGGATGTAGAGGATGAACGCCGCGACCAGCAGTGCCCAGGTGCGCGCGATGCTGTTTCGCTTGCGCCGGTGCAGCGCCGCGCCACAGCGCGGGCAGGCCGCATCGTCGCTGGCGGGTGCACGGCAGACCAGGCCGCACACGTGGCAACCGATGATGCCCAGCTCCTGCGCGCGCGGGGCGCGGCTCACGCGCGCGGCTCCGTCACGTCCCAAAGCCGGCGCAGGTCGATGCCCGAGAACACCGTGATCAACAGCGTGAGCACGCCGTAGGCCCAGATGCCCGGATCCGGCTGCACGTCGAAATACGCGCGCGCCTTGACGATCGATACCATCGCGCCGAGCACGAACACCTCGGTCATGGTCCACGGCTGCAGGTGGTAAAGCGTCTTCATGATGGGGGCGAAGCCCGGCGCGCGCCGGCCGTCGCGCGCGAACAGCAGGACCCACCCGAGCATCAGCATCTTGTTGAGCGGGAAAAAGAACAGCGTGGCCGCCGCGACCACCGAAACCAGCTGCGCGCCCTGCTCCCACATCATCAGGATCGTGCCCCACAGCGTGGCGCTGCTCTGCTGCGAGCCCAGGCCCAGGGTGACCACCGGCCACACGTTGGCGATCAGGAACACGATGAGCGCCGTGAGCACCAGCGCGAGCATGCCGTCGGCATTGAGCGCGTGGTAACGCGCCAGCAGCGCCTCGCAACGCACGCAGCGCATGGTCTCGCCGCGCGCCAGCGGGTGGCCGCGGTGCACCGTGTCGCAGTGCTCGCAGATCAGCAACGGACCGGCGGACGCGAACGGCCGACCGGTCGCGTCGCGGTCGGTCGCGGCGGTGCTGGCGAGGCCATGTTCCGGCGTGCTCATCGGACCATTCTCGCAAATCGGGCGCTGAAGTAGAGCAAGCCGCTGCCCTGCGAGGGTTGCCCCCACCACGATCCTCCCGCCGGCGGGAGATAAGGGGAACGAGTGTGCTTCGCGCACGCCCTTGCCTGGGGGAGCCGGGCCTCTTGATATGCTGGCCGGCGCCCCGATGTCGAACCTTCCTTCCCTGGAGAGCTCACGTGACTGCCGCTGCCCAAGCCCACGTCTTCGACATCGACACGGCCAATTTCGAGAGCGAGGTGCTGCGCGCCTCGATGACCACGCCGGTGCTGGTCGATTTCTGGGCGACCTGGTGCGGCCCGTGCAAGACGCTGGGGCCGATGCTGGAAAAGCTTGCGGCCGAGTACAACGGCGCCTTCCGCCTGGGCAAGGTGGACGTGGACAAGAACCAGGAACTGGCGGCGATGTTCGGCATCCGCTCCATCCCGACGGTCATGCTGGTCAAGGACGGGCAACTGCTCGATGGCTTCGCCGGTGCGCTCCCCGAGGGCGAATTGCGCGAATTCCTCTCGCGCCACGTGCAGCCCCTGGAGGGTGAGGTCGCTGTCGCGCCCGAAGCGATCGAGGAAGAGGATCCCGCCCAGGCGATCAACCGCCTGCAGCAGGAGATTGCCGCCGAGCCGGACCGGGCCGAGCTCAAGCTCGACCTGGCGCTGGTATTGATGCGCAACGGCCAGGCCGACGCCGCCGAAGCCGAGCTCAACGCGCTGCCGGCGAACCTCGCCACTGACGCCCGCGCCGTGCGCCTGCGCAGCCAGCTCGACCTCGCCCGCGCGCTGGAAGGGGCGCCCTCGCTCGCCGAGCTGCGCCAGCGGGTGCAGGCCGCCCCTGCCGACTGGGCCGCGCGCGACCTGCTCGGCGTGCGCCTGCTGCTGGAAGACGACCCGGCGGCCGGCCTGGACCAGTTCCTGGCGATCCTGGAAAAGGCCCGCGACTGGAACGAGGGTGGTGCCAAGAAGCGCCTGCTGGCTGCCTTCGCCACGCTGGACGACGCCGAACTGGTGGGCCGCTACCGCCGGCGGATGGCCTCGCTGCTGTTCTGACCCTCCGCCCGGCAGTCACCTGTGCGCGAGCGGGAGGTCCACGGTCGCGCAAAGGTGCGCTCCTGCAAAGCGAGCCCACCTCATGCAGCAGCGCCTCTAAGCACGACTGCCGCAGCCGTCGCACCGAGGCCTCCCACGCGAGACATCGCGCCCCATACGCAAGCGAACGTTAGACTGGGCTTTTGCCGGCTCTCCCGATGCGCCCCTCCACCTTCCGCCGCCTGCTCAACCTCTGGCCGCCGTTCCTGTTCAACAGCATCCGCGTCCTGGAGCTCGGCGAGGACTGGTCCCGCGCGCGCGTCGTGCTGCGCCTGCGCCCGTGGAACCGCAACTACGTCCGCAGCCAGTTCGGCGGCAACCTGTTCGCCATGACCGACCCGTTCTGGATGTTGCTGGCGATGCACCGCCTGGGCAGCGACTACTACGTCTGGGACAAGGCCGCCGCGATCGACTTCGTGTCGCCCGGCCGCGAGGATGTGTTCGCCTCCTTCGACCTGACCGATGGCGTGGTCGAAGAATTGCGCACGGCTGCTGCGGCCGGTGACAAGGTGTTGCGCTGGTTCGAGACCGAAGTGGCCACCGCTTCGGGCGAAGTCGTCGCCCGTGTGCGCAAGCAGCTCTACGTGCGGCTCAAGCCCAAGGCGCGCGGCGCCTAGGATCGGCTTCCACCGGCCGGCCTTTCTGCGGGGTTGCCGGTTGAAGCCCTGGCCACATCCGCACTAAGCGCCACGTTCGAAGCGGGCGATCTCCTCCAGCGCCGCCTCGGCCTTGCGCACCGCCTTGCCGGCGGCGTTGTCGGTGACCCAGCGCAGGCGCCCGGTCCAGTGCGCAAGCAACACCACCGCCAGCACGAGCGCCAGCGAGACCCAGCCACAGATCACGAGCCAACCCACGAAGGCGGGCCAGCGGGCCCAGACATCCACGCCAATCTCCCAGTGCATCTCGATCAACAGCAGGGGGATCCAGACGAAGCTGCCGATCACCGCGAACACGGGCGCCTCGATCCGCACGCGCCAGGCGCGCAGCTGCGCCAGGCGACGCTGGATATCCAGCACCGGCGCGGTGTAGTCGATCTCCAGCACCAGATGGAGGATGCGCCCGGCGAATGCGACCATGACCAGGCCGAACACCTGCACGGTCACGCCCAGCACGATCCGCTGCAGCACGTCCCGGTGGCTGGTCCAGTAGGCCGTGCCGAGCAGCATGAAGAGCACGCCGAAGGCGAGCTGGATCGACTGCCCCCACACCAGCGGCCGCAAGCCATGGCGCAGCTTGTCCAGCCGGCCTTCCCTGTAAAGCCTGAGATTGAGCGCCTGCTGCTGGTCCAGGCGCTGGTTGAGTTGCTGCCAGGCCAGCTTCATCTCGTCCAGTTCCATGCTCATGCTCCGATGGAGGCTGCGGGCGCCATCTGGCCGCGCAGCCGTTGCTTGATGCGGCCGATCTTGGTGGCCACGTTGGTTTCGCTGATGCCCAGCACCTGGGCGATTTCCGCGTAGCTGCGGTCTTCGAGGTAAAGCAGGATCAGCGCACGGTTGAGCGGGTCGAGCTGGCCAACGAAGGCGTACAGCGCCGACAGCCGTTCGTCCGGCTGTGAGACGTCCGCTTCCCCGGGCAGCTCCAGGTGCACGGCGTCGAGTGGCACCAGGTACTGTTCGCGGCTGGCTCGGCGGACGTGCGAGATCGCCACGTTGAGGGCGACCCGGTACATCCAGGTGGAGAACTTCGCGCGCGCCGCATCGAAGCCCGGGAACGAGCGCCACAACTGCACGGCAATCTCCTGCGCCAGATCGTTGCGGTCCTCGCGGCCGTGCGCGTAGACACTGGCCACCTTGAAGACGATGCCGCGATGTTCCTGCAGCAAGGCTTCGAACTGGCGTTGATGATCGTTCATGGTGTCGCCCGGGCTCCCTGTCCAAAGCATGATTCGCCAGGCGCAAAAGAAAAATCACACCGCCCCTGTAGGAGCGCACCTGTGCGCCACCGCCATGCCGGACCCGCGTAGCCCCTCCCCTGCCTCCTGATATGCACGGACACAGACCACACGCAAGAGCGCACGGCACGGCTCACCACACATGGCGGTCGCGCACAGGTGCGCTCCTACACGTCGCGCAGCACGGCCTACAATGCGGGCTTTCCCGCCTTCTGCCCCCCATGCCGCGCCTTCGCTTCAAACGGTACCTGCTCACCGGCCTGCTCACCTTCATCCCGTTGTGGGTGACCTGGACCGTGTTCAAGTTCGTGCTGGGCTTCCTGGCCGGCATCGGCGCACCGATGGTCGCCGCGGCGCTCGGTGCGCTCGCGCTGGTAGCCCCGGAAACCGCCGCCGCGCTGGGCAGTGCATGGTTCACGTCCGTCGTGGCGCTGCTGATCACCCTGCTGGCGCTGTACCTGCTCGGCTTCCTGGCCAGCCGGGTGATCGGGCAGCGGTTGCTGGATACGTTCGACGCCCTGCTGCAGCGCATCCCGCTGGTGCAGACCATCTACGGCGGCACCAAGAAGCTGATGGCGGTGCTGCAACAGAAGCCTTCGGGCGTGCAGCGGGTGGTGCTGGTCGACTTCCCCCACCCCGGTACGAAGGCGATCGGCTTCGTCACGCGGCTGATGACCGAGGAAGGCAGCGGCCGCGAGATGGCCGCGGTGTTCGTGCCGACCACGCCCAACCCCACGGGCGGCTTCCTGCTGACCCTGCCGGTGGAGGCGCTGACGCCCACCGACTGGACCATGGACCAGGGCATGGCCTTCATCATTTCGGGCGGCGCAGTAGCGCCGGACACGTTGCCGCCCGCGGCGCGCAAGCCGTCGTAGGAGCCCCGCCAGGCCGCGATCCGGTCCGCCGCGCCGGCTCGTCGCGCTCAGCGTGGGCTCCTGCGGGCCCTCGCCTGCCCACCCCTGACCTTTGACACTGTCATGGCCCATGACCAATGGCCTAGCGTGGTCGGTCATGGCCGCACCGTGGGGGATGCGGCCGGCAACAACGCAACCGCCACAAATGGCGAAAACAACAGAGGGATATCCATGTCCAAGCAGTATCTGAAGCCGCTGGCGCTCGCGGTGAGCCTGGCGCTTTCGCTGACCGCGTGCGGCAAGCACGAGGCCGACCAGGCTCCTGCCGCCAGCAGCAGCGCGCCCGCCTCGGCCGGCACCACGGCGATGGCCGGTGCGCCCACGAGCGTGTTCGATGTCAGCGAACTGGGGCCGATGAACGAGGCCTGCGCGGACTTCGACCAGTTCGTCAACGCCAAGTGGGTTGCCGCCAACCCGATCCCGTCCGACCGCACCCGCTGGGGCGCCTTCGACAAGCTGGCCGAGGACAGCCTCAACACCCAGCACGAGATCGTCGAGAACGCGTCCAAGAACGCCGCCAGCGCGCAGGCCGGCTCGATCCAGCAGAAGATCGGCTACCTGTACGCCTCGGGCATGGACGAGGCGGCCATCGAAAAGGCCGGCTTCGATCCGATCAAGCCCAAGCTCGACGCCATCGCCGCGCTGAAGAACGGCAGCGACGTGGCCGACTATCTCAACAAGAGCTTCAGCAACGGCGACATGCAGGTGTTCGCGTTCGGCTCGGGCGCGGACTTCAAGAACGCCTCCATGCAGATCGGCTACACCTTCCAGAGCGGCCTTGGGCTACCGACCAAGGACTATTACACCGACGCCAAGTACGCCGAGCAGCGCAACGCGTATCTGGACTACATCGCCAAGTCGCTTCAGCTGACCGGCGTGCCCGCGGCCGAGGCCAAGAAGCAGGCCGACCAGGTGATGGCGTTCGAGGCCAAGCTGGCCGACGCCTCGTTCGCCCCGGTCGAGCTGCGTACTCCTGAGCACCAGTACCACTTCGTCAGCCTGAAGGAAGCCGACAAGATCACCCCGCACTTCAGCTGGGAGAAGTTCTTCGACGCGCAGGGCGTGAAGGTGGACAAGGGCTTCTCGCTGTCGCAGCCGAAGTTCTTCGCCGAGTTCGACAAGCTGCTGGCTACCGCCCCGATCGACCAGTGGCAGGCCTATCTGCGTTTCCACGTGATCGACGACGCCTCGCCGCTGCTGTCGAAGTCCTTCCAGGACAACAAGTTCGACTTCTACGGCAAGACCCTGTCGGGCCAGCCGGAGCAGAAGGCTCGCTGGAAGCGCGTGCTCGGTTCGGTCAACGGCTCGATGGGCATGGCGTTGGGCCAGCTCTATGTCGACAAGACCTTCAAGCCCGAAGCCAAGGCGCGCGCGCAGGAACTGGTCGACAACGTGCGCAACGCCCTGAAGGCGCGCATCGAGAACCTCGACTGGATGAGCCCGGAGACCAAGGCCAAGGCGATCGCCAAGTGGAACACCTTCCTGCCCAAGATCGGCTATCCGGAGAAGTGGCGTGACTGGTCCGGCCTCGAGATCAAGCAGGGCGACTACTACGGCAACGTGATGGCCGCCGCCAAGTACAACTACGAGTACGACATCAACAAGATCGGCAAGCCGACCGACCGCAAGGAATGGGGCATGACCCCGCAGACGGTCAACGCCTACTACAACCCGACCGACAACACGATCAACTTCCCGGCCGCGATCCTGCAGCCGCCGTTCTTCTATGCCAACGGCGACGACGCGATCAACTACGGCGGCATCGGTGCGGTGATCGGTCACGAGGCCAGCCACGGCTTCGACGACGAGGGCAGCCAGTTCGACGGCGACGGCAACAACGTCAACTGGTGGACCAAGGCCGACCGCGCCAAGTTCGACCAGCGCGCGGACAAGCTGGTCGCGCAGTTCAACGACTACACCCCGATCAAGGACAAGCCGGACGTCCACGTCAACGGCCGGCTCACCCTGGGCGAGAACATCGGTGACCTGGGCGGCCTGAACGCCGCGTACGACGCGCTGCAGATGGCGCTGAAGAAGAACCCTGAGGAAGCCGGCTCGAAGATCGACGGCTACACCCAGGACCAGCGCTTCTTCCTCAACTGGGCCCGTGTGTGGCGTGGCAACATCCGCGAGAAGCAGGCACTGCTGCAGCTCAACACCGATCCCCACGCCCCCGCTTCGCTGCGCGCGATCGGTGCGCCGTCCAACATGGACGCCTTCGCCACCGCGTTCCAGTGCAAGCCGGGCGACGCGATGGTCCGCTCGGGCGACAAGCAGGTGAAGATCTGGTAAGCCGCCACCCTCCCCCTCGGGAGGGACTTGCCAGTCCTCGAAAGGCCCCGCCCCGGCGGGGCCTTTTTTTGTGCCGTGCTGCCACGCGAACGCCGCGGACTGCAGGAGCGCACCCTGTACGCGGCCGTGCCGCATCGCATTGCGCCCGGATCGCGCGCACAGCTGCGCCCTGCCCGCTGGTCGTCGACCCGGCCACGCACACCGTCGCACCCGCAAGCCCCGACGTCTCCCTGTAGGAGCGCACCTGTGCGCGACCGGACCGCACCGAAGTCGCGCACAAGCGCGCTCCTGCGGGATCGCTTGCTTGTTATTGCAAATCATTCTCATTAATCTTCGCGACCTGTAGTATCCGCCAGACAAGGACTCTCATGGCCTGCATCACCCGTCGCAAGCACCCGACCCGCCCCTCCGCGCGCACCCGCAGCGTGGCTGCAAGCCTGCTCACCGGCCTCGCGTTCGCCGCGCCCGCCCACGCCGGCAGCACCGACGCCAACGATCCGCAGGTGCGCGATGCCAAGCGCCTGCCCGGCGTCGAAGTCAACGCGACGCGTGGCGCGGACTACCGCGCCGACATGGTCGATTCGCCCAAGTTCACCCAACCGTTGCTCGATACGCCGCAGACCATCGGCATCATCACCCGCGACCTGTTCGAGCAGCAGGGCGCGACCACGCTGACCGAGGCGCTGCGCAACAGCCCGGGCGTGGGTACCTTCTACGTCGGCGAGAACGGCAGCACGACCACCGGCGACGGCATCTACATGCGCGGCTTCGATACGTCCGGCAGCATCTTCGTCGACGGCGTACGCGACCTGGGCTCGATCTCCCGCGACCTGTTCAACATCGAGCAGGTGGAGGTGACCAAGGGCCCGGACGGCACCGAATACGGCCGCACCGCACCGACCGGCGCGGTCAACATGGTGACCCGCCAGCCGATGCTCGCCGATCGCGCCGGCGCCTCGCTCGCCTACGGCAGCGGCCAGCAGCAGCGCGCCACCGCCGACCTCAACCGGCAGTTCGGCGACCACAACGCGTTCCGCCTGGACGTCGTCGGCCAGGACAGCGGCGTACCCGGTCGCGACCGTGTGCGCAACCGTCGCTGGGGCGTGGCACCTTCGCTCGCCTTTGGCCTGGGTACGCCCACGCGCGTCTTCCTGGACGCCCTGCACATCAAGCAGAACAACGTGCCGGACGGCGGCGTGCCCACGATCGGGCTGCCGGGCTACACCAGCCCCGATCCCGAACGGCCGCAGATCGGCCTCGCACCTCGCGTCGACAGCGAGAACTTCTACGGCACCGCGCAGGACCACGACCGCGTCACCGCGGACATGCTCACGCTGATCGTCGAGCACGAGTTCAGCCCCGACCTGGCGCTGCGCAACACCACGCGCTGGGGCCGCACGCACCAGGATTACCTGCTGACCTCCTTCCGCGCGGACGCCGGCAACCTGCTCACGCCGGACCTGGCCGATCCCTCGACCTGGGCCATCGCGCGCAGCCTGCCGACCTTCAAGCGCCAGTCCAACCGCATCCTTACCAACCAGACGAACCTCACGGCGAACTTCGCCACCGGGGCGGTGATCCACAACCTGAGCGCAGGCCTGGAACTGACCGAAGAGAAGGCCTCCGACATCGACGTCGGGCCGCTGGACGGGAGTACCTGGCCGGCCGCGAACCTTTACCATCCCGACCCGCGCGTGGGCGGCCTGGTCTACGGTGAAACCGGCGCCTGGAACACCGGCACCACCGATACCGCCGCTGCCTACGTCTTCGACACGCTGAAGTTCGGCCCGCGCTGGCAGGTCACCGCCGGGGTGCGCCTGGACCGCTATACGACGCGCTTTGACAGCGTGGCGCTGTGCGGCGAGCGCAACAGCCCCGAGTGCGGAACTCTGCCAGCCGGCACGCCGGTGCCGGGCCTTGCTGCGCGTATCGTCGACACCCTGCCCAACGGCAAGCTCGGCGTGCTGTACAAGCCCGCGCCCAACGGCAGCATCTACGCCAACGTCGCCGTGTCGCAGGAGCCGCCCGGCGGCAACACGCTGCTGTTCAGCAGCTCCGCCCGCAGCGCCGACAACCCCGCGCTCGATCCGCAGCGCGCCAACACCACCGAGCTCGGCACCAAGTGGGACCTGCTCGACCAGCGCCTGCTGTTCACCGCCGCGCTCTACCGCACCGTAGTGCGCAACGAGCTGACCCAGGACCCGGTCGACCAGCAGTACTACCAGACCGGCCGCAAGCGCGTGCAGGGCATCGAGCTCGGGATCGTCGGCCGGATCACGGACGACTGGGGCGTCAGCGCCGGCTTCACCACGATGGACGCCACGGTCACCGACGGCGCGGCGGTCAGCAACGACGGCTCCAGCGATCTGGCCTACACCCCGCGCAGCGCGTTCACCGCCTGGACCACTTACCACCTGCCGTTCGGCCTCACGGTCGGCGGCGGTGCGCGCTATGCCGGGGCGATGAAGCGTGGCACCGACGGCGCCATCGGCACGCCCGACACCACCGGCTCGTACTGGGTGTTCGACGCGATGGCGAGCCTGCCGGTCAACCGCCACCTCGACCTGCAGTTGAACCTCTACAACCTGTTCGACCGCCGCTACGTCGCCGCGATCAACAAGAGCGGCTACCGTTACACGCCCGGCACGCCGCGCGCGGCGATGCTGACGGCCAATATCCGGTTCTGAACCAGGGGCACCGTCATGCTGCTGCACATCCCCAACGTGCTGGACCGCGCGCAGGTCACCCGCATGCGCGCGGCGCTGGATGGCGCCACCTGGACGGATGGCCGCGAGACCGTCGGGCCGCAGGGCGCGAAGGTCAAGCGCAACCGGCAGCTGCCGGAAACCTCGCCGCTGCGGCGCGAGCTCGGCCGCGAAGTGCTGGACGCGCTGGCGCGCCATCCGCTCTTCCACGCCGCCGTGCTGCCGCAGCGCGTGCTGCCGCCCCGTTTCAACCGCTACGAGGGTGGTGGACACTACGGCTCGCACGTGGACGGCGCGGTCATGGCCCTGCCCGACGGCGGCCAGCTGCGCTCGGACGTCTCGTGCACGCTGTTCCTCAGCGAGCCCGGGGACTACGACGGCGGCGAGCTCATCATCAACGACCTCTACGGCGAGCACGAGGTCAAGCTGCCGGCCGGCGACGCCATCGTCTATCCGGCCAGCAGCCTGCATCGCGTCGAGCCGGTCACGCGCGGCGCGCGCACGGCAGCGTTCCTCTGGGCACAAAGCCTGGTGCGCGACGACGGCCAGCGCCAACTGCTGCTGGAACTGGACGACTCGATCCAGCGCCTGACGCAAAGCGGCGCCGACGCCGACGCCCTGCTGCAGCTCACCGGCGTCTATCACAACCTCCTTCGGCGCTGGTCGGAAACCTGACCAAAGCTCAGCCCCCATACCGAGTCCTTCCCCCGCACGCGGGGGAAGGTGCCGACAGGCGGATGGGGGCAACCGGAGCGCGATGCCTGGGCCTCGCCGGCACTGAAGCTTTGGCCCTGAGTCGACAAGCACACCACACCGCAAGGCTTCCCCGTCCGCCCTTCGGGCACCTTCCCCCGCTCGCGGGGGAAGGATCGACACCTCAGCGGTTCCCTCTACACGACGGGGAGCGGATAATCGGCGCCCCTTCATGCAACCTCGGCAGCACGATGTTCGTACCTGGTCAACGCTGGATCTCCACCGCCGAACCCGAGCTGGGCCTGGGCACCGTCCTTCGGGTGGAGGGTCGCGGCGTCCAGGTGCTCTTCGCCAAGGCCGGCGTGCTGCGTCCCTATGCCATCGATTCCGCACCGCTGGTGCGCGCCGAATTCCGCCCCGGCCAACGCGTCGCCGGCAAGGGTCTGGCCTTTCTGGTCGAGCGGGTGGAGATCAAGGAAGACCTCCTGATCTACCGCGGCGAAGGGCGCGAGTTGCACGAAGGCCAGCTCGACGACGAACAGAGCGTGAGCCAGGCCGACGACCGCCTGGTCGGCGGGCGCACCGACACCGTGGCGCAGTTCGAGCTGCGTCTGGAAGGCCTGCGCCGACGCGCACAGGCGCGCCGCTCGCCGACCTGGGGCCTGGAAGCGGCACGTATCGGACTGGTGCCGCACCAGCTGCGCGTGGCCGGCATCGCATCCTCGCGGCGCCCGCCGCGGGTACTGCTAGCCGACGAGGTAGGCCTGGGCAAGACCATCGAAGCGGGCATGATCCTCTCCCGCCAGCTCGCCACCGGCCGCGCCTCGCGCGTGCTGGTGCTGCTGCCGGACACGCTGGTCTACCAGTGGTTCGTCGAGCTGCTGCGCCGCTTCAACCTGAGCTTCGCGATCTACGACGAAGAGCGCTGCGAGGCGGTGGAGCAGTCCGGCGACGGGCGCAATCCGTTCGATGACGAACAACTGGTGATCGCCGACTTCCGCTTCCTGGAAGACAACCCCAGGCGCGCCCGCCAGCTGCTCGAAACCGACTGGGACCTGCTGATCGTCGACGAAGCGCACCACCTGGCCTGGACGCCCGAGGCAGCCAGCCCGCGCTACACGCTGGTCGAGCAACTGGCCGCAAAGACCCTCGGCGTGATCCTGCTGACCGCCACGCCCGAACAGCTCGGCCGCAGTGGCCACTTCGCCCGCCTGCGCCTGCTCGATCCGCAGCGCTACCACGACCTGGACGTCTATCTGTCCGAAGCCGAGCGCTTCCAGGCGCTTTCGCCGATCGCCGACCGCCTGCAGTCGGGCGAGGCGCTCGATGACGCGCAACGCGCCACGCTGAGCGGGATCTTCGCCGGCGACGCCGGCCTGCTCGCGCTGCTGGAGGATGCCACCCGCCCGGCCGCCGCGCGCGAACTGCTCGACGCGCTGATCGACCGCCACGGCACCGGCCGCGCGATGTTCCGCAACCGCCGCGCCGGTATCGGCGGCTTCCCGCGGCGCGTGCCCGAGTGGCAACTGATCGACGCGGACACGCTCGAGGAAAACGCCCGCCAGGCGCTGCTGGCCGAATTCCACGCCGACATCCAGCAGCCCGCCCCGGCGCTCGAACTGGACTACGCCAGCGACCCGCGCCTGGACGCACTGGTCGCCCTGCTCGACGCCCATCCGCAGGACAAGTTCCTGCTGATCTGCCGCAGCCAGGCCAAGGTGCTCGCACTGGAGGAAGCCTTGCGCACCCGCACAGGCGCCGGCATCGCCCGCTTCCACGAGGGGCTGGGCATCGTGCAGCGCGACCGCAACGCCGCCTATTTCGCGCAACCGGACGGCGCCCGCCTGTTGTTGTGCTCCGAGATCGGCTCGGAAGGGCGCAACTTCCAGTTCGCGCACCGGCTGATCCTGTGGGACCTGCCGCTGGACCCGGACCTGCTCGAACAGCGTATCGGCCGCCTGGACCGCATCGGCCAGACCCACGACATCGCCATCCACATCCTCGCCGTGCAGGACAGCGCGCAACACGTGCTCGCGCGCTGGTACGACGAGGGCATCGACGCCTTCCGCTCCAGCCCCGCCGACGGGCGCGAACTGCTGCGCCGCTATGGCGAGCCGCTGGTGCAACTGGCCGAAGAACACGCGCGCAACGCCGACAGCCGCGACCAGGAACTGGACGCGCTGATCGCCGACACGCGGGCCACCCACGAGGAGCTGGCCGCGCTGATCCGCGCCGGGCGCGACCACCTGCTCGAGCTGGCCGCCAGCCGCGACCCGCATGCGGACGAATTGGGCCAGGCGTTCCGCCGCCAGGATGTCGATCCCGCGCGCGACGCCTACGTGCAGCGCCTGCTGGAAGCCTTCGGCATCCACGCCGAGGAACTGGGCGGCAAGGTGCTGCTGCTCGACCCGCAGTACCTTTCCACCGACGCCCTGCCCGGTTTTGCCGAAGGCCCGGTCTCGGCCACCTTCGCGCGCGAGGTGGCACTGGCGCGCGAGGAGCTACCGCTGCTGCGCTTCGATCATCCGCTCGTGCAGGGCGCACTGGACCTGGCGCTGTCGGGCGAACAGGGCAACGCGGCCTTCATGGTCGACGACGCGCTGCCGCCGCGCAGCGCGCTGCTGCAGGCGGTGTTCCTGCTCGAATGCGTGGCCGACCGCGCGCTCGACGCCGAACGCTTCCTGCCCGCGCTGCCGCTGGTGGTCACCATCGACACGCGGCTGGCCGAACGCGCCGGCTTCGAGCCCAGCGAGGCGGCGGTGCGCAAGGCGGCCGACCGCAACATCGAGGTACCGCGCTACCGCAAGTTCCTCGCCAAGCTGGTGCCGCCGATGCTGGAAAAGGCCGAGTCAATCGCGGCCGAGCGCGCGCAGCAGCACATCGCCGACGCCGTCGCCCAGGCCACCGCGGAGCTGGACGCGGAGCTTTCGCGCCTGCGTGCGCTGCGCGAGGTCAATCCGTCGATCAACCCCGCCGAGATCGCCACGCTGGCCACCGAACGGCAGGCCCTGCTCGCCGCCCTGCCGCAATCGCGCCTGCGCCTGGATGCCGTGCGTTTCGTCGCCAGCCCGGATTTCCTGGCATTGCGTTGACTCACAGGGTTTCCCGCAGGGCTTCCCCTATCCGCCCTTCGGGCACCTCCCCCCGTGAACGGGGGAAGGATCGGGTGTCGCACGCAGAGCCCCCGCAAGGATGCCTCACGCGTCAACTCTCCGATCGAATGCTGCACGCGTAAGGCTACCGGACAGCTGCTGCACGCCTGAGCCTCTCAGCCCGGATACTGCACGCGTGAGCCTTCCCCCGTTCACGGGGGAAGGTGCCGACAGGCGGATGGGGGCGACCGAAGCGGAATCCCCCTCGCCCACATTGAGCTGCCGCCCTCTTCGCCGCACACTCGACGCCTGCACCGTCACATCCGGAAAAACCATGCGCACCATCGGCCTGATCGGCGGCATGAGCTGGGAATCGACCGTCGAGTGCTACCGCCTGATCAACCGCGGCGTACGCGACCGCCTGGGTCCCCTGCATTCGGCGCGGCTGCTGCTGGACAGCCTGGACTTCTCGGTCATCGCCGCCTGCCAGCGCGAAGGCGACTGGCACCGTGCCGGCATGCTGCTGGCCGAGTCCGCACGTCGCCTGCACGCAGGCGGCGCCGAATGCATTCTCATCGGCGCCAACACCATGCACATCGTGGCCGACACCGTGGCGGCCGCCACGGGGCTGCCGCTGATCCACATCGTGGACGCCACGGGCCGTGCGATCCGTGCGGAGGGGCTGGCCACGGTGCTGCTGCTCGGCACCGCCTTCACCATGGAGCAGCCGTTCTTCCGGGAGCGCATGGAACGCGACCACGGCGTGCGGTGCCTGGCACCCGAGCCCGCAGAGCGCGCCGAGCTGCACCGGGTGATCTACGAAGAACTCTGCGCCGGGCAATTCCGCCCGCAGGCACGGGACTACCTGCTGCGCCTCATTGCGGATGGCGCCCGCGCCGGCGCACAGGGCGCGATCCTCGGCTGCACCGAACTGGGCCTGTTGCTGGGCGACGCCGACGCGGGGGTACCGGTTTTCGACACCGCTGCGCTGCACGCCGCCGCGGCGGTGAAGTTCGCGCTGGGCTGACCCGTGGGTGGGCTTCAGCCCACCCTGCATCCCTGCATCCCTGCAAGCCTGCCGGTGGGCTGAAGCCTACCCTACGCCGGGTCGACGTGAATCAGACTGCCACCAGCGCCGAACGCATGCGCCGGCCGATGCCGAAACCCCAGTACGCCACGGTCAGCAACGCCACCCAGGCGGCGCCCACGTAAAGCGCCACGCGCGTGTCGGGGCTGTAGCCGAGCATCACCAGCACGAACACCAGGAAGGCCAGCGCCAGGATGCTCGAGAACGGCCATAGCCGCAGCCGGAACGGCAGCGGCTCGGGCTGGCGACGATGGAAGCGCCAGTGCGCCACCAGCACCGTGCCCCAGGTCCAGACGGTGTTGAACGCCAGGATCGACATGATCATGCCGAAGATGCGCTCGGGCACGAGGTAGTTCATCAGCACGCCGAGCAGCAGGAAGAAGATCGTCACCATCACGCCGCGTACCGGCACACCGCTCGTGCTCAGGTGCCCCATCGCCGCCGGCGCCTGGCCCTTGGTCGCCAGGCTGTGCAGCATGCGGCTGCCGCTGAAGGTGGTCGAATTGAAGCTCGACAGCGCGGCGGTGATCACCACGAAGTTGATCAGCCCGGCCGCCTGCGGAATCCCCAGCTTGGCGAAGGTGGTGACGAACGGACTGCCCTGCGTGCCCAGCTCGTTCCACGGATAGATCGCCATGATCACGAACAGCGAGCCGATGTAGAAGATCAGGATGCGCCAGATCACCGAGTTGACCGCCTTCGGAATCGTGCGCTCCGGATGCGCGGCCTCGGCCGCGGCCATGCCGATCGTCTCGATGCCGCCGAAGGAGAACACCAGCACCGGCAGCGCCAGCACCATGCCGGTGAAGCCGTTGGGGAACCAGCCTCCGTGCGTCCACAGGTTGGAGATGCCGACCGGCTGCCCGCCGTTGCCCCAGCCGAACCAGATGATCCCGAAGCCACCGAGGATCATCAGCACAACGGTCAGCACCTTGATCAGCGCGAACCAGAATTCGAGCTCGCCGTAGACCTTCACCGCCATCAGGTTGAGGCCGCCGATCATCACGACGGAGGCGAACGCCCAGATCCACTGCGGCAGCTCGGGGAACCAGTCCTTCATGTAGATGCCCACCGCCGTGCTCTCGGCGATGCCCACGCCCATCATCAGCACCCAGTAGTTCCAGCCGGTCAGGTAGCCGGCGAAGGGGCCCAGGTACCTGTGCGCGTAGGCGCTGAAGGAGCCGGCGATCGGCTCGTGCGCGGCCATCTCGCCCAGCGCGCGCATGATCACGAAGATCATTGCGCCGCCGAACAGGTAGGCGATCAGCACCGACGGCCCGGCCAGCTTGATGGTGCTGGCCGAGCCCAGGAACAGGCCTGCGCCGATGCACATGCCCAGAGCCATGAAGGTGATGTGGCGCGGCGTGAGCTGCCGCTGCAATTGCTCGCTCATGTGGTGCCTGTCAGGAGAGGAAGGGTCAGCGCATCAACCGGCGCTTCGGTTTGATCGGCAGTCGCCCACGCCAGTACTCGATCAGCACGTAGCCACCCAGCATGCCGCCCAGGTGCGCGAAATGGGCCACGCCGGCCTGCGTACCGGTCACGCCCAGGAACAGCTCGATCACGGCGTAGCCGGTCACGAACAGCCAGGCGGGCATCGGAATGGGCAGGAAGATCAGCATCATCTTCTCGTGCGGGTACATCATGCCGAAGGCCAGCAGCACGCCGAAGATGGCACCGGAGGCGCCCAGCGTGGGATAGAAGCCGTGGGTGAACCACTGCACCACCACCAGTTGCGCCAGCGCCGCCACGATCAGGCAGACGAAGTAATACAGCAGGAACTCGCGACCGCCGAACAGCCGCTCGATCGGGCCGCCGAACATGTAGAGCGCGAGCATGTTGAAGGCGATGTGTTCGAAGCCGCCGTGCATGAAGGCATAGCTGACCAGCTGCCACGGGCGGAAGCCGATCGCGACCATGCCGTCGGGCGTGGGCAGGAAATGGTCGGGGCCCCACGGCCACAGCGCGAAGTGCATGACGAGCACGTCCCCCAGCAGCATCTGCAGCAGGTAGACCGCGACGTTGGCGATGAGCAGGTTGCGGGTGACGGGCGGGAGCTGGAAAGGCATGGGCAATCCGATGGGAACCTCGTGAGGGTAACGCAAACGCGACCGCGCGAAGGCCTCGGCTCCGGAGTGTGCGGGCTTTGGCCTGCAGCGTGGCTCGAGACGAGCGGCTCGGTCTGCAATCCGGTGCGGACATGCACCCCGCCGTCCGCCCTGCGCATAGGCCGTAGGCCGAAACCGAAGGGCCGAGCGTCATCCGGTTCGCCAAGAAAAAAGGCCGCCTGTTGGCGGCCCGACTGCGGAAACCCCCGTGGTGTTTCCCTTCAACCGTTCTGCGCGATGCCCTCGGGACGGCGCGCACCGGCGAACCGCTTGGCCCAGTAGGCCTCGTCGAGGCTGGAGACCTCCACCGACTTGCCCGCCGAGGGCGAGTGGATGAAGCGCCCGTTGTCCAGGTAGATGCCCACATGCGAGATGCGCTTCTTGCCGCGGGTGTGGAAGAACACCAGGTCGCCCGGCTGCATGTCGCCGCGCTTGACCTTGACACCGGCGAGGAACTGCCGCGCCGAATTGGCGGGCAGATTCAGGCCGATCGCATGGGCGAATACGTAGCGGACGAAGCCGCTGCAATCGAAGCCGGTCGCCGGCGAACGGCCGCCACGGACGTAGCGCACGTCGCGCAGCTGCATGGCCAGCGCGACCAGCGCCTGGCGCAGGCGCGTAGCTTCGTCGACGGGACCCTCATCCTGCGCCTGCACCGGCGCCAGCGCAGCCGGATCGGCCGGCAGCGTGGCCTGGGCCAGCGCCGGCGCCAGGTTGGCCAGCGGCAATGGGGCCAGCAGCGGGGTGACGGCCGGCGTCGGGATCGTGCGTTCGGCGGCATGCGCAGGCGCGATCGCAAGCAACGCGGCAAACAGGGCGGCGGTTGCGATCAGGCGCTGGCAGGGCATGCAGGAAAATCCCTTTGCAGGTCGGGGCTTGGCCAGGGCCGCCGTGGCGGCTTGGCGAGGGGGTCGACGTTAGCAAAGGCCTTCCGCCTGGATGTTGGATTGACGTTAAGTAGACCCTGGCGTTTCAGAACGTTCACACAGGCGTGTGACTGGGAGCACAGGAGCCAGGCAGGCGGCGCCTCCTGCAGGAGCGCACCTGTGCGCGACGGGATACATCGGCGGTCGCGCACAGGGTGCGCTCCTCCCGGAAGAGCAGGATCAGCGCCGCCCGAAAATCGCAGTGCCGATGCGCACCTCGGTGGCCCCTTCGGCGATGGCCAGCGGGAAATCCCCGCTCATTCCCATCGACAGGCGCGGCAACGCATGCCCCCGCCCCGCCGCGGCATCGCGCAACTCGCGCAGCCGGCGGAAACAGGCGCGTACGGCCTCGGCATCGTCCGACTGCACGGCCATGGTCATCAGCCCGCGCACCCGCAGCGTGGGGTAATCGCGCAGGCGGTCGAGGAAACCCGGCAGCGCTTCCGGCGGCAGGCCGTGCTTGCTTTCCTCGGGCGAGGTCTTGACCTGCACCAGCACGTCGAGCGTGCGGCCTTCGGTCTCCAGGCGGCGGTGCAATGCGTCGGCCAGTTCCGGCCGGTCGAGCGACTGCACCTCGCTGGCCAGCCGCGCCACGTCCCTGGCCTTGTTGGTCTGCAGGTGGCCGATCAACACCCACTCGAGCGCCAGGTCGGCCAGCGCGGCGGTCTTCTCGCGCAATTCCTGCACCTTGTTCTCACCGAAGCGGGACAGGCCCAGCGCCGCTGCCTCGCGCACCACCTCCGGCGGGAAAGTCTTGCTGACCGGCAGGATGGCCACGTCCGCCGGGTTGCGCCCGGCGGCGCGGCAGGCCGCATCGACGCGCGCGCGGACCTCGGCCCAGCGCGTGGCAAGCGTATCGGCCGGGGCCGCCATGGGATCAGCCCTTGCGGGCCTGCTCGCCGTGGCGGGCGACCACCTCGGCCACCACCATGCTGACCTTCTTGCCGGTCGGGATGTGCAGGAACTCGTTCGGGCCATGTGCGTTGGAATGCGGGCCCAGCACGCCGGTGATCAGGAACTGCGCTTGCGGGAACTTCTCTCCCAGCATGCCCATGAACGGGATCGAGCCGCCCTCGCCCATGTAGGCCGCCGGCGCGCCGAAGTAGTGCTCGGACGCCTCGGCCACGGCCTTCTCCAGCCACGCCGACAGTTGCGGCGCGTTCCAGCCGCTGCCGTCCTTCTCCAGCTTGAAGCTGACCTTGGCGCCGTAGGGCGGGTCCTTCTCCAGCAGCTCCTTGAGGAACTTGCCGGCCTTGGCGCCGTTGAGCGTCGGCGGCACGCGGAGGCTGAGCTTGACCGCGGTGAACGGACGCAGCACGTTGCCCGCGCTTTCCAGCGCCGGCATGCCGCCGACGCCGGTGACCGCCAGCTGCGGGCGCCAGGTGCGGTTGAGCACCAGCTCCACCAGATCCGTGGTGACCGGCTGCATGCCCTCGACGAACGGGAACTTGTCGTACACCGCCTCGCCGAGCACCTCGGTGGAGCGGCGCGCCTGCTCGATGCGCTGCGCCGGGATCTCCACGTACAGCTCTTCCGGCTTGATCTTGCCGGTAGCCGGGTCCTCCAGCCGCGAGAGGATCTCGCGCAGGATGCGGAAGCTGGACGGGACCACGCCCGAGGCATCGCCCGAGTGCACGCCCTCCTCCAGCACCTGCACGGTCAGCTCGCCGCCGGTCATGCCGCGCAGCGAGGTGGTCAGCCAGAGCTGGTCGTAGTTGCCGCAGCCCGAGTCCAGGCACACCACCAGCGAGGGGTTGCCGATGCGCGCGGCCAGATGGTCCACGTAATGCGGCAGATCGTAGCTGCCGGACTCCTCGCACGCCTCGATCATGATCACGCAGCGGGCGTGCTGCACGTTCTGCTCGGCCAGCGCCAGCAAGGCGGCGAGCGAGCCGAACATGGCGTAGCCGTCATCCGCACCGCCGCGGCCGTAGAGCTTGTCGCCCCTGATCACCGGCGTCCACGGGCCCAGGCCTTCGGCCCAGCCGGTCATTTCCGGCTGCTTGTCGAGGTGGCCGTAGAGCACCACGGTGTCCTCGCAACCGGGCAGCGTGGCCGGCACGTCGATGTAGATCAGCGGCGTGCGCCCCGGCAGGCGCACCACCTCGAGCGTGGCGCCCTTGAGCGCAGCCAGCTTGCCGCGCGCCCAGCCCTCCAGCAGCGCCACCGCCTGGTCCATGTAACCGTGCTCGGCCCACTGCGCGTCGAACATCGGCGACTTGTTGGGGATGCGGATGTACTCGACGAGCTTCGGCACGATCTCGTCGTCCCACAAGCCACCGATGAAGCCGGACAGGCGCGCGGTATCCATGGGCGAGACTCCTTCAATACATACGGGGAAGCCGTCTAGTGTACCAGCCGCACCGGAAGGGCCCGTCACGGCCCACACCGCGTCGGCCATGGCCCACAGGCGCGGGCGACCCAACCTGCCCGAACGCAACGCTCCTGGCCGACTGCCCCGAGCCGTGGGCGCGGCCACACTTTCCCGACGGCAACGGTGCCGTCCAACGCATCCTGAGGGAGGGAAAACCCATGCAGTCGAAGTTCCGCCCACTGCTCGTCGCACTGGCCTTCGCGGCCTCGTTGGCGCTGCCGGCATTCGCCGCCACGCCGGTGAACGTCAACAAGGCCGACGCCGCCACCATCGCCAAGTCGCTGGACGGCATCGGCCAGTCCAAGGCGCAGGCGATCGTCGCCTGGCGCAAGGCGCACGGCCCGTTCAAGCGCGTGGAGGACCTGGCCCAGGTCAAGGGCATCGGCAAGGGCACGCTCGAGCGCAACCACGACGCCATCCGCTTCAGCGGCGACCTGCCGCCGCCCAAGGCGGAGGCGAAGAAGAGCGCGCACCACAAGGCCAAGGCCGCCGCCAAGGGCTGATCGGCGGCAGATCGTCTCGCTTTTCCGGGCGACGCCCGGGAAAAGGTTGGGGAGAGGAAGGCAAACCCCGCCGACACTTCCTCTCTCCAACCGCCTCAGGAGCGCGGAGCGCTCTCCCAGCCATGGCAGTGGCAGGCCACCGCCCAGGGACGGGCACCCCGTGGCACCTGCCGGGCCGGCTTCCGCGCAGGCAGCGCGGCGACGCGCTTGCGCTACACTCGCGCGCTTTCCACGCCACCGGCACGCCATGATCCTTCCGCGCTACCGCATTGCCGCCTCCACCATCGGCGGCGCCGGCAAGGGCCTGTTCCTGGACGAGGACGTGGCCGCCGGGCGCATCATCACCGCGCCGGACGCGATCGACCACACCTGGAGCGCCGCCGACCTGGCCGCACGTCCCGAGATGGCTTACGCCAGCGCACGCTGGTTCGAGGATCGCTACACGCTCTCGCCCGAATGGCCCGACGAGTGCTACATCAACCACAGCTTCGAACCGACCGGCCTGTGGCACCTGGGGTTCGTGTTCGCACTGGCCGACCTGCCGGCCGGCACCGAGCTCACCGTGGACTACCGGCACCTGCTGCCGCCGGGACAGGCCGAAGACTTTATCGACACCGCCACCGGTGAGAAGATCGTCGGGTACGAATGGGCCGAGAGCCTGGCCTCAAGTACGCGTGCGCTGAGCCGATTGCTCAGGTAACGGCTGCTGTACCGACGACGATGTCCAATATTCCCACCCTCGAAACGCCGCGCCTGCGCCTGACCGCGTTGACCGCGCGCCACTTCGACGACTACGCCGCCATGCTCGCCGACCCGGACAGCACCCGCTGGATCGGCGACGGCCAGCCGCTGGACCGCACCGGCGCCTGGCGCTCGCTGGCCATGCTGCTGGGGCACTGGGAGCTGCGCGGCTGTGGCATGTGGGCGCTGGAACTGAGGGACACGGGCCAGTTCGCCGGTCGCGCCGGCCTGATGTATCCGGAGGGCTGGCCGGACCTGGAACTGGGCTGGATGCTCAAGCCGGAGTTCCGCCATCGCGGCTACGCCACCGAGGCGGGCCACGCCATCCTCGAGTTCGCCTGGAACCAGTTGCACGCATCGCGTGTGATCAGCCTGGTACGCATCGGCAACGAAGCGTCCGACCGCGTGGCCGAACGGCTCGGGGGCGAGCACATCGAGGACATGGACTTCTACGGCAGCCAGAACCACGTGTTCGCCTATTACCCGCCTGTCCGCGAGCCGCGACGGGCCTGGGCCTAGGCAGCGGTCATCGGCGGGGCAAGTCGCAGCCGTCGCGGCGACCGAATCCCCACCGCCAGCCACCAGCGTTCGCACAGGTTGGTCGCGCAAGACCAGTGCATCGCCCATGGCTGCTGGAGGGTGCAGGCGGTGCCAGCATTCGGTGAAACGCCTCGATCCGCCGCCATGGGCGCCACGCAACACCCGGTAACCGGCAACCGGCAACCGGCGCCGAGAAATGGCGACTATGCCGGCCGCCGGGCGTCTAGCGACCCGCCGGTCGCAACGTCGGCGGCACCGGTAGCGCCGTGGCGGCCATCGGCGCGGCCGGCATGGCCTCGCCCGCGGGCATGGTTTCCGCCGGCGCCACGGAAGCCGGAACTGCATGCGCCGCCGGCGTAGTCGGTGCCAGCACCGAAGCCGTGGGCTGTTCCTTGTCCTGGGAGGGCCGGCTGTCGACCACGTCCTGCGACAAGGCCGCGGCCTCGGCCTCCCTGGTCATCACGATGATGCTGATGCGACGGTTGATCGGATTGTCCGGGTGCATCTTGTCCAGCGGCACCGAGGCGGCCAGCCCGACCACGCGGGCGGTCTTGCCCTTCTGCATGCCACCGGTCAGCAAGGCGCGCCGCGCCGCATTGGCGCGGTCGGTGGAGAGTTCCCAGTTGCTGTAGTCGCGCTCGTTGGCGTAGGGCGCGTCGTCGGTGTGCCCGGTGATGCTGATCCGGTTCGGCACGCGGTTGATGAAGGTGCCCAGCTCGCCCAGGATGGCACGGGTGTAGTCCTTCAACTGCGCGCTGCCCAGGTCGAACATCGGGCGGTTGAGCTTGTCGACGATCTGGATGCGCAGCCCTTCGGAGGTGATGTCCAGCAGCAGCTGGTCCTTGAACGGCGCCAGTGCCTGGCTGTTCTGGATCGCGGCATGCAGCTGCTGCATCAACTCCTGCAGGCGCGCCTTCTCCTGTTCACGCGCGCGCTTTTCGATGGCCTCCTTGGACACCGGCGCGGAAGGGCCGTTGTGCCGGTCCTTGCCGGGACCGTGCGAAAGATCCATCGCTCCGCCCAGCTGCACGGCGGCGTCGCTCGCGCCACCGGGGCCCATGCGGCCCGGCGGTGCGATCGTCGCGTTGCCCGGGGTCATGCTGGGGTTCCTGAAGTACTCCGAAATCGCCGCCTTCTGCTCGCGCGTGCCCGCGCCCAGGATCCACATCACCAGGAAGAACGCCATCATCGCCGTGACGAAGTCGGCGTAGGCCACCTTCCAGGCGCCGCCATGGTGGCCGTGCGCCTGCTTCTTCACCCGCTTGATGATGATGGGCGGGCCGCCTCCCTCGCTCATGCGCCGGCCCCGGCGCGAGCGCCCTTGAGGTGATCCTCGAGATCCTGGAAATTCGGCCGCGCATGCGCCGAGAGCGCCTTGCGCGCGAACTCCACCGAGACTTTCGGGTTGTAGCCGCGCAGGTTGGCCAGCAACGCCACCTTGACGCACTCGAACGCCTTGCCGTCCTCGCGCACGCGGCTTTCCATGGCGGCCGCAACCGGTCCGATGAAGCCATAGCACAGGAGAATGCCCAGGAAAGTGCCCACCAGCGCGCCGGCAATGTGCTCGCCGATGCGCGAGGTGTCGCCGCCCAGGTTGGACATGGTCGTGACGATGCCGAGCACCGCCGCGACGATGCCGAAGCCGGGCAACGCGTCGGCCATCTTGGCCACCGCCTGCGCCGGCGCTTCGGCCTCGTGGTGGTGGTTCTCGACCTCGGCGTCCAGCAGTGCCTCCAGCTCGTGCGGCTCCATGCTGCCGCCCACGATCAGGCGCAGGCAGTCGGTGATGAACTCGACCAGGTGGTGCTCGCGCAGCAGCCGCGGATAGGCCGAGAACACCGCGCTCGATTGCGGATCCTCGATGTGCGATTCCATCCCCAGCACGCCTTCCTTTCGCATGACGCCGAAGATGTCGTACAGCAGCGCCAGCAGGTCCACGTAGTCCTGCTTCTTGTAGGTCGGGCCCTTCACCAGCGCCGCCGTCTCGCTCAGCGCCGCCTTGACCACCTTGCTGGAATTGGCCGTGAGAAAGGCGCCGATCGCGCCCCCGAAGATGATCAGCAGCTCATAGGGCTGCCACAGCGCCATCAGCTGTCCATGCGACATCACATAGCCGCCGAGCACGCAGCCGATGACGACCAACGTTCCTACCAGAACCAGCATTTCCCACTCCGGGCGCGCGACGCCTTGCGATCACCCCGGGTTATCGGTCGGCCGGCGGAAAAATTGAACGCTCGAAGGTGCGGACGGAATCAGGGTCGCGGCTTGCCCCGGAACCCTCCGATCCCGCGACGGCCAACGAAAAAGCCCGGCACGGGGCCGGGCTTTTTCCGAAAGACACAGGCACCTCAGGGCCGCCGCGCAAGCTCCGGGTTGTCCCTGGTCTGCGGCATCAGGTCCTTCTTGGACACCCCCAGCCACAGCAGGATCGGGCTGGCCACGAAGATCGAGGACAGCGTGCCCACCACGATGCCGATCAGCATGGTGATCGCAAAACCGTGCACCTGCGGGCCGCCGAAGAAGTACAGCGCCGCCATGGTGATGCCGGTGAACAGCGAAGTGATGATGGTTCGCGACAGCGTGGTATTGATCGACCGGTTGAGGATCTCCTCCGGATCGGCCTTTCGGGCCAGGCGGAACAGCTCGCGGATACGGTCGAACACCACCACCTTGTCGTTGATCGAATAGCCGATGACCGCCAGCACGGACGCCAGCACGGTCAGGTCGAACTCGCGCTGCACCAGCGAGATCACGCCCAGGGTGACCAGCGTGTCGTGCACCTCGGTGAGCAACGCCGCGATGGCGAACCGGCGCTCGAAGCGGATCCACAGATACACGCCGATGCCGATGATCACGAAGATCGCGGCGATCGAGCCGTCGCTCTTGAGCTCGTCGCCGACCTGCGGACTGACGAAGCTGTGGCTGCTCTCCACCGCGTCCGGGCGCCGCTTCTTGAGCGCGGCCATGACGGCGGCGGCGACCTTGTCGGCGCGCGCCGAGGCACCTTCGCCCGGCGCGGCCGCGCCACCCTTGCCGTCGGCCTTCGGCTGCAGGCGGATCAGCACCTGGCGCGAACCGCCCAGGCTCTGCACCACCGGGTTCTCGATGCCGGCCTCATCGAGCGCCTGGCGCACGTCACCGATGTCGATCGTGCGGTCGTACTTGACCTCGACCGAGATACCGCCGGTGAAATCCAGGCCGTAGTTGAGGCCGCGGGTGAGCAGCAGGCCCACCGAGGCGATCATCAGCAGCGCCGCGATGACGATGCTGATCTTGCGCCAGTGCAGGAAGGGAACGTTGCTGTTGTGGTTGAAGATTTCCATTGCCGTCCCGCCCTTACACCGAAAGGGTCTTGAGCTTGCGGTTGCCGTGGATCAGCGCGGTGATCGCGTGGGTCACGGTGACCGAGGTGAACATTGAGGTCAGGATGCCGATCAGCAGCGTCACGCCGAAGCCCTTGATCGGGCCCGAGCCCATCGTGGTGAGCGCCAGCGCCGCGATCAGGTGGGTGACGTTGGCGTCCAGGATGGTCGACCAGGCCTTGTCGTAGCCGGCGCGGATGGCCGCGTGCGGGCTGGAGCCATTGCGCAGCTCCTCGCGCACGCGTTCGCAGATCAGCACGTTGGCGTCGATCGCCATGCCCAGCGTCAACACGATGCCGGCAATGCCCGGCATGGTCAGGGTCACGCCGATCATTGACATCACCGCGACCAGGATCACCAGGTTGAAGAACAGGGCGATGTCCGCCACCAGGCCGAACAGGTGGTAGTAGATCGCCGCGGCCAGCAGCACAAGCCCCAGCCCCAGCAGCACCGCGCGCAGGCCCTTCTCGATGTTGTCCTGGCCCATGCTCGGGCCGATCACCGACTGCGAGGCGATGTTCATCGGCGCGGCCAGCGAGCCGCCCTTGAGCAGCAGCGCAAGCTCGGAGGCTTCCTTGGGGCTGTTCAGGCCGGTGGTCTGGAACTGCTTGCCGAACACGCCCTGGATGGTCGCGTCGCTGATGACCTCCTGGGTGGTGTGCGGAATGTGCACTTCCTTGCCGTCGACGATCTTGGTGTCGTAGACGGTTTCCACGTACACCACCGCCATCGGCTTGCCGACGTTGGCGCTGGTGAAGTCGAGCATCTTCTTGGCACCCGAGGCGCTCAGCGTCACGTCCACCTTGGGCGTGCCGCTCTGCTGGTCCACGCCGGAGGCGGCATCCACCAGTTCGTCGCCGGTAGCGATGATGCGCTTGGAGACCAGCACCGGCCGGTTGGTGCCCCGCTCGTAGTAGAGGTTGGCGTCCGGCGGCACGTTGCCGGTGCGCGCGGCCTCTACGGCACGCGGATCGCCCGGATAGCCGATGCCCGCGCGGTATTCCAGCGTGGCAATGGCGCCGATCACCTTCTTGGCCTCGGCGGGGTTCTGCACGCCGGCCAGTTCCACCACGATCTGGTCTTCGCCCTGCTGCTGGATCAGCGGCTCGGACACGCCCAGCGCGTTGATGCGGTTGCGCAGCGTCGCGGTGTTCTGGCGGATGGTGGCCAGCGCGAGCTCGCGCAGCTTCTCGGGCTTGACCGTGGCGGTTAGCAGGAACCGGTCGCCGGTGCTGGCGCCGTCCTGTACCACCAGGTCGGGATATTCGGTGGCGATCGCATCGGCGGCGGCGCTGCGGTCGGCGGCCGAGCGCAAGACCACGCTGATGCCCTGCCCGCGCTGGGCGTTGCGGCTCACCGACTCGTAACGGATGTTCTTCTCCCGCAGCAGGCTGCGGATGTCGTCGGCGTAGCGCTCCTCCTGCTTGTCGACTACCGCGTTCTGGTCCACCTCCATCAGGAAGTGCACGCCGCCCTGCAGGTCCAGGCCCAGCGGCATGGAATTGGCGTGGATGGCACGCAGCCAGCCCGGCACGGTCGAGGCCAGGTTGAGCGCGACGGTGTAGTTGTCACCCAGCGCACCCTTGATGACGTCGGCCGCCTTGGCCTGCACATCGGCGTTGGGGAAGTCGGCCACCAGGTGGTCGCCCTCGATCGCCAGCCCGCTGTAGGCCACCTTCTGCGCCGTCAGCGCGCCGGCGACCTTCTGCTTGACCGAGGCGTCGAGCGGCGCGCCGTGGGTGGCGAGCACCTGCACCGACGGTACCGGCGGGAAGGCGTTGGGCAGCGCGTAGATGATGCCGAACAGCAATACCAACGCGACCAGCGCGTATTTCCAGCGTGGAAAGTCACTCATGCCTGGGAAGCCCGTTTCTCGTTACTTCGAAGGCCGCGGCCCCTGAAGCCGCGGCGGATGGCCTTGGCTGGCCCGGATGTCAGGACGACTTCAGCGTGCCCTTGGGCAGCACCTGGGAGATGGCGCCCTTCTGCAGCTTGATCTTGACGTTCGGCGCGATCTCGACCGTCAGGAAGCTCTCGCCCACCTCGTCCACGCGCCCGGCGATGCCGCCGTTGCTGACCACTTCGTCGCCCTTGGCCAGCGCCGAGACCATGGTGCGGTGTTCCTTCTGGCGCTTCATCTGCGGCCGGATCATCAGGAAGTAGAAGATGACGAACAGCGCGATCAGGGGCAGGAAGCTGAAAAGCGGGTTGCCCGGCGCGGCGGCGGGGGCGGCCTGGGCGATCACCAGGGACATCGGGAAGCTCATCGTTTCATCCTGCAAGTAGCGGCGCGGACAGGAATTTCCGTTCCACGCCAGAAAAAGGTCTTGGATTATGCCATGCACCCCAAGGGCATGCACGGCGGCTTCACGCGTCCCTGCATGGCGGCGCAGCGCGGCGTTTGCAAGCGCCGCGCCTTGGTAAGCAGGCCTAGAGGGAAGTTCCCGGCCTCCCCGCATCGACCTTGTAGGAGCGCCCTTGGGCGCGACCGCAATCCAGCCATCGCTGGGGTTGTAGGCTCGGCCGACATGGCGGTCGCGCCCAAGGGCGCTCCTACAAGAGATCCTATGCCGCGCCCCGCTGGCGGCGGGCGTAGAACGCGGCAACGAAGCTTTCCAGCGCCCCGACGGCGATCGCTTCGCGCAACCCGGCCATCAGCCGCTGGTAGTGGCGCAGGTTATGGTGCGTGGCAAGCGTGCTGGCAAGCATCTCGTTGCACCGGTCCAGGTGACGCAGGTAGGCGCGCGAGAAGCCGTTCGCGCAGGCGTAGCAGTCGCAGCCTTCTTCGATCACCCGGGTGTCGTCGGCATACCTGGCGTTGCGGATGCGCAGGGTGCCCTCGGGCACGAACAAAAAGCCGTTGCGCGCATTGCGGGTCGGCATCACGCAGTCGAACATGTCGATGCCGCGCCGCACGGCCTCGACGATGTCCTCCGGCCGACCAACGCCCATCAGGTAGCGCGGCTTGTCCTGCGGCAGCAGGCCCACGGTGAAGTCCAGCGTGTGATTGCGCTCGGCCTCCGGCTCGCCTACCGCCAGGCCACCTACCGCATAGCCGTCGAAGCCGATGCCGACCAGGCCCTCGGCCGAGCGGCGGCGCAGCGGCTCGTACACGCCGCCCTGCAGGATGCCGAACAGCGCATTGGGGTTGTCCAGCTCGTCGAAGGCGCGGCGCGAGCGTTCGGCCCAGCGCAGCGACATTTCCATCGAATCGGCCGCCTGCTTCTCGGTCGCCGGATAGGGCGTGCACTCGTCGAAGATCATGGCAATGTCCGAGTCCAGTACCGTCTGGATCTTCATCGACACTTCGGGCGACAGGAACACCTTGGAGCCGTCCACCGGCGAGGCGAAGGTCACGCCCTCCTCGGCCAGCTTGCGCTTGTGCGCCAGCGAGAACACCTGGAACCCGCCCGAGTCGGTGAGGATCGGCTTGTCCCAGCCGATGAAGCGGTGCAGGCCACCGAACTTCTCCACGATCTGAAGGCCGGGCCGCAGGTACAGGTGGAAGGTGTTGCCCAGGATGATCTCGGCGCCCAGTTCCTTGAGGTCGCGCGGGGTCATCGCCTTCACCGAGCCGTAGGTGCCCACGGGCATGAAGGCGGGGGTTTCGATGGTGCCGCGGGGGAAGGCCAGGCGGCCGCGGCGGGCCGCGCCGTCGCGGGCGAGCAGTTCGAATTTCATGGAGGTCATCGAGGGATTATCGCGTTTTTCCCCCGCTCCCCTCCGGGAGAGGGCTGGGGTAAGGGGCGGGTCTTGCGGGTGAGGTGGTTCGAAGCGTGGCCCTGAGGCGCCACAAGGCGAGCCCCGACCCCTCACCCTAACCCTCTCCCCGGAGGGGAGAGGGAACTAAGCGCGCGGCAGGATCAGCATCGCGTCCCCATAGGAGAAGAACCGGTACCGCTCCTTCACCGCATGCCGGTACGCCTCCAGCACGAACTCCCGCCCGGCGAGCGCCGACACCAGCATCAGCAAGGTCGACTGCGGCAAATGGAAGTTGGTGATCAGGCCATCGATGCTGGTGATGCGATAGCCGGGAAAGATGAAGATCTGCGTTTCCCCGGCAAAGGGATGCACCTGCCCGTCGATCGTGGCGCTCTCCAGCGCCCGCACCACGGTCGTGCCCACCGCGATCACCCGGCCGCCGGCCGCGCGCGTGCGGCGCATCTTCTCCACCAATGCGGCCCCCACGTTGAGCCACTCGCGATGCATGGTGTGCTGGTGGATGTCATCCACGCGCACCGGCTGGAAGGTGCCTGCGCCTACGTGCAGCGTTACGTAGCCGGTGTCCACGCCTTGCCCCCGCAGGCGCTCGAGCAGCACCTCGTCGAAATGCAGGCCGGCGGTAGGCGCGGCGACCGCCCCCGGTTCACGGGCGTAGACGGTCTGGTAGCGTTCCAGGTCCGAGGCATCGGCGTGGCGCTCGATGTAGGGCGGCAGCGGCATCTCGCCCAGCCTCGCAAGCAGCTTTTCCAGCGGCTCGGGCGACTCGAAACGCAGCTTGAAGAACGCCCCGTCACGGCCCAGCACCGTGGCATGGCTGCCGTCCCCCAGCTCGATGCGGCCGCCCTCCTTCGGCTTCTTGCTCACGCCCAGTTGCACGGTCGCCTCGTGCGCGCCGGTGACGCGCTCGATCAGGATCTCCACCGCGCCGCCGGATTCCTTGCGCCCGTACAGCCGCGCCGGCAGCACGCGGGTGTCGTTGAACACCAGCATGTCGCCGGGGCGCAGGAAGGACGGCAGGTCGCGGAACTGGCGGTCTTCCAGCGCGCGGGCCACCGGGTCCATCCACAGCAGGCGGCTGGCCGAACGCTCCGGCAACGGTGCCTGGGCGATCAGCTCGGGGGGGAGGTCGAAATCGAAATCGGACTTCTTCAAGGCATGCCTCGCAGGGCTTCTTGTAGGAGCGCACCCAGTGCGCGACCGCCGTGCTCCCGTTCGCGCACAGGGTGCGCTCCTGCAGGTAGTCGGACGGCGACCGGCAATGATAGCCCTCCCCGGCCGAGCCTGTGCTGCGCTGCGCATCGGCTACACACGGCATATCTGTTAATTTCGCGGGCTTTGCATCGACTTGGGGACAACCCTGCATGTTCGAGCGCGTACTGATTGCCAACCGCGGCGAGATCGCCTGCCGCGTGATCCGCACCTGCCGTCGCCTCGGTATCCACACCATCGCGGTGTATTCGGAGGCCGACAAGGACGCCCGGCATGTGCGGCTGGCCGACGAGGCCTGGCCGATCGGCGGCCCGCGCCCGGCCGACTCCTACCTGCGCGGCGACACCATCCTGGAGGTGGCGAAAAAGACCGGCGCCCAGGCGATCCATCCCGGCTACGGTTTCCTGTCCGAGAACACCGGCTTCGCCCGCGCCTGTGTCGAGGCCGGCATCGTGTTCATCGGCCCCAAGCCCGAGAGCATCGATGCGATGGGTTCCAAGGCGGCCGCCAAGGCGCTGATGGAAAAGCACGACGTGCCGCTGGTGCCGGGCTACCACGGCGAGAACCAGGAGCCCGCCCATCTGGCCGAGCAGGCGCGCAAGACCGGCTTCCCGCTGATGATCAAGGCGGCGGCCGGCGGTGGCGGCAAGGGCATGCGCATCGTCCGCGGCGAAGGCGAGTTCGCTGACGCGCTGGCCTCGGCCCAGCGCGAGGCGGCCAACGCCTTCGGCGACACGCGGGTGATCCTGGAACGCTACGTCGAACATCCGCGTCACATCGAGTTCCAGGTGTTCGGCGACACGCTGGGCAACGTGATTCACCTGAACGAGCGCGAGTGCTCTTCGCAGCGGCGCTACCAGAAGGTGCTGGAAGAGACGCCCTCGCCCTTCCTGACCCCGGAGCGCCGTCGCGCCATGGGTGAAGCGGCGGTGGCTTCGGCGAGGGCGGTCGACTACGTCGGCGCGGGCACGGTGGAATTCATCGTCGGCGCCGATGGCGAGTTCTTCTTCATGGAGATGAACACGCGCCTGCAGGTCGAACACCCGGTCACCGAGGAAACGCTGGGCCTGGACCTGGTCGAATGGCAGCTGCGCGTGGCCGCCGGCCAGCCGCTGCCGCTCGAGCAGGAACAGATCCAGGCGCACGGCCACGCCATCGAAGTGCGCCTGTACGCCGAAGACCCCGAGCAGAACTTCCTGCCCGGCTCCGGCAAGCTGGTGCGCTTGCGCCTGCCTTCACCGTCGAAGCACGTACGCATTGACGGCGGCGTGGTCGAAGGCGACACCGTCACCATCTTCTACGATCCGATGATCGCCAAGCTGATCGTCTGGGACACTGAACGGCCCAAGGCGCTGGAGCGGCTGCGCGAGGCGCTGGCCCAGTGCGAGATCGTCGGACCGAAGTCCAATATCGCCTTTCTCGAGCGGTTGGCGCGCCATCCCTCCGTGGTCGAGGGAACCATCGATACCGGTTACCTGGACCGGCACCTGGACGAGTTCCTCGAAGGCGGCGCGGGGCCGGCCGACCGCGTGCTGTTCGCCGCCGCCACCGCGGCGCTGCTGCAGGAAGAGCGCAGCGTATCCGCCAGCGCCGCCGACCCGCACTCGCCCTGGGCCAGCGCCGATGCCTGGCGCATCGGTCACGCCGGCAAGCGCGTGGTGGCGCTGTCACTGCACGAGCAGCGCTACGAGGTCGCGGCCCACGGGCATGGGGGCGACTATCGACTGGAGCAGGGCGAGGCGGCCTGCGAGGTCCACGGTGCGCGCCTGGAACCCGACGCGCTGAGCGCCCGCTTCGACGGCGAGGCCCAGCGCCTGGGCGCGCTGGTGGACGAAACCCGCGTCCTTTTGCACGACGCCGACGGCCGCCGTTACCGCTTCGTGCGCGCTCCCGCCTTCGCCTGGGCCTCGAGCGAAACCGCCGGCGGCAACCAGGTCGTCGCGCCGATGCCCGGGCGCATCGTGCTGGTCAAGGCCAAGCCCGGCGACAGCGTCGAGGAGGGCCAGGAACTGCTCGTGATGGAGGCGATGAAGATGGAACTGGCGCTCAAGGCACCGCGCGCCGGCATCATCGATAGCGTCAGCGCGACCCAGGGCGAGTTCGTCGAGGCGGACGCGGTATTGGTGCGCTTCGAAAGCTGAGCTCGATCCGCTCCCTCTCCCTTCCGGGGAGAGGGTTGGGGTGAGGGGCCGCTCTTGCGGGGGACTTATTCCAAGGCAGGGCCTTTCTCAAGCAACCTCGCCCCGCTTTTCCAGCGAGCCGACCGGTCACCCTGCCCTCTCACCGAAGGGGAGCGGGTTCAAAAGCAAAGCAAAAAAAAGGCGGCCATCGCGACCGCCTTTTTCCTTACTGCTTTTTCTTGGGTCCGATCATCATGACCATCTGGCGCCCTTCCAGCCTCGGGAAGGATTCCACCTGGCCGTTGTCGCCGACGTCCTCCTGGATCTTCTTCGCCAGGTTCTGGCCCAGGTCCTGGTGGGACATCTCGCGACCGCGGAAGCGGATGGTGACCTTGACCTTGTCGCCCTCTTCCAGGAAGCGAAGCATGTTGCGCAGCTTGATCTGGTAGTCGCCCACGTCCGTGACCGGACGGAACTTCACTTCCTTGATCTCGACCTGCTTCTGCTTCTTCTTGGCGGCCGATGCCTTCTTCTGGGCTTCGAACTTGAACTTGCCGTAGTCCATGATGCGGCAGACCGGCGGGTCGCCGTTGGGCTGGATCTCGACCAGATCCATGCCTGCTTCCTGCGCCATGGCCAGCGCCTCGTCGCGGGTCAGGATGCCCAGCTGTTCCGAGTCGGCGCCGATCACGCGCACGCGCGGCACGCGGATTTCGAGGTTACGGCGATTGCCCTTGTTGTCGGTGGTAGCGATACCACTATCCTCCAGAAGAGTTGTTGAATTAGGCCACGGCGAACATCAACGCCGCGTTTCGGCCTGAAGTCGTTCGACGAAGGCGGCCAGCGGCATGCTGCCCAGATCCTCGCCCGAACGGGTACGCACGGAAACGGCCCCCGCTTCCTTCTCGCGGTCACCGACCACGAGCAGGTAAGGGACCTTCTGCAACGTATGCTCGCGGATTTTATAGCCGACTTTTTCGTTGCGCAAATCGGCCTGGACGCGGAAGCCTTTGTCGACAAGGGCTTGCGTCACCTCGCGTACATAACCGGCCTGGGCGTCGGTAATGGAAAACACCGCCGCCTGGACCGGCGCCAGCCAGGCCGGCAGGTTGCCGGCGTGGTGCTCGATCAGGATGCCGATGAAACGCTCCATCGAACCCACGATGGCGCGGTGCAGCATGACCGGGTGGCGCTTCTGCGAGGCCTCGTCCACGTACTCGGCGCCCAGGCGCTCGGGCATCATGAAATCGACCTGCATGGTGCCGACCTGCCACGCACGGCCGATCGAATCCTTCATGTGGTACTCGATCTTCGGACCGTAGAAGGCGCCCTCGCCCGGCAGCTCTTCCCACTGCACGCCGGCGGAGGAAAGCGCCTTGCGCAGCGCGTCCTCGGCGCGATCCCACACCTCTTCCGACCCGATCCGCTTGTCCGGGCGCAACGCGATCTTCAGCGCGATGTCGGTGAAACCGAAGTCGCCGTAGACCTGCATGGCCTGCTGGTGGAACGCGGTCACCTCCGGTTCGATCTGCTCCGGCGTGCAGAAAATGTGGCCGTCGTCCTGGGTGAAGGCGCGCACGCGCATGATGCCGTGCAGCGCGCCGGAGGGCTCGTTGCGGTGGCAGCCGCCGAACTCGCCGTAGCGGATCGGCAGCTCGCGGTAGCTGTGCAGGCCGCTGTTGAAGATCTGCACGTGGCCCGGGCAGTTCATCGGCTTGAGCGCGTAGGTGTGCTTCTCCGATTCGGTGAAGAACATGTTCTCCGCGTAGTTGTCCCAGTGGCCGGACTTCTTCCACAGCGACACGTCCAGCACCTGCGGGCAGCGCACTTCCTGGTAGCCGCTCTTGCGGTACACGCCGCGCATGTACTGCTCGACCTGCTGCCAGATCGCCCAGCCGTTGGGGTGCCAGAACACCATGCCGGGGGACTCTTCCTGCTGGTGGAACAGGTCCAGCGCCTTGCCGATCTTGCGATGGTCGCGCTTCTCGGCCTCCTCCAGCTGGTGCAGGTAGGCCTTCAGGTCCTTGTCGTTGAGCCAGGCGGTGCCGTAGACGCGGGTCAGCATCGCGTTGTTGCTGTCGCCGCGCCAGTAGGCGCCGGCCACCTTCATCAGCTTGAACGCGCGCAGCTTGCCGGTGTTGGGCACGTGCGGGCCGCGGCAGAGATCAGTGAACTCGCCCTGGGTATAGAGCGAAAGTTCCTCGTTGGACGGGATCGATTCGATGATCTCCGCCTTGTAGACCTCTCCGAGGTCGCGGAAGAACTTGACCGCCTCGTCGCGCGACTTCACTGCGCGCGACACCGGCAGTGCCTCCTTGACGATCTTCTCCATTTCCGCCTCGATCTTCGCCAGATCGTCGGGCGTAAACGGCCGCTCATAGGCGAAGTCGTAGTAGAAGCCGTTGTCGATCACCGGGCCGATGGTGACCTGCGCACCCGGATACAGGCGCTGCACGGCCTGCGCGAGCAGGTGCGCCGTGGAGTGTCGCAGGATCTCCAGCGCCTCGGGGCTCTTCTCGGTGACGATCTCCACGCGGGCGTCATGGTCGATCGGGAAGCTGGCGTCGACCAGCTTGCCGTCCACCTTGCCGGCGAGCGTCGCCTTGGCCAGGCCGGCGCCGATGGAGGCGGCCACGTCCTGCACGGTCACGGGATGGTCGAACGGCTTCCTGCTGCCGTCCGGGAGAGTCACTTCGATCATGGATGGAACCCCGAAAATCAAAAAAAAGGGCGAAACGCCCTTTTGTATACGGAAACAGAGGCGTTGGAAGGTCAGCGATGGAGAGTGGTAGTTGCCATGTCGCACGCTCGACCGGCGCTTACGCGCGGGCCACCTCGTGTCCGCAGAGAATCGTTAGTCTAGCCGAAGAATCCGGCGCGTGAAGGTTTCAAGCCCCGGCCCTCACGGTCCAGCCCGCTAGAATTCCCCATCCTCCACAGGAACCGTAACGGATGCGCATCCTCGTCACCGGCACTGCCGGCTTCATCGGCGCCGCACTCGCCCAGCGTCTGCTCGCGCGCGGCGACGACGTCTTCGGCATCGACAACCACAACGACTATTACGATCCGTCGCTGAAGGAAGCGCGCCTGGCGCAGTTCGCCGGGCACCCGGCCTACACCCACCTGCGCGCGGACCTGGCCGACGCCGAGGCGGTCGACCGCGCCTTCGCCGATTTCCAGCCGCAGCGCGTGGTGAACCTGGCCGCGCAGGCTGGCGTGCGCTATTCGCTGAAGAACCCCCGCGCCTACGTTCGCAGCAACCTGGACGGCTTCCTCAACATCCTCGAAGGCTGCCGCCACGGCCAGGTCCAGCACCTGGTCTACGCCTCGTCCAGTTCCGTCTACGGCGCCAACCGCAAGATGCCGTTCGCGGTGGAGGACGCAGTCGACCATCCGGTCAGCCTGTACGCGGCCAGCAAGAAGGCCAACGAGCTGATGGCGCACAGCTACAGCCACCTCTATGGCCTGCCCACTACCGGTCTGCGCTTCTTCACCGTGTACGGCCCCTGGGGCCGGCCGGACATGTCGCCGATCCTCTTCGCCGACCGCATCAGCCGCGGCGAGCCGATCGACGTCTTCAACTACGGCAACCACAGCCGCGACTTCACCTACATCGACGACATCGTCGAAGGCGTGATCCGCGCGCTCGACCATCCGGCGCAGCCCGATCCGGCCTACGATCCGGAGCAACCCAACCCCGGCACCTCGAGCGCGCCCTATCGCGTGTACAACATCGGCAACGACAAGCCGGTACAGCTGCTGCGCTTCATCGAGCTGCTGGAACAGAATCTCGGCCGCTCGGTCGAGAAGAACCTGCTGCCGATGCAGGCGGGCGACGTGCCCGACACCTGGGCCGACGTGTCCGCCCTGCGCCGCGACGTCGGCTACGCACCCGACACCTCGATCGAGGATGGCGTCGCGCGCTTCGTCAAGTGGTATCGCGAATACCACGCACGCTGAAGAGGCGCGCCGGTCGGTCCCGGCCTAGCTCCTGCCCAGGCCGGGAATGTTCCACTGGGCCAGCGTCATGCGTGGCCGCACCCAGTGCAGCCACCCGACGGCCACCGCGATGCCACCGAAGGTCAGTGGCCCACCGGGCCACGAGTGCCCGGGAAACACGTACATCACGCAGCCGGACAGCGCCAGCAGGAGCACCGGCCGCCACGGCCGGCCCGCGCAGTACAGCGACACGGCGGCCGATGCCGTGCCGATCGAAAGCGCCATCCGTCCGATCAACGCCAGCAAGGGATGGTTGGTCCCTCCCAGGATCGGATGTGTCCATACGGCATTGATTGGCGCCTGCCATGCAGCGGGCGTCCCGGAAGCATGCGCCGCTTCCACGAGACTGCCCACCACCAGGCCTGCGGCGGTGTCGAAAACCACGAAGCACAGGGCGAAAACGAATAACGCCATCCGGCAAAGCTGCGCGGAGACACCGGTTTGCGTATCCACCAGGGCCGCCACGGAAAACGCCGACAGGGCAAAAAGCGGCACCTGGATGTAATGCACAGTCAGCCAGGTGTGCACGTTCATCGCGAGCAGATGATGGCCCGGGTGCGGGTGGAATATCTCCAGGATGGCCAACGCGGCAGGCGCGGCGCCGGCGAGCGCCGCGTGCCTGATCCGCACGGCGGGATCCTGGCTCAGGCCCTCGAACGCGTCTTGGCGAAAGATGTTCATGACTCGCCCCATGGATGGATGGCCGCGCGAGGCGGCCCTGGATGCGGCGCGCGTGCCGCGGGCAGCTTCACCCTCCGTCCGCAGCCACGCATTGCATCCGCGGCCTGGGTCCCGGGCCAGCCCCGGTCGCGGGAGCGGGCGTGGGAACGAACGGCAAAGGCCGTCCTGGGGACGCCGTGGCCACGTCCCGTGTCTTTTTGGATAACGCAGAAATACGCACCGCGCATCAGCGCGGAAAGAACTGGCAGGTGAGTTTTTGAGACCCGCAATACCGGGAACGCCCGTACTGCCACAACGCGTCAAGCGCTCGCGGTATGCCGGGACCTATGTCGAACTGGCTGGAACCAAGCGGCGCAATGGAAATCATCGCACCGGTCCCCGATTAAAACTCCTTGGACGTAAATCGGCGGTCGAGAAAAATCATGCACGCGCGCGGTCAACGCCCTCGGCAGCTCCCGCGCCGCCCCTGACGGTTTTCAGGCGGATCAAAACGGCTTGGCGAGTACCAGGAAAATCACGCCCAGCAGCAGCAGCACCGGCAGTTCATTGAGCCAGCGCAAAGCCACCGGCGAGGGCAGTGCACCGCCCTTCTCGCCATGCTTGAGCATGCGTCCGACGATGACGAAATAGGCCAGCAGCAGCGCCACCAGGCCGAGCTTGGCATCGATCCAGTGCATCCCCGCGGCGACGTTCGGCAAGGTCGCGGGGAAGACCCGCCAGCCCTGCCACAACACCAGCCCGAACAGGAATGCGATACCGAACATGTTGTGCCCGAACTTGTACAACCGCCGGCCCATCAGCAGCAGTCGCGCCCGCACCGCCGGTTCGTTGCCGGCTTCGGCGACATTCACGAGGATGCGCGGCAGGTAGAAGACCGTCGCCATCCAGGCGATGACGAAGAGCAGATGGAAGGATTTGATCCACAGATAGGTCATGCCCGGGTTCCTATGGCGAAATCGCGCCATTGTCGCGCAGCCGGCGGCCAGCGCTCCAGCGAGGCGAAAAGCGCGGCACCCGTAAGCATGATGCGGGAGCGAGAACGCCCCGACCGCGCCCAGCCCGCCGGCGCAAGCGCGATAATGCCGACACCCCACGGAGGTTCGCCATGAGTCAACGCACGCCCGACACCGCCAAGCTCGATCGCATCGTCGCCGAAGCGCGACGCGCCGCCGAGCAGCGCGAGCTCGGCTACCGCGAGCGCGCGCTGAAGATGTACCCGTGGGTGTGCGGCCGCTGCGGGCGCGAGTTCACCCGCACCAACCTGCGCGAGCTGACGGTGCACCACCGCAACCACGACCACGACTTCAACCCGCCCGACGGCAGCAACTGGGAGCTGTTGTGCGTGTACTGCCACGACAACGAGCATTCCCGCTACATCGACCACGTGCGCGGCGCGGGCTACGAGTCCGCCGAACAGGCCCCCGCCACCGGCAACCCGTTCGCCGACCTCAAGGCGATGCTGGAGGCAAGGGGCAAGCGCTGAGCGGTGGACGCACGCCTGGACGATCAGCGCTTCGCTGTTCCGCCCACCGCATCCGGCCCGGTGGACATGGCCGCGAGCAGTGCGCGCGCCCGCATCTGGGCATCGGCAGGGGAACATCCGGCACGATGCCCCTCGATCTCGTGCCGTCGTCCAGGAAGCGCGCGCAATTGGGCATGCGCACGTCGAACGGACTGGCGCGCAACGGCGTGCGGGTCCCGCCATCGACATAGCCACAGCCTGCGCCGGCGGTGGTCTCGCCGAGCACGCGCGCGACCCTGTTCTGCTGCAGCCAGGCGATGAAGTCCTCGGAGGCGGAGCCGGTGCGGCGGTCGGCCAGGATCCACACCGGTCCGGTCCAGACGCCTGTGCCCTGCAGCGTCGCCCGCTCGCCCGCCGCCTCCAGGACCGGACACGGCGCGTCGGCCCCGCTCCATACGACTGAGCGATCACAGGCGGCACCGACGCGTTGCCGCTGCGCGCGCGACAACTGTCGGCAGTCCCGTCGCAGCCGCAGCCAGCCAGCGGTTACATTGGGCGCGCGCGGATCAGCTCGCAGGCCCCTGCTCCGCCTGCAGGCTGGACATCACCTTCTGCGCGCTCGCATGGGCTGCGTCCACCGTGGCGGCATTCACCCCCTTCCTGGCTTCCATCGCCGCTTCCTGCAACCGCGACTGGCGCGCCGCATCGCTCCTGGCGTCCGCGATCGCGCCCTGCCCCATGCCCTTGCAGGGGTTCTCCGCCTGCGCGTCGTAGCCCTCGCCGGAAAGGCCGACCAGGCAATTGACGACGTGCTGCAGATGCGCGTGCGCCATCTTCAGGTCCGCCGCACCCAGCGCCATGCCCGCATGCGCGGCGGCGGTGCTGACCTCCTTGCTGGCGGCGTTCCCCGGATGCGCTTGCGCCGCCAGCGGCAGAGCGAGCGCGACCACACATGCCGTCACCCGGCGAATCGACTTCGTTGCCATGACACACCTCCGGTAAGCGGTGTACCCCGCGGTGCCGGCAGCTTAGTCCCGCCGATTCAGCGGCAAGTGAAGCCGCGGTGCGTGGCGGAACAGGGACACGGGCGACCACTCCGGTTCCACCGCCCTTTCACCGCGCTGGTGCCACAACCAGCCGCAGGACAGCCAACCGGGAGCCTGCCATGAGCGACAACCTGAACGACCGCGGCCCCGCCGACCGCACCCGCGTCAACGTGAACGAGGACTACGAGGCCCGCTACTGGGCCAACAAATGGGGCGTCAGCGAAGCCGAACTGCGGACCGCGGTGGAACGCGTGGGCGTCATGGCCGATGACGTCGAACGCGCCCTGAAGCGCTGACGCCAGGCGCGCGTCGGCGATCCCCTGCCGACGCGCGCGCCCGTCAGCGCGATTCCAGCAACGCGATCCCGGACATGCGCCGGCCCGCCTCCACCTGCGCCGCCGGTTGCAGCCTGGACAGCAGCTTGAAGAACCAGGCGCCGCGCACGCTGCGCTTCAGTCGCAGCGACTCGCCCCAGGTCGAACGGAACTCGCTTTCGCGCCAGCCGTAGGGCGCGAAGAACGCGGTGCCCTCCTCGGGAAAGAAGTGCATGGACGCGTGTTCGAGCTGGCGGGTCCAGCGGCTGCGCTCGATGAACTTGCGCAGGCGCGGGGAGCCGAGGTCCATCAGCCACCAGCGAGCGCGCGCCACGTCGTGCAGATCGCGCGCCAGTTCGCCGACATCCGCGGGCGTGAGATACAGCAGCAAGCCTTCGCTGATCACCAGCACCGGGCCGTGCGCGGCGGCGCGTTCGAACAGGGCGCGGCGCGCATCGGCCTCGCGCAGGTCGGCGCCGACAAACTCGACCTCGCAGCGGGGCGCCTCGCCAGTCATCTGCTCGCGGAAGTAACGCACCATGTCGGGCATGTCCACGTGCAACCAGCGCAGCGACGAGGGCAGGTCGAGGCGCCAGGGGCGTGCATCCAGCCCGGCCGCCAGGTTGAGCACGGTCGCCGCACCGTCGGCCACGCAACGCAGCACGATCTCGTCCATCACGGCCGTGCGCACGATCATCGGCCATGCCGTCGCCGCCCCCTTCGGCATCGCGCGCACGATCGCCTCGCCACGCTCGCCGCCAAGCCTGCGCGCGTAGGGATCGCTGAAAAGGCGATCCGGGCGTTCGCTCTCCATCGCACGGTAGATCGTGACCCACAGCGCGGTGTCGGAAACGTGGCGGATGGGAGAAGGTTCGTTCATGGCCGTGTCCTTCGTTCCGCGCCAGCGGGCGCGTAGCGGGCCTGACGGCCACCGAGCGCGCCATTCTCCATGGTGCACGCCGTACCGGGTAGAGCGAGCCTCCCGCGATGGCGTGGATCGGGCCAACCCGTGCTGCGTTCGCTCACCGGATCCATGATGCGCGCGGCGTAGACCCGCACTGCGCCGGCATCGAGCGCGACCGCCACACCGAGCGCCTCGGCGACTTCCTCGCGCGTGGCGAAGCGTCAATGCCTTCCTCGCGGCCGCCGTCAACCGTCGAGGCTGACGACAACCTTGCCCTGTGCCTGCCGTTGCTCGATCAGCGCATAGGCGTCCTCCAGCGTGGCCAGGCCGAACGGTCGGGGATCGAGCAACGGCCTGACCTGCCCCGCGTCGGCCAGCCGGGTCGCTTCGCGCAGGATGTCGCCGTGGTGCGCCCTGCCCTCGCCGGTCAGCAGCGGCAACAGGGTGAACACGCCCGAATAGGTCGCCGCCCGGAATGAGAGCGGCGCCAGCGCGTGGGTACCCCAACCAAGCGAACTGACCACGTGGCCGAAGCGCGCCACCGCCTTGAACGACGCGTCCAGGCTCGCGCCGCCGGCGGTGTCGAACACCACGTCGAAGCCGCGCCCCGCGGTATGGGCGGCGACATACTCCTCGACCTGCATTTGCGTGTAGTCGATCGGGGTGGCGCCCAGCCCGCGGACCACGTCGGCGCGCGCCGGCGCGTCGGTGGCGAAGACCTGCGCGCCGAACGCCCGCGCGATCTGGATGGCCATGCTGCCCACGCCACCGGCGCCGCCCTGCACCAGCACGGTCTGGCCTGCCCCGACGCGGGCGCGATCGACCAGCCCCTCCCAGGCGGTGATGAAGACCAGTGGCAACGACGCGGCCTCGCGCATGCTGAAATGCGCCGGCTTCAACGCGAGCAGGCTCGCGTCCACCGCGGCATATTCGGCCAGCGACCCCTGCACTCCACCGACGCCGCCGGCCATGCCGTACACCTCGTCGCCGACGCGCAGACCGGTGACGCCCGGCCCGATCGCTGCGACGACGCCAGCCAGGTCGATGCCGAGGATCGCGGGCAGCGGGTGGCGCGCATGCTCGGCGGCGCCGGCGCGGATCTTCAGGTCCAGCGGGTTGACGCCGCTGGCCATGACCCGCACCAGCACCTGCCCTGCCTGAGGCACGGGGCGGGCGATGGCCGTCAGGCGGAACGGGGCGCCGTAGTTTTCCAGCACGGCGGCTTGCATGGTCGGAGAGGTGGTCATGGGAGGCTCGGCGTCGATGAGGTGGCGCCAAGCTACGCCCGACAAAACTGTTTGGAAATCCAGATAACCGCATGAACTCCATGCATAATCGCATGGCCCCCGTCCCTGCCCGCGACAAGGGAGAACCGCGATGGAATGGAGCGACCTGCGCGTATTCCTGGCCATCGCGCGCGAAGGCACGCTCGGTGCTGCGGCGCGCAAGCTGGGGCAAACCCAGCCGACCATGGGACGACGGCTGCAGGCGCTGGAGCACGCCGTCGGGCACAGGTTGTTCCAGCGGACCCGGAGCGGCTTTGTGCTCACCGACGAGGGCGCCGCCGTGCTCCCCCACGCCGAGCGCATGGAGGAGGAAGCGCTCGCGCTGCGGCGACAGCTCACCGGCCAGGAAAAGCAGCTGGACGGCATGCTGCGGATCACGTCGTCGGACTGGTTCGCCGAATACCTGCTGGCACCCGTCCTGGCGGAATTTTCCGGACGCCATCCGCGCGTGGTGATCGAGTTGCTTACCGACTCGCGCTTCTTCAGCCTCTCCCGCCGCGAGGCCGACCTGGCCTTCCGCATCCAGCCCTTCGACGAACCGGACATCGTCTCGCGCAAGCTGCTGCGCATGCCCTACGGCGTGTACGTGGCCGAAGGGCAACCGTCGCCGCGCGCCGGCGACGGTGCGGACGTGGGCCTGATCACGATGGATACGGCCTTCAGCGACATGCCCGACGTCGCCTGGCTGCAGCGGATGTTCCCCAACGCGCGCGTTCTCTTGCGCAGCAACGCGCGCGCCGTGCAGGCGCGCCTGTGCCAGCGCGGGGTCGGCATCGCAGTGCTGCCCTGCCCGCTCGGCGAGGCGCTCGGCGGACTGCGCCGCCTCGACCTGGACGAAGACCCGCCTTCCCGGGACACTGGATCGGCTATCACCGGGACATGCGGCGCCTGGCCCGGTTGCGGGCGTTGCTCGACGTCGTGATCGCGCGCCTCGCGGATTGACGCCGGCACGAAACCGCTGGCGTCACGCGGCGGCCATCCTCACCTGCTGCGCGCGTACTCCAGCCGCACGGCCAGCATCTCCCGTCCGCCATGCTGCTCGTAGTACTCGTAGGTGAAATGGTCGGCATCGGGCACATGCATGACTTCGCGCAGTGGCAGCGTCGTGCCGGGGTGGTGCGGATCGGGCATGGCCCCCGCCAGTTCGTAGGTCCGGTGCGCAGGATCGTACGTCCCGCGGGCGAGGATCATCCCGGTGAAGTTGACGTCCATCCAGAGGCTCTCGTAGCGGTGCGTGGCCTGGTCGTAGCCCAGATAGCCCAGGCCGCGGAACGTGCCCTTCGACGAGTCGATCCGCAGATCCTGGCGCAGGTGCCGGCCACTCAGCACCGGCGTCAGGGTGGCCTCGCCCCGATCGACCGCCGGCGGCCTGGCCGGATCGGACCACATCGATTGCCGCACCTCCCAGCGACCGGCAAGCGCGTTCAGGCGCGCCAGCTCGGGACCGGGCTTTTCCAGCGACAGCGGCGCGGCGGCGGGCGACGCCTCGTGCGTCCGGGGCAGCCCCCCGGGTGATGCCTGCCCCATGGCGCAGCCGCAGGCCAGCAGGGCCGCCGTGGCGATGGCGGGGATGAGCAACGCGAAGTTTGGGCGACGATGCATGATGCCGTTCCGGCGTGGGGGTGACGCCAGCGTGCGGCGACGCTGCGGCCACGGCAATGACCTGGGAGGTCATGGCGCCGGGCGCCGGCCCACCGCCAGGCGCCGGCACACCTGCGCGGTGTACTCGTCGGCAGGAAACGCACATTCGACCCGCAGTTCTTCCAGCGTCACGTCGCGCGGCATCGAAAAGGTGGTGATCGTCTCGAAGAACCGCAACTCGCCTTCGCGATGGCGGAAAACCAGCGTAAGCACCGGATCCAGCGGCCCGCCGGCATGCACCCTGCCCAGCGCCGGCACGTCCGGATAGGCCGACACGCTGTCGAGCAACCGGCGCGGCAGCGGGTCGGTGGGCGCGGCGGCGATCTGCGCGTGCAGGTGGTGCAGGAATTTCTCCGCTACCTCGGGCCAGTTGACGATCACGCCGCGAAAGTCGGCCGGATCGAATACCTGGTGCAACAGGTTGCCGTGGCGGCTCTCCCGGCCGTCCATCAGCAGCCGGTTGACCCGCGTTGCCGCGTCGTTTGCCATCAGCACGTTCCATTGCCGGTCCAGCACGAAGGCCGGATACGGCTCCTGGTGCGCCAGGATCAGCTCCACCGCCTGGCGCATCCGCTCCAGCGCAGGTGTCGCCAGCGCATGCTCGGGGCACTCGGGCGCATAGCCGGCCGCCAGCCACAGCGCATTGCGCTCGCGCAGCGGCATCTCGAGCACCGCCGCCACGCGCGCCAGCGCCTCCCGGCCCGGCCGCGCCTTGCCGGTCTCGATGCAGCTCAGGTGCCGCGCCGACACGTCCGCCGCCAGCGCCAGGTCGAGCTGGCTGAGCCTGCGCGCCGCGCGCCATTCGCGCAGCAACACGCCCAGCGGGGGGCGCGCGACGTTACGGTTGTCCGGCATGCGACGCTCCTGGGGCGACGGCGGGAGCTGCGCATCATGCAGGCAAAAGGCGCGCGTCGTCGTAACGCTGCCCGATACCGCTTACCGGCTTCGCTGCCGTAGAGTGGATTTCCCCGGCTTCCCGACGGCCAAGGCCATGCCGATCCGACTGGACCACCTGATTGTTCCCTCGCGCGATCGCCGGACCGCGGCGGCGCTGCTGGCCAGCATCCTGGACGTGCCATGGGCCGAGGAGACTGCCGCGGGCCCGTTCAGTCCCGTCTACGTCAATGACCAGCTCACGCTGGACCTGGGGCAGGCCATGCGTCTACTGGAGCGAACCGGACGGGCACGCGTGGGAAATCCTGACGTCCAGCTACGCCCGCGCGGCTCCCTAAAGAAACCGGCGGCCGAGCCGATGCAGCGGGTGCGACCCCTGACGCCGGTCCCGCGGTGGTTTTCTCCATGCCAGCAAGCACTTCCGAACCCATGTCGATCGCCAGCCACGCGCGGTATGCCTTATGACCTATGAGCTGAAGGAGCGCTGCATGGACGTGTCCGACCTGCAGGTCGGCATGTACGTGTGCCGGCTCGACCGGCCGTGGGAAGAAACCCCGTTTCCGCTGCAGGGGCTTGCCCTGACCAGCGTGGAAAGCATCCAGGCGTTGAGCGCGTACTGCGAGCACGTCTACATCGACGCCCGGCGGCTGGTGACCGACCCGGCCACGCAGGCGTCGGTGATCACCCGCTCGCAGGTCTCGACCCAGCGCTTCAACGGGTCGACCCGGTATGCCAGCGCCGTGCCAATGGACACCGAGCTGCCGCACGCGCGGGAGGCCCTGGACAACGCCAACGCGATGCTCGACCGGATCTTCGAGGACGTCACCTCCGGCCGCGAACTCTCCGCCGAGCACGTGGAACAGGCGGTGCGCCCGCTGGTCGCCAGCGTGCTGCGCAACGTCGACGCGTTCTTCTGGGTCGAGGGCCTCCGCGGCCACGACAGTTACAGCTACCGGCACGCCATCAACTGCAGCGCGCTGGCCGCCGCCTTCGGCCGGCACATGGGCTTTGCCGAAGAGACCATCATCAGCATGGCCGCCGGCGGCCTGTTGATGGACGTGGGCAAGGCGCGCCTGCCGCGCGAGCTGCTGGAGCATCCCGGCCCGCTGTCGCTGCAGGAGATGGAAACGGTGCGCTCGCACGTGCTCGAAGGCGTGGCCATCCTCGGCAACTCGCGGATCGCCGATCCCGACGTGCTCGACATCGTGCGCCACCACCACGAACGCTACGACGGCAGCGGCTATCCGGAGCGCCTGCTGGGCTCCCACATCCCGCTGCCCGGGCGCATGCTGGGCATCGTCGATACCTACGAGGCGATGATCAGCCCGCGCCCGTTCCGCCCGGCCGTCTCGCGGCACACCGCGTTGCGTCGCATCTACGCCGAGCGCGACCGGCTGTTCCAGGACGAGCTGGTCGAGCAGTTCCAGGTCTGCATGGGCGTCTATCCCACCGGATCGCTGGTGGAGCTGAGCACCGGCGAGATCGCCGTCGTCATGGCGCAGAACCAGGCGCGCCGGCTGCGGCCGCGGGTCGTGCTGCTGAGCACGCCCCAGAAACAGCGGGTCAACGACTTCCAGGTGATCGACCTGATGAACCACGAGGGCTCCGACGCGATCAACATCGTCCGCAGCCTGGCGCCGGGCGATTGCCCGATCGACACCTCCGACCTGTTCCTGGCGGCTTGATCCGGGTGCGCGATGCTGAACCGCGCTGACATCTTCGAGGCCATCGAAGCGCACTTGCCGCGGTCGGAGGCCACGGGCGGCCACCTGGCGGTCATGATGCTGCGCGTGGAAGGCCTGCGCGAGGTCAGTCTGCGCTTCGGTTACGCGATCGGCGAAGCGGCGCACGCCCACGCGCGCGAACGGATCCGCGGCGCGCTGCGCCCGATCGACCGCGTGTTGTCCGCCGGCGACGACAGCTTCGTCGTGGTGCTTCCCGGGCTGCACAGCCACAACCACGTGCTGCTGGCCGCCATGCGGCTGCTGCAAGCCTTCGAGCGACCGCTGCCCGACTTGCCCTACCCGTTCCAGGGGCGGCCGTGCATGGGCGTGGCGCTCTCTCCCGACCACGGCGACACGCCGGACCTGCTGTGCCGCCAGGCGGAAATGGCGTTGGCCGCTGCGCAGGCGCGCGGCGAATCGTGCGTACTGCACGAACCACGCGAGGCGCACGACGAGATCGTCTACGAAGAGCTGCGCGAGGCGATCGAAGCCAATCGACTGAGCACCTACTTCCAGCCCGTGTGGGACCTGCAGAGCGGCGGCATCGCCGGCGTCGAGTCACTGGCGCGCTGGGCCACGCCGCGGCAAGGCCTGGTGCCCCCGGCCAGCTTCGTCGGATTCGCCGAAAAGAGCGACCTGATCCAGGCACTGACTCGCTGGAGCATCGGCACCACCTTGCGCCACGCAGCGATGCTGCGCGGTGCGCCGGGCCTCACCTTCGCCATCAATTTCTCCCCTCGGGTGTTCGCCAGGCCCGGCCTGGTGGAACAGCTCATGGATTTGCTGGAGATCTGGGGCCTGCCGCCCAGCGTCGTGGTGGCGGAAATCACCGAAACCGCGCTGGTGAACGACCTGGACGCGATCGCGCAGGCGATGCGGCGCATGCGCGATCGCGGCGCCCGCATCGCCATCGACGACTTCGGCACCGGCTACGCGTCCATCGCCTACCTGCGCCGGTTCCCGGCCTCCGAGTTGAAGATCGACCGCTCACTGGTGTGCGACGTGGCCCACGACCCGCGCACCGCCAAGCTGGTGCAGTCGATCATCCAGATGGCGCACCACATGGACATGGCCACGGTCGCCGAAGGCGTGGAAGATCGCGCCACGCAGGACCTGCTGATGTCGATGGGCTGCGACTATGCCCAGGGCTACCACCTGGGTCGCCCGGAACCAGCGGACGATTTCGTCGCGCGCCACGCCGAAGGCCCGAAGGAGATCTGACCTGCTTTTGGGCTTTGACCTGCGCGTGGTTGAAAAAGCCGCGCCCCATCCTGGCCACGACAATGCACCCGCGCCCGACCCGTCGTCCGCGGACCGGCCGGCTACCCGCACATCCGGCGCAGAAGGCGGCGCAACAGGATGGGCAGCAGCCCCAGCGCCGCAAATGAAGCGGACGTTACGCAGACAAAGGCCACCGCTGTCACTCCGGCGTTCTGCCACACCACCCGCACCCGATCCTGCTCCAGCACGCCGCCGTGGAACTGCGCCTCCAGCTCGGGCTGCAGCGCCAGGTAGCCCACGAACGCGCCCAGGACGCAGGCCACCAGGCCCGCCGCCACCAGCCAGTGCTTTTCCGACCCGTCAGGCGCATCGAAGTCCCCGTGTGTGCGGCATCGCGCGGCGGCTGCCGTCCGGTAAGGCTTGCATCATCGGCGCGTCGCTCGACTCGATCGTACCCTGGCCCGCGCCACCGGCATGGTGCAACCCCGCGCGTCAGCATCGTGCCGCCTTCGTGCGCACATCATTGCGCTGACGGGGGCCACGCGACGCGCTCGACAGGGCAGCCGCCGCGCAGCGTGTTGTGCACTTCGGCCAGGCGGTCGGTCTGCTGGAGCAGCCCTTCGACCGCGTCTGCCGGTGCCTGCGATTCGATCCTCGCAGCATAGGTGACCGCCGTGGCCGCCTGGCCCACGCCACCGAAGTGCGCGGTCGCGATCACCTCGCACGCGCTGATTGCGATACCGAGCCGGTCGGCCTCCCGGTACAGGTCGTTGCAGTAGCAGGTGGCGAGGGCGGCGGCGAGCTATTCGCCGCCATTGACCGAACTCCCCCGCCCACTGGGCTTTACCGGTATGCGCAGCGATTGCACGTGTCCGGCGCTGGACACGCTCAACGAGTGATCGTCGGGCGTGTTACGGATGCGGGCCGAAATCTCCATGGCGACCTCTGGTCGGGCGAGACGGCGCCCAGGTTAATCGGGAAGCTCCGGGCACGGCGGACTTCAGGCGTCCCGCTCCGCACTTTTGAACCATGCCGCGTACGGCGTGTTCTTCACCAGGTGGCGGTTGAGGTCGGGCGCGCCGTCGCTCCACCACACCGGACCCCGCTCGCCGAGCGCCACCTTGGCTTCGTCCACCGCCTTCCCGGCCAGCGCAAGCGCGTCGGCATCCTGCGATCGGCGCGCCGCTCCCACCGCCCGCCGTGCCGCCATGAGCCGGCGGACCCATGCCTCCCGGACATCGGGCGCCAGGTGCGGGTTGGCCGCGCGCCACAGGCGTCCGCGAACCACCAGGTAGCGCCCGTCGGGCGTCAGCGGATACTTCATGGGAGGCTGGCTACCACAGTCGGCGCGAGCGCCCGGTCGTACTGGCCCCGGCCTGGGTCCGGCGGCAGGAAGGAGCCCGCGCCGTATTCGGTTCCGGGCATGCTCGCCCGACCGGACGCGCCACCCTGGCGCGCCGGCGGCGATATCGCCCGCCTGGCTCTGCTACGCAAGCCGTAAGCCCGGGACCTGGGCTTTCCCGATGGGCCGCAGGAGTGACCAGGCCCGCCACCGCCCCCGGCACAAGTTAGCCGCCACCGGGAAACAGGCCGACACCTCGCTTTCATGGCCAGGCGCTACACCCAGTTAAGCCTGTTGTTGCTAGGCTCCGAAGTTGACCGCAAGCGCTGAAGGGCGCGGTTCCCCTCGCCCTCCGCTGCCCATGCGGCGCCGCTCCCGCTCTGATCATCGACGTGAGCACCAGCCACAGAAGACGGGCTGCCCACCCCCAAGAGGAAGAGCTCCGTGCCCCTGCCTGATGCCATGTCGCCCGAGGAAAGTTTCCTTGCCGGCGGAGGAAAGGTCGCCGCCATGATGCGCGGCCACGACTGGTCGCACTCGCCGCTTGGCGCGCCCGACCATTGGCCGCAATCGCTGCGCTCGGTGGTCAGCCTGCTGCTGAACTCGAAATTCCCGATGTTCGTCGCGTGGGGGCCACAGCTGGGCTTTCTCTACAACGATTCCTACGCCGAGATCCTCGGTAGCAAGCACCCGGCCGCACTGGGTGCCCGCTTCCAGGACATCTGGCGCGAAATCTGGCCCGACATCGCCCCGCTGATCGACGCGGCGATGTCCGGCGAGAGCGTCTATCGCGAGAACCTGCCACTGCTGATGAACCGCAAGGGCTTCGACGAGCAGACGTGGTTCACCTTTTCGTATTCGCCGGTGTGGGACGAAAGCGGCTCGGTCGGCGGCATGTTCTGCGCGGTCGCGGAAACCACCGATCAGGTACTTGCCGCGCGCCGCCAGCGCTTTCGCATCGAACTGGAAGAAGCGCTCAACGGCGTTGGCGATCCGCGTGTGCTGGTCGAGCGCGCGGTCACGGCGCTGGGCCGCCACCTGGGCGCCCAGCGCGCCGGCTACGCCCGGTTGCAGCCGGACGGGGAAACCCTCGTCTACGACGCCTGCTTCGCCGACGGCGTCGAACCGCTGATGGGCAGCGTTCCGCTCGCCTCGTTCGGCGCAGCGCGCGTGGCCCGCCACCGGAACGGCCAGACGGAGGTCTGCGACGATGTCGAGGCCGATGGCGAGGACCCGGGCGTCTGGCGCGCGATCCAGACGCGCTCGGTCGTGTCGGTGCCACTGGTGCGCGACGGACGCCTGGTGGCCTCCCTCTACGTCAATTTCCGCGAGCCGCGACGCTGGACCCCGCAGGAAATCGCGCTGATCGAGGACGTGGCGACGCGTACCTGGGCAGCGATCGAACAGGCGACCGCGGAGAACGCCCTGCGCGAGAGCGAGGCCCGCTTCCGTGCCCTGCTCACCACGGGCGCGTACTCGGTGTTCCGGATGAGTGCGGACTGGCGTGAACTGCGCGCGCTCGAAGGCCAGGGCTTCCTGGCCGACACCACCGAGCCGAGCGAGGGCTGGCTGCAGACCTATGTGCATCCCGACGACCAGCCGCGCGTCATCGCGGCCGTGCACGAGGCGATCGCAAGCCGGAGCATGTTCGATTCGGAACACCGCATCCGCCAGGCCGACGGCAGCCTGGGCTGGACCCACGCCCGCGCGGTACCGATGCTCGATGGGGAAGGCCGGGTGATCGAATGGTTCGGTGCAGCCAGCGACACCACCGCACGCAAACGTGGCGAGGACGCGCTGCGCCAGCTCACGGCCGAGCTGGAAGAGCGCATCGCGGTTGCGGTGGAAGAGCGCCAGGCGGCGCTCGCGCAGGTGCACGAGATGCAGAAGATGGAAACCATCGGACAGCTCACCGGGGGTGTCGCGCACGACTTCAACAACCTGCTGACGCCGATCCTCGGTGCGCTCGACACGCTCTCACGGCGGCTGGACGGCGACGAGCGCGCCCGCCGGATGACCGCCGGCGGCCTGCAGGCGGCCGAGCGCGCGCGAACGCTGATCCAGCGGCTGCTCGCCTTTTCCCGGCGTCAACACCTTGCCCCCCGGCCGGTCGACGTCGCGCGGCTCCTGTCCGGCTTCGGCGACATGGTCTCGCGGTCGATCGGCCCGGGCATCCGGCTCTCCCTGTCCTGTGCGGACGATCTGCCGCCGGCGCAGGTCGATCCCAACCAGCTGGAGCTGGCGCTGCTCAACCTGGTGGTCAACGCCCGCGACGCGATGCCCGCCGGCGGCGACCTGGCCGTGCGCGTCAGCGAGGAGGTCGCTGGAAACCATCCGCGCCTGGGCGAGGGCCGCTACATCCGTTTCTCGGTGACCGACACCGGCGTCGGCATGGACGCGGAGACGGTCAAGCGCGCGATCGATCCCTTCTTCACGACCAAGGGCGTCGGCCGCGGCACGGGGCTTGGTCTGTCCTCGGTGCACGGTCTGGCCGCGCAATCCGGCGGCGATTTCGCGCTGGACAGCCAGCCGGGCCGAGGCACCACCGCGACATTGTGGTTGCCGGTTTCCACGGCCGTGCCTGCCGCGCAGCACACCTCCGCGAACGAGGCGGCGATGCCCGAGGTTCCCGCGGCGACCGTCCTGCTGGTCGATGACGAGGACCTGGTCCGCAGCGGTACGGCCGAAATGCTGGCCGACGCGGGGTACAGCGTCGTTTCCGTCGGCTCCGGCTACGAGGCATTGCAGAAGGTCCACGCCGGGCTCGCGTTCGATGCGCTGGTGACCGACTACGCCATGCCCGGCATGACCGGGGCCGAGCTGGCGCACCAGGTCCGCGTGCTGCGGCCGGACGTCCCCGCGTTGATGATTACCGGCTTTGCCACGCTCACCGAACGCGAAGCGGGCGGTCTGCCCCGCCTGGCCAAGCCCTTTCGCCAGGCCGAGCTGGTCGGCACGGTCGCCGACTTGGTGGAAGCGGCGCAGACGAGCGTCCAGGTCGGTTAGGCGGCGGGCAATCCTGAACGTGCCGGATGCCGCCAGGCCCACGCCGCAGCGGGACGGGGCCTTGCGCGGCGGCCCCGGGGCCGAAAAAGAAGGTGCCCCGGTTATCGACTGACACCAGCGTGACGAGCGACTGGCCTTCCGAACCCCGGGGCAAGGCCACCATACGGCCGGGCTCGTCTACGTTCCGTCTCCGCGTGGCGCTCCGTCGATGTGCGTCGCAAGACCGGGCCCCATCGACTTCCGCACCACGCGATGGCGACCACGCCGAGGCCCCACGGTGACAAGTTGGGCGCGCCGGAGCAGAGCCGGGCGATCCGGGGGTTCTGCCGGACGCGCGGGCATGCCGAGGACCTGCCCCATCCGCGTTCGCCCGGCGGTTTCCAGGGCGGACCGCCCCGCCCTGATCCCATCCGCTTTGACTCCGGCTCCCTGGCGCCCTCTACCCACACCGGCCTGCCGGCGCCTTGACGAGCCCGTCCAATCCGCCTTATATTACTTACAGGTTATTTAATAGAGCGGTTATGCAAACTCCCGACCAGCTCGACATGACCTTCGCCGCCCTGGCCGACCCTACCCGCCGCGCCATCCTGGCGCGGCTGGCGACCGGAGAGGCCACGGTGACGGAACTCACCGAGCCGTTCGAGATAAGCCAGCCGGCCATTTCCAAACACCTGAGGGTGCTCGAGCGTGCCGGGCTCATCTCCGTGGACGTCGATGCACAACGGCGTCCGCGCAAGCTGGAACCGGAGCGCCTGGACGAGGCGGTGGCCTGGATCGAACGCTACCGCCGGATCTTCGAACAGAACTACCAGCGCCTCGATGCCCTGCTCGACGAACTCCAGACCAGGCCGCCGGGGCGAAAGCGACCGAAAAAGTAGCCCGGCCCTATCGGCGCCCTGCCCGCTCGTTCCTCGCCGCGCGGCGCACCATCACCAGCAAGCACCAGGAGAAGACCATGCCCAAGCCCGCCGAAGTCTCGTTGCCGAGTGATTGCGAAGTGCGCGTCACACGGACGTTCAACGCGCCGCGCCAACGGGTGTGGGACGCACACACCCGGCCCGACCTTGTGAGGCAATGGCAGGGCTACGAGGGCTGGGACATGCCGGTGTGCGACATGGATGTCCGCGTCGGCGGCACCTACAAGTGGCGCTGGAGAAACCGGGAAGACGGCAACGCGTTCGGGTTCTTCGGCAAGTTCACCGAAGTCGATGCGCCGTCCAGGCTCGTCCACGAGCAATACTTCGACCCCGGCAACATGGACCTCGCCATGCCCGTTGGCGATCCCTGCATCGTATCGCTCGAACTCAGCGAGCAGGACGGCGTGACCACGCTCGTCTGTCTATTGAAATTCGCGTCCAGGGACGCACGCGACGACGCGATGTCCACCGGCATGACCGACGGCATGGAGCACAGCTACGGCCGCCTCGACCAGGCGCTCGAAGCCGCGGCGTGAAGCGATTGAAGAACGTCGGGCTCACCGATTAGCACAGCCGGTGAACATCACCTGTCGAACATGGCTCGTGGCAAAGCGCTCGCCGTTCGAGCCTCGCGCCACCGCGTGAACCCGACCCCGTTTCCGCTCCGCCGGTCTCTTCCCTACTCCCAGCCTGGCTGGCGCAGCGGCAGCCGCAGGTCGACCTCGACGCCGGTGTGCGGATAACGCCGCTCGGCGCTGCCCGAACCGGGCAACCCCATGTCCAGCAGGCGGGTGCCGAAACCCGTGGTGCGGGGTGGCTGCACGGGGGGGCCGCCACGCTCGCGCCACTGCAGCAGCAGTTCCTCGCCCTCTACCAGCCAGCGCAGTTCGACATGTCCGGGCGAGGACGACAAGGCACCGTACTTGGCGGCGTTGGTGGCCAGCTCGTGCAGCAGCAGGGAGAGCGAGACCGCGGCCTGGGCATTGAGGTGCACCGACGGGCCATCGATCGAGAAACGATCGCCATGCAGCGGCAACAGCGCGATGACCAGTTCGCCCAGGTCCATGCTGTCGTGCTGATGCTGCAAAAGCAGCTCGTGGGCGCGTGAAAGGGCCAGCAGGCGCGCCTGGAATGCCTCCATGGCGTCGCTCCCGGCGGACCGACGTCCCCCCGCTTTCAGTAGCGGTGGGGTTTAGAGTCCGGGGTTGATCGTAGCTGTGTTTGACAGGTGCTGTGCATAGGCCGCTGGCGTCATCCCGCTGAGGGCCGCCTTCGGTCTCTCTTC
>NZ_JBHZGK010000015.1:0-42800 GCF_051900425.1 Frateuria sp. GZRR33
CCCCCGGGCCGCCCCCCGCGGTCGCGCACAGGTGCGCTCCTACAGAGAGATTCCAGGTCCCAATGCTGACGCGCCCTTGGGCGCGACCGGAATGGCGGTCGCACCCAAGGGCGCTCTAACGGAGGCATGCAACCCTGCGCTCAGCCCTTCAGCGAGGGCGACACCACGAAATCGCAACCGGTCTTGGCCTTGACCTCGTCCAGGGTGACGCCCTGGTTGAGCTCGATCAGGGTCAGCCCCTTGCCCTTCTCGACCTCGAACACGGCAAGGTCGGTGATGATCAGGTCCACCACTTCCTTGCCGGTCAGCGGCAGGTCGCACTGCGGCTTGATCTTCGGCGAGCCGTCTTTCGCGGTGTGCTCCATCAGCACGACCACGCGCTTGACGCCGCTGACCAGGTCCATGGCGCCGCCCGGGCCCTTGACCATCTTGCCCGGCACCATCCAGTTGGCCAGGTCGCCCGTGGCCGACACTTCCAGGCCGCCCAGGATCGACAGGTCGATGTGGCCGCCGCGGATCATCGCGAAGGAATCGGCGCTGGAGAAGAAAGCCGAGCCGGGCAGGGTGGTAATGGTCTGCTTGCCGGCGTTGATCAGGTCAGGATCGACGTTGTCCTCGGACGGGAACGGGCCGATGCCGAGCAGGCCGTTCTCCGATTGCAGGATGACGTCCATGCCTTCGGGAATGTAGTTGGCCACCAGCGTCGGGATGCCGATGCCGAGGTTCACGTAGAAGCCGTCGCGCAGCTCCTTCGCCGCACGCTGCGCCATTGCCGAGCGGGTCGGGTTCTCCTTGCCGGTATTGGCGCCGGCGACGGTGCGGAACTCGATGCGCTTCTCGTACTTCGCACCCTGCACGATGCGGTCCACGTAGATGCCCGGTACGTGGATGTTGTTCGGATCGAGTTCGCCGACCTCGACCAGATGCTCCACCTCGGCCACGCAGACCTTGCCGCAAGTGGCGATCATGGGATTGAAGTTGCGCGCGGTCTCGCGGAACACGAGGTTGCCCAGGCGGTCGCCCTTCCACGCCTTGACGATGGAAACGTCCGCGTGGATGGCCTCCTCCAGCACGTACTCCTTGCCGTCGAATACCTTGGTTTCCTTGCCCTCGGCCAGCTTGGTGCCGAATGCCGTGCGCGTGTAGAAGCCCGGGATGCCGGCGCCGCCGGCGCGCAGCTTCTCGGCCAGCGTGCCCTGCGGGGTCAGGTGCAGTTCCAGCTCGCCGGAGAGCACCTGGCGCTCGAACTCCTTGTTCTCGCCAACGTAGGAAGCGTACACGCGCTTGACCTGGTGGGTTTTCAGCAGCGGCCCCATGCCGAAGTCGTCCACGCCAGCGTTGTTGCCGACGATGGTCAGGCCCTTGGTGCCGGCCTCCAGCAGCGCGCCGATCAGGTTCTCCGGGATGCCGCACAGGCCGAAACCGCCGGCGGCGATCGTCATGTCGTCGAACAGCAGGCCGTCGAGAGCCGCCTTCGCGCTTGCATACACCTTGTCCATCGCAGTGCCTTCCGGGTGGAGAGTCAGCTGCCAAGGATACGATGGAACGCAGGCGCGCCGCGTCGTACCAAGGTCGCAAGCGTCGCCGCCCCCGCTCCCAAGGTCGACGCGCGACGACAGTTCACTGTAGGAGTGCACCTGTATCATCCCGGGAGCAGCGCGGTTTCTGCAGCCGCGCCTGCTCGGATCGCCGGGACGGCTGGATATACTCGGTGGCCACTGCCGGGAGACTCCAAGTGAAGCCGCTGCGCGTGTTCGCCGCCCTGACCGCCCTGGGTATCGCCGCCATGAGCCATGCCGCCACTACCCCCGTGCTGGTCATCCACGGCGGGTCGGGCGTGATCCGGCGCGCCATGAATCCGGCGAAGGAAAAGGAGGTCCGCGCGGCGCTCGCCCGCGCGCTCCAGAGCGGCTATGCGCAGCTCAAGGCGGGCAAGCCGGCGATGGATGGCGTCACCGCGGCGCTGACCGTGCTGGAGGACGACCCCAACTTCAATGCCGGCAAGGGCGCGGTGTTCACCCACGACGGGCGCAATGAGCTCGATGCGGCGATCATGGACGGCTACACGCTGCGCGCGGGCTCGGTGGCCGGCGTGCATCGCGTGAAGAATCCCATCCTGCTGGCGCGGGCGGTGCTGGAGAGGTCCCAGCACGTCATGCTGGTGGGGGAGGGGGCCGAGGCGTTTGCGCGGGAAGCGGGGATCACGCTGGTCGATCCGTCCTATTTCCGCACCGAACCGCGCTGGCAGCAGCTGCAGAAAGCGCTGAAGGAAGACCGCGACGGCACGCCGCATTCGGACGTGGAAACGGCCAAGCACTTCGGCACCGTCGGCGCCGTCGCGCTGGATGCGCAGGGCCACCTGGCCGCGGGTACGTCGACCGGCGGCATGACCGACAAGCGCTGGGGCCGGGTCGGCGATTCCCCGATCATCGGCGCCGGCACCTATGCCAATGCCGACTGCGCGGTTTCCGGCACCGGCTGGGGCGAGTTCTACATCCGTACCGTGGCGGCGCACGCGATCTGCATGCGCGTGGCGTTGATGCACGTGCCGCTGGAACGCGCGGCGGCCGAGGTCATCAACCAGGAAATTCCCGCCATGGGCGGCAACGGCGGCGCGATTGCGCTCGATGCAAAGGGCAACATCGCCATGCCGTTCAACACCGATGGCATGTACCGCGGCTGGATCAGCAGCGATGGCGCGGCGCACGTGGCGATCTACGACGACGAGCCGGACGCTGCCGCCGGCGTCGACCCGGTCGAAGACGCGCGCCCATGATCGGCAAGCCGGCGTGATGCCGCGGGACTTGTAGCCGGTTTCCCCGCAAGACGAATTTGCCTGCGTACAGTCCGGGCGCACGGGCCGACGGTTTATCGCCACGCCGGGTATCCATGGCCTTGGTGCGCCTCCTGCGGGGGGGGGGAATGAAGGTGTGGGGCAACTCCCGGTTCTTCGTGAGTGGCTACAATGGATCCGAACATGGCGGGCGGCCCCAGCGGTCGCATGAGCCGGTCGCACCATCCACACGCCCCTGGAGCACCGATGTCCATTTCGTTGATCGCCGCACTGGATGAGAACTTCGCCATCGGCCGCAAGGGGCAACTGCCCTGGCACCTGCCGGACGACCTGCGCTGGTTCAAGCAGCTGACGCTCGGCAAGTACGTGCTGATGGGCTACAACACAGCGGTGGCGATCGGACGGGCCCTGCCGGACCGGCACAACCTGGTGCTTTCGCGCCGCCACGAGGCGCCCTTTCCCGGGCAGATCGCTGTGCGTTCGCTGGAGGAAGCGCAGGCGCGCGCCGGCGGCACCGGCCTGATGGTGATCGGCGGCGGCCAGGTCTATGCCGCGGCGCTGCCGCACGCCAGGCGCATGTACCTGACCTGGGTCAGCGCGGCCGTCGAAGGCGCGGACACCTTCTTCCCCGGCATCCACTTGCGCGACTGGACCGAAGTCGCGCGCACCCACCACAAGGCCGACGCCGAGCACGAGTACAGCTTCGACATGGTCGAGTACGTGCGCGAGACCTGACGTCGTTGATCGGCCCTGTCATGCATGTGGTGGCCGGCGTGCTGTTCGATCCCGCCGGCCGCGTGCTGCTCGCGCAACGACCGCCCGGGAAGCACCTGGCCGGCATGTGGGAATTTCCCGGTGGCAAACTGGAACCGGGCGAATCCCCGGCCGTCGGCCTGGTGCGCGAATTGCGCGAGGAACTGGACGTCGGGGTTGACCTGCATCGCGTCACGCCGATGATCCAGGTGCACTGGAATTACGGCGACCGGGACCTGCTGCTGGACGCCTGGCGCGTGGTCGCATGGCAGGGGACGCCACGCCCGGTCGAAGGGCAGGCGCTGCAATGGCGGTTGCCGGCGGACATCGACCCCGCGGTACTGGCGCCGGCGGACCGGGAGATCCTGGCCGCCGTCCGTTCCGGGCAGCCGGTACCCTTGTAGCAAGGCAGTCAGCTGCTCCGGCGTTGCGCCGCCAGGGCCAGGTATCGACGGTGCAGTGCCTGCACGTGCGCGTCCAGCGCCACTTCGCTGCTGCTGTTGTCGATCACGTCGTCCGCCAGCTTCAGCCGTTCGCTGCGGCTCGCCTGCTGCGCCAGCATCCGCTCGGCGAGCGACCGGTCGATGCCGTCGCGGGCGATCAGGCGCTCCAGTTGTACCGCCTCGGGCACGTCCACGAGCAGGATGCGGTCGATCCAGCGGTAGTGGGCAATGTTCTCGGCCAGCAGCGGGATGGCCAGCAGGCAGTACGGCGCGGTTTCGGCCAGCGCGCGCTGGTGCAGCCATTCGCGTACGCGGGGGTGGATGATCGCCTCGAGCGACTGCTTGGCCGTGGCGTCGGCGAACACGCGCCGACGCATCGCCGCACGGTCCAGGCGGCCTTGCGCGTCCAGCACCTCCAGACCGAACACGCCGGCGATCGCCGCCAGGCCTTCGCTGCCCGGTTCGACCACGACGCGCGCGGCGACGTCGGCGTCGTGCACCGGGACGCCCAGCGCTTCGAAGCGGCGGGCGACCGCGGTCTTGCCGGCGGCAATACCGCCAGTCAGGCCGACCACGTAGGCGCGCGCGGCAATCATCGCAGGCCGGTCAGGTGCATGTAGCCCTGCAGCAGGGGCTCGCCGGCGAGGAACCAGATCCAGCCCGCCATGGCGATGAACGGACCGAATGGCATCGGCATCTCGCGACCGTGCTTGCGCAGGGCGATCAACAAGCCGCCGACGATGGCGCCGACCAGCGACGACAGCAGCACCACCGGCAGCAGCGCGCCCGGCCCCATCCACGCGCCCAGCGCCGCCAGCAGCTTGAAGTCGCCATAGCCCATGCCTTCCTTGCCGGTGAGCAGCTTGAACAGCCAGTAGACGCTCCACAGGCTGACGTAGCCCAGCGCCGCCCCCAGGATCGCCGGTGCCGGCAGGACGAACATCGGCAGCAGCGACAACAGCAGGCCCAGCCACAGCAGCGGCAGGGTGAGCTGGTCCGGGAGCAACTGCGTACGGAAGTCGATACCCGCGGCGGCGATCAACACCCAGGTGAGCACCAGCCCCGCCAACGCCACCCAACCGGGCCCGAACTTCCAGACCACCAGCACGCTCAGCACGCCGCAGAGGAACTCCACCAGCGGGTACTGGATGGAAATCGGTTCGCGGCAATAGCGGCAACGCCCGCGAAGCAGCAACCAGCCGAACAGCGGGATGTTGTCCCCAGCGGACAGCGGGTGTTTGCAGTGCGGGCAATGCGAGGCCTCGCGCACGATACCCGGCGGCAGCGGCTCGTCGGCCACGTCCAGCGCCAGTTCCTCCCGTGCCTCGCGCCGCCACTGCGCTTCCAGCCGCGCAGGCAGGCGCAGGATCACCACGTTGAGGAAGCTGCCCACCAGCAGGCCGAGTACGCCGGCACATGCAAGCCAGAGCCAGAGTGGAAGTTCGAGCATGCACGTCCTCGAGTCAGAAGTTGGTGCTCCGCGAGCCACGGCCCTCTGCAGGAGCGTACCTGTGCGCTACGTGGACCTCGCGGTCGCGCCCAGGTGCGCTTTTGCAGGAGGCTTGGCACGTGCGCAGTTGTTCACGCCTGATCCAACCACCGGAAGCCGTCGCCCACAAGTGAGCCCCTGATGAGCGCCAGAGCTTGCGGAGTTTCCGCGACCATGAAAAAGGCCCCCCTCCCGGCGGGAGAGGGGCCTGGTTGTCCGGAAGATTACACCGTGCCGGCCAGCTTGAAGATCGGCAGGTACAGGGAGACGACCATGCCGCCGACCAGCACGCCGAGGATCACCATGATGATCGGCTCCAACAGGGTCGACAAGGTATCGACGGCGGTGTTCACCTCTTCCTCGTAGAACTCCGCGACCTTGAAAAGCATGTTGTCCAGCGCGCCCGATTCCTCGCCGATAGCCGTCATCTGCACCACCATGTTCGGGAACAGGCCCGTCTGGCGCATCGACAGCTGCAACTGGTGGCCGACCGCGATGTCATCGCGCATCCTGCGCACGGCATCGCCGTAGACGATGCTGCCAGTGGCGCCAGCCACCGCGTCCAGTGCCTCCACCAACGGCACGCCCGCCCGGAAGGTGACGCCCAGCGTGCGTGCGAAACGCGCGATGGCCGACTGGCGCATGATGTTGCCCATTACCGGCAGCTTGAGCAGCACGCGGTCCAGGAAGTGCGCGAACTTCACCGAACGCTTCTTGGCCATCACGATGGCCACGATGCTGCCCACGATGATGCCGATCACTACCCACCAGTAGTGCTGCATGAACTGCGATGCCGAGATGACAATCTGGGTCGGCGCAGGCAGCTCCGCGCCCGCGTCGCGGAAGGTCTGCTCGAACACCGGCACCACGAACAACAGCAGGATCATGCTGACCAGCAGCGCGACCGCCATGACCATCACCGGGTAGAACAGGGCCTTCTTGATCTTGCTCTTGATGCCCTCCATCCGCTCCTTGTAGGTGGCCACGGTATCCAGCACCGTGTCCAGCACACCGGCCGACTCGCCGGCGCGCACCAGGTTGCGGTAGAGCTCGTCGAACTGCACCGGGTACTTGCCCAGCGCCTCGTGCAGCGAGGCACCGCCTTCGATGCCCTGCTTGACGTCGGTGAGCATGTTCTTGAAGCGGACGTTCTTCTGGCCGCCGGCGATGATTTCGAAGGACTGCACCATGGGCACGCCCGAGGCCATCATGGTGGCGATCTGGCGGCTGAAGATCGCCACGTCGCGCGGCTTGACGGTGCTGCCGGAGGCGCCAAACAGCGGCTTGGCCTTCTCGCGCACCGTCTGCGGGTTCATTCCCTGGCGGCGCAGTTCGGCCTTGACCAGCGAGGCGTTCTTCGCCGGCATTTCGCCCGTCATGCGCTTGCCGCGCTTGTCCAGCGCGACCCAGTCGTACATGGTCATCCTGCTGACCTCGGCGCGCTGGGCGCCAAGGTTCGCGTTCTTCGCGAGTGCGTTAGCCGTAGCCATGCCCGATTCCCCCGGTGGTTCGATGGCGACCGACGCTCGCGCGGCCGGCCGACGGTGGAGCTTATGCCAAATCTGGCGGGTTATTTCGTGGCGCCCAACGCAACTTCGCGCATTGCGGACGCCGCCCCGTGGTTAATCCTTGGTGACGCGGTCGATCTCGGCCAGGCTGGTCACGCCGGCCTTGACCTTGAGCAGTGCCGAGGCGCGAAGGTCATTGACGCCGATGCCCCGGGCGACTTCCCCGATCTGCATTGCATTGCCCCCCTGAAGCACGATTTTCTGGATGTCCTCGGTCATCGGCATCACCTGATAGATGCCAACGCGGCCCTTGTAGCCTTCGTTGCAGTGGTCGCAGCCGACCGCTTCGTACAAGGTCAGGCCCGCATCGATGTCTTCCTGGCTGAAGCCTGCCGCCAGCAGCGCGTGTGGCGGCAGGTTCTGCGGCTTTTTGCAGTCATGCAGGCGGCGCGCCAGGCGCTGGGCGATCACCAGGGTCACGGATGACGTAATGGAATAGGGCGGGATGCCCATGTTCATCAGGCGCGCAATGGTCTGCGGCGCATCGTTGGTATGCAGGGTGGAAAGGACCATGTGGCCGGTCTGTGCTGCCTTGATCGCGATCTCGGCGGTCTCCAGGTCGCGGATCTCGCCGACCATGATGACGTCCGGGTCCTGGCGCAGGAACGAACGCAGGGCGGCGGCGAAGGTCATGCCGCGCTTGACGTTTTGCTGGACCTGGTTGATGCCCTCGACGCGGATTTCGACCGGGTCCTCGACCGTGGAGATGTTGCGCTCGGGGGTGTTGAGGATGTTGAGCGCGGTGTAGAGCGACACCGTCTTGCCCGAGCCCGTCGGGCCGGTGACCAGCACCATGCCGTAGGGCTTGTGGATCGCATCCAGGTAGAGCTTTTTCTGGTTTTCCTCGTAGCCGAGCTTGTCGATACCCAGCTTGGCCGAGGAGCTGTCCAGGATACGCAGCACGATCTTCTCGCCGAACAGCGTCGGCAGCGTGCTCACGCGGAAGTCCATCGAGCGGCTCTTGGAGAGGTTCAGCTTGATGCGGCCGTCCTGCGGTACGCGCCGCTCGGCGATGTCCAGGCCCGCCATCACCTTCAGTCGCGAGGAGATGCGGCTGGCCATCTTCATCGGCGGGTTGGCCACCGGGCGCAGCATGCCGTCCATGCGCAGGCGCACGCGGAAGTTCGTTTCGAAGGGCTCGAAATGGATGTCCGAAGCGCCGCGGCGGATCGCGTCGACGAGGATCTTGTTGACGAACTTCACCACCGGCGCGTCGTCGCCGCCGGTGGCATCGATGCCGGTGCTGTCGGCCACGTCTTCGTCGGCGGTCTCGAGCGACAGGTCGTCGAACTCGTCGTTGCCCATCTCGGGCATCGTCGCGTTCACCGCAGCCAGCGCGCCGTCGATGGCGCGCGACAGCTGGCCGCGCTCGACCAGGATCGGCTCGACCATGCAGTTGGAGTGGAACTTGATCTCGTCCAGCGCGTGCGACTGCATCGGGTCGGCGATGCCCACGAACAGGCGCTTGCCGCGCTTGAACAGCGGCAAGGCCTGGTGCTTGGTCATCAGCGCTTCGCTGATCAGGTTCACCGGCATGGACGAGGACGCGATCGCGCTGACGTCCATCATCGGCATGCCGAATTCGGCCGAGGCCACCTGCGTGAGTTTGGCGCTTTCGACCAGGCCGTGGTCGAGCAGCCAGGCCGCGAGCGAGGTTTTCTGCTGGGCCGAATCGGCGACCGCCTTGCGGACATCCGCCTCCGGCAGCACGCCCTCGGACACCAGGCGACGCGCCATGCCGGTCAGGCCCGTGAGCGACGGTTGCAATTGGGATGACATGATAGATTCCGGCCTTAAGCCCCCTTATTGACAAGGAATTTACCCTAGAAACGCGGCGCGGTCATCTGGCGGCGAAGGGGTGTCTGCGGCGGCTCCAAAAGCCGCCACGCGTGTCACGGAATGGGCTGGCTGCCCGGTCCGTTGCCCCGACGGGCAGCCGGAGGAGCGGTGCGTGGCCGGGCCAGCGCCGGAGAATGTGGCACCCGGCACACGGGCTGGCAGGACATCGGCGGTGATCGCCTTCGCCGCGATGCCCCGCGTTATGATCGCCCGATACCCGGGGGAACCTACTTGAAACGCCTGAGCATCATCCTGCCCGCGAAGAACGAAGCGGCGGCGCTTGCCCGCCTGCTGCCGGCGCTGCGTACCGCGCAGCCGGACGCGGAAATCATCGTGGTCGACGACGGCTCGACGGATGACACGCGGGCCATCTGCGCCGCCAACGCGGTCGATTGCCTGTCCTCGCCCTATTCGATGGGCAACGGCGCGGCGATCAAGCGCGGCGCGCGGGCGGCCCGGGGCGAATGGCTGGTCTTCATGGACGGCGACGGTCAGCACGACCCGGAGGACATCGACCGCCTGCTCGCCAAGCTCCAGGAAGGCTACGACATGGCCATCGGCGCGCGTGACTGGGGCAGCCAGGCCGGCGTGGGACGGGGGCTGGCGAACACCTTCTACAACTGGCTTGCCACGCGCATGACCGGTCACCCGGTGCTCGACCTTACCTCCGGGTTCCGCGCCGTGCGCGCCGAGAAATTCCGCGAGTTCCTGTACCTGCTGCCCAACGGTTTTTCCTATCCCACCACCAGCACCATGGCCTTCTTCCGTAGCGCCTACCCGGTCGCCTACGTGCCGATCAGGGCAGCCCAGCGCGTGGGCAAGAGTCACATCCGGCCGCTGCGGGACGGACTCAGGTTCCTGCTGATCATCTTCAAGATCGCCACGCTGTATTCGCCGTTGAAGCTGTTTGCGCCAGCGAGCGTGGTGTTCTTCCTGCTGGGCTGCTTGAACTACCTGTGGACGTACCTGCACTTCGGTCGTCTGACCAATGGCAGCACGCTTTTGTGGAGCGCGGCGGTCATTGTGTTCTTGATCGGACTCATATCCGAACAGATCACCGCGCTGATGTACCGGTTGGGCGACTAGACCTACTTGCGTGGCAAAGGGCGCGTCGGCCACGCCGATGCAACAGCGAAACGAGCGGCCACTCCGATGACCAGATCAAACGACGGATTCGACGAAATCCGCGATTTCTACGACCGCAAGTACTACGCCGTGATCGGAAACGACACCCGGCTACCGTGGCACTGTCGATCGGTCGCCCGGCGTTTCGGGCCATTCGAAGGACGGGCCGTGCTGGATGTCGCCTGCGGCACCGGTGAATGGTTGAGCTATTTCCGCGAACACGGCGCGCGCGTGGTGGCGGGCATCGACTTGTCCGAAAGAGCGATCGATGCATGCCGCCGGCGCCTGCCCGAAGGCGAATTCCATTGCGGTACCGCCGAAACGCTGCCCTTTGCCGCGGCCGCGTTCGACATCGTCACCTGTATGGGCTCGCTGGAGCACTTCCTGGACAAGCCGGCGGCGCTTCTGGAAATGCGTCGTGTACTTAAGCCGGGCGGCCTGATCGTGCTGCTGGTGCCTAACGCCGGTTTCCTGACACGACGGCTTGGCTTGTACGGTGGAACCCAGCAGAAAGCCGTGAAGGAAGACGTGCTCTCGCTTGACCAATGGCAGCAGCTGTTTGCTGCTGCGGGTCTCCGCGTGGAGGCGCGTTGGCGCGATCTGCACCCATTGAGCCGGTCGTGGATCGTCAGGGGATCGCCGTTGGCGTGGCCCGTGAGAATGCTCCAGGCGCTGGCGCTGGCGGTTTGGCCCGTGCGCTGGCAATACCAGGTCTACCACCGTTGCTCGGTATCCCGTTCGTGAGCTTCGGTGAGCCATGAACCCTGTACATCCGCGCATGCTTGTCGTCAGCAGGAACCTTCCGCCTCTGGTTGGGGGCATGGAGCGGCTGAACCATCACGTTGTGCTCGAGCTCGCGCGACGCGCTCATCTGGAAGTGGTGGGGCCTCCCGGATGCGGCGCGTGGATGCCCGATGGCGCTGTCGTACGTGAGACTGGCTCTTCCGGTCTGGGCCGGTTCCTGCTGAGGGCGGCCTGGAATGCGTTTGGTGCGGCGCTCAGCCGGCCTCTTGATTTCGCTTTTGCCGGGAGCGGCCTGGTCGCCCCGATCGTGCTGATCGCCGCGCGTATGCGGCGCGCTCGTTGCGTGGTGTATCTGCATGGCCTGGATATCGTGGTGCCGCATCCGGTGTACCGGCGGGTGTGGTTGCCGCTAATCCGGCGCTTCGATCTGTGCCTGACCAACAGTCGGAATACCGCCGAACTGGCTCTGCGCGCTGGAGTGCCGGCAGAGAGGATCAGTGTGCTTCACCCGGGGGTGGAGCCGGTGCCGGTGCCGTCACCAGATCCGGCCGCAGCGTGGCGGTCGCATCACGGGCTGAACGGGCGAAAGGTCTTGTTGTCGGTAGGGCGGCTCACTCGCCGCAAGGGTCTGCTGGAATTCGTCGAATGGGCGCTTCCAGGCATCGTTGCGGCGGATCCGCGTGCCGTGCTCGTGGTGATCGGCGACGAGGCGTCCGACGCCCTCGCCGGTCGCGCCGAAGGAATGAGTGACCAGTTAAGAAGAGCGGCCTCCGCGCGCGGCCTGGATGCTCACGTCATGCTTCTCGGGGCCTGCCACGAGGCTGAGTTGAACGCGGCCTATCAAGGCTCTGATCTTCTTGTGTTTCCCGTGTTGGAAGTACCGGGTGACGTGGAAGGTTTTGGCATGGTCGCCTTGGAGGCAGCCGCACACGGCCTGCCTACAGTGGCCTTCGCTGTGGGGGGCGTACCCGATGCTGTAGCGCCGGGAGAATCGGGGTGGCTGGTCAAGCCCGGGGACTACGTTGCGTTCGCCGCGCGCACGCTTGAGGCACTGTCTCCGGCAAGGTCGGTTTCTGCGCAGACATGTCGCAAGTTCGCCGGGCAGTTTGCCTGGTCATCCTTCGGGATGCGCCTTTGGGATTACCTGGGCCAGATCCAGAGGCGTTGATCGGCCCTTGCAGTACCGCGCTACTGCCGTATTCCGTTTCGGGCCAACTCCACCAACCGCAGTTCGATCCTGCCGATGATCGTCGCCCAATCCTCCACCGCCAGTTGTGCCGGCGCACGGAAGTTCAGTTGGTGGTTGATCGCACGCAGCAGGTCCTGCGCGTTGCCTGCGCGGTACAGGGCCTGCGGGTTATCCGCCAGCAGGGCAGGCATGGCGCCGATGTCGGCAGCGACCACCGGGAGGCCACAGGCGAACATTTCATACGCCTTCTGGGGAAAACAGTAGTTTCCAAAAGGCGTGTCGCGCAGGTAGATGATGCCTGTATCGAGCGCCTGGAACAGCGTGGCCGTATGACGGTGGGCGAGCATGCCCAGGTAGTGCACACGTGGCGCGACCGGTGGGGGCAGCGCCGGATCGACGGGTCCGGCAAGCACCAGATGTGCGTCGGGCATCGAAGGCGCCAGGGCGTTCCATGCGGCGTAGAGCTCGCCGATGCCACGGCTCGCCAACAAGCCGCCTGCCGTACCGATAAGCGTCGCCTGTACCGGCAGACCTAGTGCTTCGCGGGCCGTTGCTCGATCCCCTGGCCGGAATACATCCAGATCCACCGTGCTGGGCATGGAGACTACGGTGCCCTCCGCCCGATAGGTGCCGCGCACCAGGCCGGCAAGTGCGTCGCTGGTGGTAGTCACCAGGCTGGCGTGACGGGTCGCCTTGCGCAACGCCGTCACGAAGCCGGGAATGCGCGCCTGGCCGAAGCCCTCGAAGTTGTCGTAAAGGTCCACGGCGTAGGGGCGATCAAGCTTGCGAGCGAGCCAAGCGGTGAGGGCAACCTGCGGGATGTCGGATGCGCCGATAAGCACGTCGGGCTGCAAACGCCGCAGTTGCCCAAGGAGCCGGGACGGGTAAGCGGCAAGGCGGGTGAGCGCCCTGCTTCCCAAACTTCGAGCGTGCCACTCCAACCGGCCAGGGAGGGCGTCGTGGATCGCCTCGCCTTCGGACTCCGAACGGTATCCCAGACAGAAACCATGGACCTCGTGTCCCAGCCTCGCCAGTTGGAGCGGTATCTCGTACAGGCGGCCATAGCGGTCGTCGATGACGTCCTTGCCCATGTAGCGGCGCTTGCAGATAAAGGCGATCCGCATCAGAAAACGTCCGGGAAGCTCAGCGGAGGGATTCGATCAGGGTGCGCGATGCGGCAAGCGCTGCGCCGACCACCTGGTCCATGTTGTAGTAGCGGTATTGCGCGAGGCGACCCACGAAGGTCACGTCCGGTTCCGTCCTGGCGAGTGCCTCGTAGCGCTTGAAGAGCGCCTCGTTCTCCTCGCGCGGCACCGGGTAGTACGGATCGCCGTCGGCCAGCGGATATTCGCGGACGATGGAAGTCCCGGGGTGCGCCTGGCCCGTGAGGTGCTTGAACTCGGTAATGCGGGTATAGGCGTGGTCGTTCGGGTAGTTGACCGTTCCCGTCTCCTGGTACCAGGCCACGTCCGGCAGGTGCTCGTGCTCGAACCGCAGCGAGCGATAGGGAAGGTGGCCGAAGCGGTACCCGTAATACGCGTCGATCGGGCCGGTGTATACCGTGTGGTTGCGGGAAAAACGTTCGCGCACGTCCTGGAAATCCACCCCGAGCTCCAGCGAGATACGGGGATGGTCGAGGATGGCATCGAACATCTTCGTGTAGCCGTGCAGCGGCATGGCCTGGAAGGCGTCCGTGAAATAGCGGTCGTCGGTGTTGGTGCGAACCGGAATGCGCGCGGCCACCCCGGCCTTCAGCTGCGACGGCTCCAGTCCCCATTGCTTGCGGGTGTAATTGAGGAAGAACTTCTCGTACAGGTCGTGACCGACACTGTTGAGCACCACGTCCTCGCTCGTTCGCACCGGCTCGCGCGGCTCGCGGATACGCTCGAGGAACGCTGCCGCTCCCGCTTCGTCAAGATCGATCCCGTAGAGGCGATTGAGCGTGTCGCGGTTGATCGGGAAGGGGTACGGCCGGCCGTCGACCACGCTGCGCACGCGGTGTTCGTACGGCCGCCACGCGGTGAACCGCGACAGATACTGGAAGATGCGTTCCCCGTTGGTATGGAAGATGTGCGGTCCATACCTGTGCACCAGCAGGCCGTGTTCGTCCAGTTCGTCGTAGGCATTGCCCCCGATGTGCGGCCGCTTGTCGATGACGTGAACGCGGTGGCCGGCCTCGGCCAATTCGCGCGCCATCACGCTGCCGGCGAAACCTGCGCCGACGACCAGATGCATCGGATGCGCCGAAGTACTCATGAACTCAGGCCCAGGCGACGGAGCGTGGCAAAAGGTTTCGACGCGTAGCTGAGGCGGCACAGGGACAGCAGGTACATGTCCACCGAGGTGGCCAGGCCCCCGCCGTGCAGCTCGTATAGCGGCGAGGACCGGAACGCCCGCCACATCGTTTGCCCGAGCGGTGCAGCACGGATGCAGGCGCGCACCCATTGGGACGCCACGACGTGCCTGGCGTCCTCGTCGGTCCTGGTATCGAGCAGTTTGAGGAGCCACGCCTCGATACCGTGGAGGTCGTCGGCGCATTCGATCGACGAGGGCGCGCGTATCAGGTTGTGCAGGCGCAGCTCTTCGGGCGCCACCTCGATCGACTGGGCGCGCAGCGCTTCCCCGCGGATACGCCGCGTCACTTCCTCCATGGCGCTGCGCCTGGCCTGGGTGGCCTGCTGGGGGTGGCGGCGATAGCGAAGCAATGGTTCCGGTACGTTGGCGAGGCGAAACTCGCTGCCGGCCCTGACGAAGAGGTCATAGTCTTCCGCAAGACGGTAGTCCTCGCGATACCTGAAGCGGTCGAAGACTTCCCGGCGCGCCAGAATGGTGGGATGGCAGATCGTGTTCTGGAACAGCATCGCCGCACGGAGCGCTGCTTCCGTATGCGGCCAGCGGGTCGTCCTGCGCGGTCCTTGCCCGAATTCGACGAACCAGCTGCCGCACAGGTCGACGCCGGTGGACCGGAGATACGCCAACTGCCGCGAGAAGCGGTGTGGAAGGCACACGTCATCGGCATCCATGCGCGCGATGTAACGACCGCGTGCCACGTCCAGTCCGCGGTTGAGGCTCGCAACGATGCCCAGGTTTGTTTCGTTGCGGATCAATGTCACGGGCAGCCCCGCCTGGCCGGCTTGCTCCACCTGCCAGGCGCTGGCGTCGCTGGACCCGTCATCGATTGCTATCACCTCCAGGTCCGCGCAGTCCTGGGCGAGCACACTGGCAAGCGCCTCGCCGAGCCACTTCTCCGCGTTCAGGAACGGCAGGATGACCGATATCAACGGTGCTTTGGATGGGTGCATGCAGGTCTGGAGTCGTCTAGACCCGGGCGACCAGGGTCAGTTCGGTACTGACCGCCTTTGTGGCGAAGCCCCGGGTCGCCTGCCCGAACAGGGCCGTGCATCCCGGCCTGATTTGTTCGTGCAGCTCGATGACGATGTTGTCGACCTGGCCGACCCAGTCCGCCGCGTCCTCGAGCACCTCCATTTCCGCGCCCTCGATGTCCATCTTGAGCAGCGAGATGCGATCCGCGCCGCCGAGGGCGGCCAGGCTGCGGACACGGTAGCCGCGGACGGCGGAGCCCGCCGCGGAGGACTCGCCGGAGGTGCCGACCCGGTAGGCCCACTCGTTTGCATCGGCCGAAAGGATGCCAACCGGTTCATCGCGGTGCCAAAGCGCGCCGTGAATGCAACGGATCTGTTTGTAGGCCCGGGTATTGGCTCGGAGAAGCTCGAAGTTACTCGCCTCCAGCTCCACGGCAAGGATCTGTGCCATGGGATGGCGCGCGGCGATGAACAGGCTGGTCAACCCAATGTTGGCGCCCGCATCGATCACGAAGCCGAGCTCGTCGGGAATGGCTTCGATGATCTGGTATTCCTTTTCGATGAATACTTGCCTGAAGACGTTCAGATCGCTCGAATTCAAGCGCAGGTACAGCGGATGCGGCGACCAGTGGCGCGCGACACGCACCGGCTTCTTGTCTCCGGTCAAAAGCGCCAGTGCCGCGTACCAGAGGCCGCTCGCGCCGAATATGCGGAGGTACAGAGAGAGCGACCGGAATGGATGTTTGGGTAGCTTCAAGAGGTCACCTGATGCGCGCGCCTGAGGTTTCTGGTCAATGTCAGTTGTCGCTCTCGGTCGAGCTGAGGACCGCGTCGCGGTTCTCGCAGAACCAGGCCCAGGTGCTCGCCAGGCCTTCACGCAGCGATACCCGCGGCTCGAACCCGAGGGTCGCGGCGGCCTTGTCGAAACGAGCGAAATTGCGTCCGACCTCGCCGGGGCGGGAGGGGAGGCGGATGATCGGGTGCCCGGGCTGGCCAGCCACTTCGCTGACCAGGGCGGCAAGCGCGTTTACGCTCGTCTCTACGCCCGAAGCGATGTGGAATACCTCGCCCGGGGCGATATCCTGGCTCAACGCTTTGCTTATTCCCCTGCACAGATCATCGACGTGCAGATAGTCGCGTGTTGCCGTGCCCTCTCCGTAGATCGTGATCGGCTCCCCTCTCATGAGAGCTTTCATGAAGCGGGTTATCGCTCCTTTCTTGTGCGCGCTGAAGGGGCCGTAGATGTTTGCGAAGCGCAAGGCGACCGTGCGCAAGCCGTAGCTTTTGGCATAGGCGTGGCAGTAGGCCTCGCCGCACAGTTTGCTTGCGCCGTAAGGGGAAATGGGGCGGGGCAGCGAGCCCTCGTCAACCGGAGGTATGGCATCTCCGATCAGCGCGCCTCCGGTGGATGCGAATACCACTCGCTCGACCTTCTGCAGGCGGCAGGCCTCCAGGACGCACTGGGTGCCGAACGCGTTGATGTCGAAGTTGGCCGTCGGATCGCCGACCGATTCGACCACCGACCCGTAGGCCGCCAGGTGCACGACCGCCCGCGCACCGCGCAGTGCGCTGCCGAGCGCTACCGGGTCGCGGATATCCCCTTCGAACACCGCGACATGCTCGGGAAGGGCGTCCCGGTTGCCCCGCGAAAAGTTGTCGAACACCGCCACGGACGTAGCAGGTAGCGCGCGCAGGAGGTTGCTGCCAATGAATCCCGCACCCCCGGTCAAGACGATTTCGGCCATGTATGGTCTCTATGGAATAAGTGGCGACGTCTCGGTTCGAACGCGCCATAGTTTCAACCGCGGAGCTTCCAGCGCAAGGGTGTCGGTAGGCTGCGTATCGCCGCATGTTTCCTGCGCGAGGCAGGATGCAGGGAAACCAGGGCCCAGTAGGTGGGCGATCGGTAGGCAACGCGCGTCACGCACAGAACCAGCGCCGCAAGGAGCTCGCCGGCGGAATACGGGTGAAGCCGAAAAAGCGGTGAGCGCCTGAAGAGCTGAAAAGTCTTCCATCCATAGGGAGCCGCCTTCAGACAGAAGACGTACCACCGTGCGGAGAGGTGCCGGCTAGCTTCAGGGCGGTCGTCGAGCAAGGTGGAGAGACGCGTCAACCAGGCCTCGGTATCCACGACGTCCTCCCAGGTTTCCGGCTTCTCCTCGGTCCATAGCCGGCTCTGCAGGTAGACCTCGCGGTCGCTCGGCCGGATGCCCACGTCCTCGAGGGCCATTCGGCATACCTGCATGGCAGCCGAGTACCGCCTTGCTGCATGGCGCGAGCTGATCTGCTCTCCATGTACGCGCTTGAGCAGGAGCACATCAGGCAGATTGCGCATGCGCGCGACTTTCGCCAGGCGCACCCATAGGTCGTAGTCGGCTGCCGGCACCCGGTCTGCCCGGTATCGCTCCTGTCGAAGCAACCCGCTTTTCATCATCACGGTAGGGTGCATGACTGACCATTCGAAGAGGAGGCTCAGCTTGATCTGCGCGTCCCCCATGGCGGTTCCCGTGACACGGGGGCGCCGTGCGGGAAATTCCACGAAGGCGCTGCCACAGAGGTCCACTTCGCCGTGATCGAGGGTCTCCACCTGGATCGCGAAACGATCGGGTGTCGCGATATCGTCCGCGTCCATGCGGGCGATGTATTCGCCGCGCACTTCCGGTACCAGGCGATTGAGGCTTTCCGGCAGGCCCAGATTGCGCTCGTTGCGAAACAACCGTATCCGCCGATCCCGCCGGGCCAGGTCCTGAAGCGCCTCCCAGGTACCGTCGGTGGAGGCGTCGTCCACGATGAGGAACTCGAAATCTCCGAAGCTCTGGCCGAGGATGCTGTCCGCGGCGTCTTGGAGATAGGTACGAACGTTGTGTGTGGCCATCAGCACGGACACGCGCGGCGGCGCCGGCTCACTGGTCGTATCCTGCCTGTCCGTCATGTTCGCCGTCGCCCAATAGATAGCCGGGCTACCTGCCCATGGCGCTCGGCCGCAGGGACAGCGTTCGCCTGATCCAGATCCAGAGCAAAGTATTCCACAAGATCAGGCTGACAGCGGTGGCGCAGGCCGCTCCGTTCGCTCCGAACGGAGGAATGAGAATGGCGTTGAGGACCGTGTTCGTGACCAGGGCGATGCCGACGCCTCGGGTCGTCAGCTTCTCGTGCCCGGTCATGTTCAGAAGCAGGGCCGTGGGCCCGGCGAAGACGTTGAACAACTGGGCCACGGTCAGCAGTTGCAGGGCCGTTGCGCCTTCGAGAAAGGCCGTCCCGTACAGGGCGCGCATCAAGGAAGGTGCGAAAAGGACGAACGCGCAGGCGATGGGGAGGGTGGCCAGGAATACGCGGCGCCCCGAGGCGGACAGCAAACGCTGGAGCTTCTCTCTGTCTCCCTGCTGGTGGTACTGCGCCATCCGGGGGGCAATGACGGTGTTGCTGGCAAAAAGCACAAACGAAACCAGTTCCGCCATGCGGCTGGCGAGCGAATAGACGCCTGCCGCACCCGGTCCGACCAGCATGCCCAGCATGATCAGGTCGATCCTGCTGGTGAGCAGGTACAGCATGCCGATCCACATGAACGAGACCGCCTGGCGCGTGCTGGCCAGCCCCGGTCTGGCGCAGCCGTCGCCCGGAGCGGACCGGCGCAGGAGGGCATCGGTGATCAGCACGCCCACGATCACCGAAAGGGTCATCATCGACGTGACGTCGATCGCGGTGATTGCTCCCCGGGCGCGCCATAGCACCAGCAGCGCACCAAGCATCACGGTCGGAGCCAGCAGCAGTTGCGGCCATTGACTGGCGACGAACTTTCCGCGTACCTGCAGCAGGGAAGTCCGGATGTTGGCCAGGTTGGTCAGCAGCGGCAGCGGTGCCGCGATCAGGAACAGCAACGGGTCGACCGAAGGCGCCCAAAGCCATGCGGCTGCAAGCATGCAAGCGATGGCTCCCAGGCCCGCCAGCCACGTCCTCTGCGTGGCCCAGCGCAACAGCCAACCCACCGATTCCGGCTGCCTGGAGCCTTCCCTGATCAGGTACTGGGGATAGCCCAGGCCCGCGGGTACCGTGAGGACGGTACTCCACGCGATGACGTAGGCGTAGGCGCCGTAGCCATCCGGACCCAGTGCCCGCGCGTACAGCAGGCTTGCCAGGAACGCGACGAACAGGGAGCCACCCTTCAGCGAGGCGGTGGCGGCGGCCGATCGCACCATCCTGCCTCGTTGGCTGGCAGGATGGAGATCGTCCCGAAGGGTCTGGATCAGTTGGCGAAGTGGCATCTGGGAGTTCGGGTCAAGACCTGGGCGGCCCCAGCGATGCGAGGCCGCGCCAGGGGACCGGTCGTTCGACCTCAAAGGTGCGCGTTGCCATCTGCAGCTTTCAGCGCCGGCAACGCACGCAACTCCGCCAACGAGGCGTCCAGGCGACCGCCCACGTTGAGCTGTTCCAGTTGCCGGTAGGTGGCTTGAGCGCCTTGCCCGTCACCCCGCGCCGCAAGCATGCGGATGAGCGTGATCAGATAGGCAGGTTCCCCGGGCGATGCCTCGGTCGCAGCAGCAGCCATGCGCAAGCCGAGATCGTGATCGCGCAGGACGTTCCAGGCATAGTCGGCGTAGCTGGCCAGCAGTCTCGCGCTCGGCCTCGGGTGGGACAGCGCGGCCGTGAAAGCCGCAACCATCCGCTGCTTGGGCAAGTCGCAGAAACCCTCGCGTGCGCATTGCGTCAGAGCTCCCAGCGAGCTTTCGTCCTGTACCCCCGGCTTGTGCGCCCGCAGTTTGCCGATCAAGCTGTCCCACCACGCATCCTTGATGGGCAGATGCATGCGTGCATTCATGAAGATGAGGGCTTGCTCGGGCAGGATCGAGCTGTCGGGAAGCTTCATGGAACGCTCGAGAGGCGCATAGGCTTCGCGCGTAAAGATCGACGCCGGGTCGTAGTGCGAATAGATGATGTAGGTGCGCCCCAGCTCGTACTGGGCGCGTGGGGATGCGGGGGCGCGTGCGGCCAGCTCCACTGCCAGGCTCAGCGGATCGCCCCAGGCCTTTGCCGTCTGTACCGTCTGGGCTGCCCATAGCAGCATGAGCCCGCCCAGCAGCACGTATCGTGGCAGAGCCAGCGGCAAGGGGCGGTCGAACGCAATGGCGCCGGTGCGGTCGATCGCGGTCGTTCCCGGCTGCCCGCTCTTTTGGCTTGGCGCGGCGAGTAACGGGACCAGCGCCAGCAGCAAGCCGAAGCTGGCGAAGTAATTCCGGTGCTCGTAAATGAGCTCGAGCGGCAGGATGGTGCCCGTGAGGAGGTGGCATCCCAGGTAGAGGGCCAACCCGAGCGACACCAGGGGACGTCGACGACGCTGGCTCCAGATGCCGATGACCAGTGCGCCAAGAAAGAGGATGCTGGAGAGCGTGGTCCAAGGGGTCAGCCAGCCGGTCGAGACACGGAAGTCATCGTGATAGAACGACAGCGCCCCCGGTGTGGGCAGCAGGGTCCAGCCGATGTAGTCGGTGACGATGCGCGCTTCGCTGAGCAGACGGCTGCCGAGGGTGAAGTCGCGCGTCGCCCAGGCGGATGCTCTGAGCAGGCCTGGTAACAGCCACGCCAGCCCTGCCAGCAGCGGAACAACGAGCACGAGGATGAAAAACAGGACAAGCCCGCGGTGCTTGCGGCGGTCAACCTGCGCCTCGGCGCGCGCGAAGCGGAACACGAACCACTCGATGAGGAAGGCGTACAGCGGCAACATCACTGCCGTTTCCTTGACGAGCAGCCCGATGGCCGCCGGTATCAGCATGCTGGCGATGCAGAGCGGAAGACCGCGCCGGCCGGCCATCATGCGACGTCGGCCGGTAACGTAACCGAGCAAGCCCGCCAGCACGAACAGGTTGGCCAGGCTCTCCATCCGCTGGACGATATACAACACCGCTGTCAGGTTTATTGGCAGCAACATCCAGGCGCATGCAACGAGTGCCGCCACCAACCCTGGATCCCGACGGGGGCTTTGCTCGGTGGCTGTTTGCGCAAGGGAGCGGAGCAAGGCCGCGGACAGCAGATAGACGAGCCACCCGTTGAGCAAGTGGATGGCCAGATTGGTGAGCTTCCACGTAAGGGGATGCAGACCGGCCACCAGGTAGTTGGCAGCGAAGCTCAGCGAGGCGAGTGGCCGCTTGAACTCGCTCGCTGGCGAGGACAGGGCTGCACGGGTCAGGCTGGAGAGGCTCGCGTCGGTGATCTGCAGGTTGTGGTTGTCGACGATGTTCGGGTAGTCGTCAAACAGGAAGCCACCGGAGAGGCCCGGCCAGTACACCGCGGTGCACAGAACGAACGCGATGACCATCAGCCATGCGCTGCGGTCTCGAAGGCGGGAGAGGAGGCTCATCCGGAGGGGGCTTGGCTACTGTGAAGGTCCTGGAGCAGTGTATCCCGCAGGCGTGCCAATTCCCGCGGCCAGTAATTCTGGCGGGCCAACACGTAGGCGTGCAGGCGCCCCATGTTCCAGCCGGATGCTTTGGTTGGACGCGGAAGGGATCGGAAATAGTCCAGATGGGCGAGCCCTTGCGCAGGGAAGCCGGCCGCTCCGAGTTCTGCCGCCTGGCTGAGCGCAAGGCTTTCACGCGGCTGCTCCCGCAGGCCGGCGTTGAACAATGACAGGGCCTGCGCCGGCTGTCCCTGCTTGATCGCAATGCGGCCGAGCAAATAATAGATGTCCTGCTGCCGCCCATGGTTGCTGACAAGCCGGGGATTCTGTCTTGCGGCGAGCAGAAGGCGTTTGATCTCGGGCAGATCCAGCGCCGGGCATCCGCCGGAACCCGCCTGATTGATGGCTCGGCCGAACCAACTGGTGAGCAAGGTGCCCATATCGCGGGTGGTAGCCAACGCGTGTTCGGCCGATGCAAGCGCTGGGGTGTCGAGGTTGCCCTCGGCGCACCGGGCAGCGAGCAGGTTCAAGGCGAGTTGTACCTGGTCGGGAGCGAGCCGCAGGGCTGGCTCGAGGCGCCGGATGGCAAGCCGAGGGTGGCCGGCACTCATTTCCGCTTGAGCTGCGAAGGCCTGCGCTCGTGCCGAAGTCGGGTTCAGGCGTGCCCATAGGAGAGCCTGGTCATGGGCGTTGCCCCATAGACTCGCCCGGGCCCAGGTCATGGCCAGCAAGACACCCAGGCAGGCGACCGCCAGGAGCACCCTGGTGCGCGGCCAGGTGGACCGCGCCGGAAGGATGCCGGAGGGTTGCCTCGTGGCCGGGGTGGCATCGCATAACCACAACGCCAGCGGCCAGAACATCAGCAGCGCAGGCAGGTAGTTGCGGTGCTCGAAGAACAGCTCCAGGGCGATGGTGCTGGACTCGATCGACTGCCCGACGAAGAAGAAGGCGATGGCGGTCGCAAGCGCCGGCCAACGGTTGCGGCCTTTCCATGCGAAGACGATCAGCGCCCCCACAAGCACGAGCGAAGGCAACGTCGTCCAGGGGTGCAGCAGAGAGGTCGACGCCCCGACCTGATCATTGAACAGGCCGGGGGTGAACGGCGTTGGCAACCACAGCATGTGCAGGTAGGTGAGCAGCACGCGCGGCTCGGTAAGCAGCCGCTGCCCCAGCGTCCAGGGGCGTGTGTCGGAGATGCCAACCGTCAGGCCGTGCCATCCGGCCTGGACCAGGTACGCGATGATCACCCATGTCGGCAGCCAGGCGAACAACAGCATCAAGCGGTCGTAGCTCGACGGCGGAGCTGCGCGATGCGAGGCGCGCTCACACGGGCGCAGAAGCACAAATTCGAGCGTGAGCGCCAGGGCAGGCAGGAGGATGCCGTTGGCCTTGCTCAGCACGGCCAGGACGGTGCAGATGCCCAAGCCGGCAACGATCCAGGTCGATCCTTGCCACAAGGCGTGCTCCGCGACCTTTTCCCTGCCCCGCAACCAGGCCAGCAGCCCGAGCAGCGTGAACGTGGCGGGCAACATCGCCTCACGCTGGACGATGTAGAGCGTTGTCGAGACGAAGAGCGGATGCGCCATCCAGAAGCTGGCGCCCAGGACAGCAGCCGCATCGACGCGCTTGCTGCTTCGCCCTGCCCGGGGCGTGATCGCAGTGCCCAGCCGGCGTAGCAGGAGGAACAGCAACACGCCGTTCAAAAGATGGATGAGGAGATTGGTTCGCTTGAAGGGGTAGGGGTTTGCGGGCCAGTCGCACGCGTCCAGCAGGAATGAGAGCAGGGCGATCGGCCGCCCGGTGGGGTCGGCGGTGCCTGAAGTCACGTAGCGGAAGAACGTGTCCCATCGCGTGATGGGGCCTGTCGCACCCAGCGAAGGCAGGTTCGCGAAATCGTCGAACAGGAACCCGCCGTGCAGCCCCGGCTCATAGGCGAGCGCGGCCAGAAGCACCGTGCAACACAGCAACAGCCAGGGGGCCAGGCGGATATTTCGGGTCATTGTTCCGGGCCAAAAAAGAAGGGCCGCATGGCGGCCCTTCTTGTTATTGCACGAACCAGTGGAATTACGAATTGCGGCAGGAGGCCGGCAGGTACTTGTCCTTGACCTTGGTGCCGTCGCCCTTGCAATGCCACTCGACCGAACCGGCGTGGGTGATCGGAGACAGCGTCAGAGTCGCGTCGTCGCCCTTGATCGCCGTATTGGCCTTGTCGCCATCGTAGGAAGCAACGATCTGACCGGCATCGCCATTCTTGCCATCCGAGCCGACACCCACCTGGCTGACGTACTGACCGTTGATGCTGCTGGCGGTCGACAGGCCCGCCGAAGCATTGCTGTCTGGCAGACGACCGGTATTGGTGTAGAACTCGGCCACGGCGGTCTTGGCGCCATCGGCCAGCGACATGCCTTCGGACACCTGCGTGCGGATCACGTAATCCTGGTAGGCCGGGATCGCGATGGCCGCCAGGATGGCGATGATGGCGATCACGATCATCAGTTCGATGAGGGTGAAGCCCTTCTGGATGCTCTTCTTCATGATGGTTCCTCGTTCTTTGCTGGTTAGCTAACCGGTTTTGATGCCCCCTGAGCCCCGGTCCCGGATCCCCCTAGGCGGAATCGGACCCCACGTACGCGGTCAGGAACGACCAGGAAGCTCGCGGTGTACGAAGCAGTTTGCGTGCCACGCTCACTGCTTCTTTATTGCCGCATAGCTGCAGGCCGGGCGATTGTGCACGTCGTCACGAATGTCTACAACCCGTCTGTTTGCCGTAGTGCCCGGTTGAAGAATCGTGACAGGGCTGGCATCTGGCGGCTCTGCCTAAAAGCGGCACCTAGTGCCAAAGTTTGTCAAGGGTACGTCTCTAGCCGTCAGCGGCGGCACGACGCGGGCAGGTACTTCCCCGGTAGGGTTGTCCCCGATCCGCTGCAGGTCCAGGCGATGCTGCCGGCATAGGTGACCGGCGACAGGACCAGCTCGGCGCTGTGGATCTGGATGTTGGCTTTGGGCCCCTGGAACGCCACGTCGATCTTGCCCCCGGTGACATCGACGCTGGACACGTAACTTCCGTTGATCGAGGCGGCGTTCGCCAGGCCGGCCGATGTGTTGTTGGGTGGAAACCGGCCGGTGTTGGAGATGAAGTCCCATACGGCCGATTTGGGGCCCGTGGAAAGGCTGAGTCCCTCGGATACCTGGGCGCGGATGGCGTAATCCTGGTACGCGGGTATCGCGATGGCAGCCAGGATGGCGATGATCGCAATCACGATCATCAACTCGATCAGCGTAAAGCCGCCGGCACGTCGAATCGTTCGCATGGAAGTCCCCTGTTGGTCGTCCGAGCGAGGCAGGTTTTATACCAAACGGGTCGGCGGATCGGCCCGGCTTGATCGAGTTGTGATTGGTGTCACGTACCGTCGTGTCCGCTTGCCTCTGCGCGATATCTCCATACCGCACTGCAGGTTAGCCAGATGGCCCAAAGCGCCAGCAGTATCTCGATGGGGCGGAACGGGATCGAATACCGGGGTTCGGCCTGCAGCACCGTGTACACCAGGGTGACGTAGATCGTGAGCACACCCGCCAAATGCAGGGATGGCGGTAGTTCGCGGCGGCGCATGGCCATGGCGAACCATCCGACCAGCAAGGCCCCGAACAGGAACGGATTCAGGGCCTTGCACATTGCCGCGAGCGCCCTGAGCGCGCCGTTCTCGAGAAACGGGGAGTGACGTGTGGGATAGACATAGATGTCGCCCTGTCCCATCCGGATGTCCCACCCCCAGAAGAGCCAGGGCTTGCTCGCGTACCAGGCGGCATAGTGAAGCGGCTTTCGCCCCATGCGGCCCAGGATCGCTTGCAACCCCTGCAACGGTTCCCGTTGCAGCAGGGTCGTTTCGCGGTCGATCGCCCCCAGTGCGGCGGCCGCGTTCGGGTCGTGCCGGGAAGCGCCGCGGTAGGCGGCGTGATAGTTGGGCCACGACCCTTGGTCGAGATTGATCAGCGCCCGTCCGCTCGACGAAGGCGAAGGGGGCAACAGCGCCCCCCGCACCTGCCAGGCGCCACAGAACAACACAGGGAAGATGAGCAACCCCAGTGCCGTGCGTCGGTTGATCCGGCGGCAGGCGAGCAGCCAGCAGACCCCCAAGGGGACCAGGGGGATGAGCACCGCGTTGCTCAGTGCGGCCATGGTCAGGACGGCGGTTCCACCGATGGCGTGTGGCACGCTGCCCTTGTCCAGCCCCCAACCGGTCCATGTGAGACCGGCGACCGCGAGGAATCCGACCCAGGACTCGCTCAGGATGAAGCTGTTGATCGCAACGCTGTGTGGCCACAGCGCCATCAGGACCCCCGCGGCGGCGAGCCACGGCAGCGGCATCCAGCGCCGTGCCATGAACATGCCCAGCGGCACGGCCAGCCCGCTTAGTATCGCCTGGCTCAAGAGCACGGCGGCATACCAGCGGGTCCAGTCGGGCCAGACTTTCATCCAGGCGGCGAGAAACAACGGATAGCCGGGGTCCCTGAAGCTGTCCGCGGGAGGGGGCGTCCCGGTTTCCGGCGCCATTGAGAACACGTGGTAACGGACGAGATTGCGTGCGTAGGCGTAGTACTCCACGCCGTCGCCCCGCACGTGTTGTTGATCGTCTACCGGCTGAAGCACCTGGGCGTGTATGACGTAGTGCAGGCGCACGCCCAGCGAGAGCGCCGTTATAAGCACAAGCAGGGCGGGCCACATCCAGTGGCGTGCGCGTGCGTCGGGCAAGGACATGGTGCTTCGCAGGCCTTTTGGAGAGCTGGGGCGCGTGAATGGTACTGGCGAAGGCTCGCATCGGTTGCGTCTACCTGCCAGCCCGCTTAAGTTGCGGGTTTCGCCTTCAACCAAGGGAAACTCCATGAAGCCGCTGTTCGCCGCGCTTGCACTGGGCCTGCTCGCCACACCGGCGCTGGCCGTCGACCTGGAAACCCACACCCCGCACCCGTTCAACGTGCGCGACCTGGTGATGATGGATCGGGTCAGCGACCCGCAGCTGTCACCCGATGGCCGCTATGCCGCCTTCGGCGTGCGCAGCACGGATTACGCCGCCAACAAGGGCATCAACGCGATCTACGTGCTGGACCTGAAGAAGGGCAGCGAGCCGGTCAAGGTGGTGGACAAGGGCAGCGCGGCGCGCTGGGCGGCCGACGGCCACAGCCTCTATTACATGGCCGCGGCCGACGGCATCTCGCAGCTGTGGCGCGTGGACCTGGGCACGGGCGACAAGCTGGACCTGGCCGGGCACCCGGCCGCGGTCCAGGTCAGTCACGGCGTGCTGGACCTGGGCGGCTACAAGCTTGCGCCCGATGGCAAGAGCGTGCTGCTTTCCTACGAGGTCTATACCGACTGTGCGGACCTGGCCTGCACCAAGGAACGCGTCGACGGCCGCGAGAAGAACAAGGCGACCGGCACCGTCTACGACAAGCTGTTCGTGCGCCACTGGGACACCTGGGCCAACGGGCGCCGCAACCAGCTGTTCATCGCCCACTTCGACGGCCAGGGCATGTTGCCGGCCGAGCCGACCCTGCTCAGCCGCGGCATCGACGGCGACATTCCCAGCAAGCCTTTCGGCGACGAGAGCGAGTTCGCCTTCTCGCCGGATGGCCGTACGGTCTACTTCGACGTGCGCATCGCCGGCACCAGTGAGCCCTGGTCGACCAATTTCGACCTCTACCGCGTGCCGGCCGATGGTTCTTCCGCGCCGCAGAATCTGACCGAGGCGAACAAGGCGTGGGATGCCTATCCCGTGCCTTCGCCGGACGGCAGGACGCTTTACTACCTGGCCATGAAGGAGCCGGGCTTCGAGGCCGACCGCTTCGCGGTCATGGCGATGGACCTGCAGAGCGGCGCCACGCGCGAGATCGATCCGCAGTGGGACCGTTCCGCCGGCGCGCTCACGATCGCCGACGACGGCAAGACGCTCTATGCCACCGCCGACGACGAGGGCCAGCACCCCCTGTTCGCCATCGACGCGGCCAGCGGCAAGGTGACCAAGCTGGTGGGCGAAGGCTCGGTGGGCGGCTATTCGCTCCAGAACGGCAAGCTGTTGCTGGCGCGCGATGACCTCAAGCATCCGGTCGACCTCTACCTGACCGACGCCAACGGCCGCGGCCTCAAGCAGGTGACGCACTACAACGCCGAGCGGCTGAAGAACGCCAGGACGGGTGACTTCGAGTTCTTCACCTTCAAGGGCTGGAACAACGAAACCGTGCAGGGCTACGTGGTCAAGCCGGTGGGTTACAAGCGCGGGCAGAAGTACCCGGTCGCCTTCATCATCCACGGTGGCCCGCAGGGCGCGATGACCAACGACTGGAGCTATCGCTGGAACCCGCAGACCTACGCCGGGCAGGGCTTTGCGGTGGTGACCGTCAACTTCCACGGTTCCACCGGCTACGGCCAGGCGTTCACCGACTCGATCTCGGGCGACTGGGGCGGCAAGCCGCTGGACGATCTCAAGGCCGGCTGGAAGGCCGCGCTGGACAAGTACAGCTTCCTCGACGGCGACAACGCCTGCGCGCTGGGCGCCAGCTACGGCGGCTACATGGTCTACTGGATCGCCGGCGTGTGGAACCAGCCGTGGAAGTGCCTGGTCGACCACGACGGCGTGTTCGATGCGCGGATGATGTACTACGCCACCGAGGAGCTCTGGTTCGAAGAGAAGGAGAACGGCGGTACGCAGTTCGACCACCCGGAGAACTACGAGCGCTTCAACCCGATCAACCACGTCAAGGATTGGCGCGTGCCGATGCTGGTGGTGCACAGCGGAAACGATTTCCGCATCCCGATCACCCAGGGCCTGGGCGCCTTCACCGCGCTGCAGCGCCAGGGCATCCCGAGCGAGTTCCTGACCTTCCCGGAGGAGAACCACTGGGTGCTCAAGCCGCAGAACAGCGTGATGTGGCACGAGACGGTGAATGCGTGGCTGAAGCGGTGGACGTCGAAGGATGGCGGCGATACCGCCAGGCACTGAGTCCTGGAAGCGGCGGCCCTTCGGCCGCCGTTTTCTTTGTAGGAGCGCACTTGGGCGCGACACGTAGCCCTGCTCAGGGAATGCACCCCCGCTACAGCCACACGCAGTCCCAATAGGGATAGTCGCAAACGTGCGAAACCAGGCCCGAGCGTACCGGGTTGCCAATGATGTACCGGGCGGTGGCGCGAAGAGCGTCCTCCTGCCGCAACGCGCGGTCATGGAAACCCGGCGCCCAGACTCGCGCGGCGGAATGCTCCGCCTGTAATCGTCTGCCGACGCCGGCTTTTATGCGATTCATGACTCGCGACAAGTCGTCCTGGCATCCCAGTTGCACTAGCCCGTGCCAGTGATCAGGCATGAACACCCAGCACAATAGCGTCGCATCGCTCCGGCATTCGTCGCTGATCATGCAGCGACAAGCCGTGCGCGCGTGTCCGGGATCAAGGAAGAAGGGGATGCGTTGCCTCGTGACAGTCGTAAGCAGATAGACCTGATGTGGCAAGGATTTGCGTCCGACGCGTAGCGCACGATGTCCAGAGCTGCGAGGCATGTCCGCAGCATGCGGTCGCGCCACGAACCAAGCAGCCGTCGGATGCTGATTTTCCTGTGGGCCGAAACCGTGTGAGCCGCCTATGGCTTCTTGCAGGAGCGTATGCGGGTGCGGCCAACATTGTGACCGTGAAGATTGTGGTCGCGCCCAAGGGCGCTCCTACAGATTCAATCTTCCCAACTCGCAGCGCACCCAACGCCCGATTTGCAGGCGCGCCATGGGCGCGCGATCGGAAAACGGCCTACAGCCACTTGACGCGTTTCAGCCAGGTATAGATCCCGCCCACCACACCCGCCACCAGCACGATCACCAGCGGGTACGCCCACGGCTTGTCCAGCTCGGGCATGTGGCTGAAGTTCATGCCGTACCAGCTGGTGATCAGGGTCGGCGCGGCCAGCAGTGCGGCGTAGCCGGCGAGGCGCTTCATCACTTCGTTCTGGCCGAAGGTGACCAGCGACAGGTTCACGTTGATCGCGGCGGCCAGCATCTCGCGCATGGCGCTGATCGACTCGTTGACGCGGGTCACGTGGTCGTAGACGTCACGGAAATAGGGGCGCAGGTCGTCGGGAATCAGCTGCGGGTGCATGCGCACGAGCTGGTTGGTGATGTCCTGCAGGGGGGCGACGGCCAGGCGCAGCGTGGTCAGGTCGCGTTGCATGTCGTAAAGGCGACGCACGGTGCTGCGCTTGAACGTCTCGGCGAAGATGTCCGCTTCGAGCCGGTGCAGCTCCTCGCGGAAGTCGCGGACGATCGGCAGCATGTTGTCCACGATGAAGTCCAGCACGCCGTACAGGCCGTAACTCGGCCCGTTCTGCATCAGCTCGCGTGCCTGTTCGCAGCTGCGGCGTGCCGGCGCATAGGACAGTGAGGCGCCGTGGCGGACCGTCACCAGGTAGCGCTCGCCGAAGAAGATCTGCGTTTCGCCGAAGGCCAGGTTGCCATCGACGACCTGCGCCGTCTGCACCACCAGGAACAGCGAATCGCCGTAGGCCTCCAGTTTCGTGCGCTGGTGTGCCTTGTGTGCGTCTTCGACCGCGAGATCGTGCAGATCGAATTCCTCCTGCAGCTTGAGCAGCAAGGGGGCATCGGGTTCGTGCAGGCCGACCCAGACGAAGGTGCCGGGTTCCTGCAGCACGTCGCTGATCGCGTCGAGCGTGACGTCGCCGATGCGGGTGCCGTCGCCGCGGTAGGCGATGCAGTTGACCACCATGCCGTTGTGGGCATGGAGCGACGCGGGTGCGGGCGAGCTGGACGAGGTCATCTCCGCATCATGCGCGGTGGTCGGGCACGAGGCAATTGCGCGGGCCCGGCCCGTGGATCAGGTCCGTCCGCGAGCGGCATTCGCAGAGTGCAGATGGCGCTCGCGCACAGGTGCGCTCCTACAAGGGGCGCCTCGCGCGGAGCGCCCAGGCCATCGCCAGCCACGCCGGCATCGCGAAGAGCAGCCAGGGTTGGTTCTGCTGGACGGTGCCGGGGAGCAGGTGCAGCAGCACGGCGGCCAGCAGGGCGAGCAGTTGCAGCACGAGCACGGCATCGGCCAGGCGAGAGGCGGGCAGGCCGCGCCTGGCGCGCCACGCCGATGGAAGCAGAGCCATCGCGAGCGGGTTGAAAAGCAGCAGGTTGGCGTTGGCCCAGGCCGCGTGATGCGTGGTCAGGAGCCACAGGAAGAGCAGCCCGATGCCGGTCACGCCGGCGAACAGCAGGTAAAGCGTGCCGAGCAGGCTGAAGCCGGCCGGCCAGGACCGGCGCGCGAGCAGCAGCACGATGGCCAGCGCCAGGCCTGCGAGGGCGAGCGGCAGCCGCAGGTCGGGCGCCGTCGCCGGCGGCGTGTCCAGGCGATTGGGTGAAATCAAAGCGGTGCCGGCCACCAGCGGGCGCGCACCCTGCGCGCCGGCGAGCTGCACGCTGGCCAGCTGCTGCGAGAGCACGGATGGCAGGAAGCTTTCCTGCCACGTGTTGAGTGGCTGGTCGGCGTAAGGTCCGAGGCCCAGATCGAGCAGCAGCATCAGCCACGGTTGCGCGCTCATCAGGCGGGCGGTCTGCTGGCGGTAGGTCATCCCGCCGGGGCGGCGGGTGAGCTGGGCCTTGAGCACGCCCCCGAGCGCGCGGTCCAGCGCGTCGCGCACGCGGGTGGTGCAGTTGTCGACGTAGTAGTCGTAGTCGTAACGGGCGTTTTCCGGGCGCAGGTTCCAGAGCAGGAAGTCACGCAGTGCGGACGCCTGCTCCGGCGTGAGATCCAGTTGCTGGCGGGTGACCGAGCGGCCGGCCTGGATGTACCAGCTCTGGTCCAGCGTGGTGGGCGCGGCATCCATCAGGTAGTGCATGCGGCCGCGCGCGAAGTTGAGCAGGAAGCCGCTCTCGTCGAAGTCGAACACGCCGTAGTTGAAGTTGTACGCCTCGCCGCTGACCGTATCGCGCAGCTCGATGGCGTCGTGCCCGAAGCGTTCCCAGTAGGTGTCGCCGGGGCCGTAGGTGATCAGCGAAACCTGGAGGTTTGCTCCCGGGGCGTTGGCGACGCCGGCGCGGGCGGGGACGGGGAGGGCAAGGGCAAGCAGCGAGGCCAGAAAGCACAGCAGCCAGAGCTTGCCGGCGAAAAGGCGGGATCCCTCCCCAACCCTCCCCTGTACGCAGGGGAGGGGGCGGGGCGCGGCGAGCCTCGGGCTCCTCACCCTGCGCGCAGGGGGAAGTCGGGAGGGGGCAAGGAATGTACGGCCGAAGAACAATTCAGGCATCGGCGGACTGCCGGTTCACCCGGAACTGCTGCACGCGCCGGTCGTCGGCCTCCGTGACGATGAAGAGGTAGCCGCCGAAGACCACTTCCTCGCCCACTTCGGGCAGATGCCCGAACTCCGCGGTCGCCATGCCGCCGACGGTGTCGAACTCCTCGTCGGAGAAGCTCGCGCCCGTCTGTTCATTGAAGTCGGCGATCGGGGTCAGCGCGCTGACCATCCAGCCACCGCCGCCGGGCAGTTCGTGCATCAGGCTCGGCTCGTCCTCGTCATCGTGTTCGTCGTCGATCTCGCCGACGATCTGTTCGAGCACGTCCTCGATGGTGATCAGGCCGGCGACACCGCCGTATTCGTCGACCACCAGCGCCATGTGGTTGCGCGAGCGGCGGAACTCGGCGAGCAGCACGTTCAACCGCATGGACTCGGGGATCAGCACTGCCGGGCGCAGCAGCAGCGCGAGGTCGAAGCCCTCGGCGTCGCCGAAATACTTGAGCAGGTCCTTTGCCAGCAGGATGCCGATGATCTCGTCCTTGTCCTCCCCGTGCACGGGGAAGCGCGAGTGGCCCGAATCGACCACCTTGGCAAGGATCTCGGGCAGCGAGGCGCCGGCGGGGATCATCACGATCTGCGCGCGCGGCACCATGACGTCGTCGACGCTCAGCTCGGTGACCTTGAGCGCACCCTCGACCATGGTGAGGGTGTCGTTGGAGAGCAGGCCGTTGGCCTGGGCTGCGCGCAGTTCCTCGATCAGTTCGTCGCGGTTGCGCGGTTCGCCGGAAAACAGATGGCCCAGGCGATCCCACCAGGAGCGGTGGGGGGCCGGGCCATTGGTACTGCCAGGGTCGTCGTTCATCAACTCAAGGAAGAGCGGCCCGTGAAGGGGCGGAAAGCCGGAGTCTAGCGGAAAAAACGTGGAGATTCAGGGCACAAGCGGGCGGGTATCGCTGCATGAACCTGGCACGCCACGCCTGTCCGTAGGAACGCACCCTGTGCGCGACTGCCGGACCGTATCGCGGTCGCGCACGGGTGCGCTCCCGGCGTCCGTGCAGGTCAGCTGTTCCTGCCGAGGGCCTGTCCCGACGCTGCGCGAGGGGCGTCATTGCGGGGCGTAGGGGTCAGCAATACCCAGCGTGGCCAGGATCCGCGTCTCCAGCGCCTCCATCACCTCCGCTTCGGCATCCTCGATATGGTCGTAGCCAAGCAGATGCAGCGTGCCGTGCACAGTCAGGTGCGCCCAGTGGTCGCGCGGTTTCTTGCTCTGTTCCGCCGCCTCGCGGGCGACCACCGGGGCGCAGATGGCGAGATCGCCGATCAATGGGAGATCCACGCCCGGCGGCAGTTCGGCGGGGAAGGAAAGCACGTTGGTCGCGTAGTCCTTGCCGCGGTAGCCGCGGTTGAGCGCCTGGCCTTCGTCGGTGTCGACGATGCGGATGGCGACCTCCGCCGGCTTGCGTCGCCTGGCGCCCTGAAGCGCCGCCGCCACCCACTGGCGGAAGCTGGCCGGCGAGGGCACGCCGGCACGGGGCACGGCATAACTCACGGATAGCCGGGGAGCGGGCAGGGCGATGGCAGCCGGACGGGGGCGCCTGGCCATGGCACTCACGCCGCGCCGCCTTTTTTCCCTGCGCCCTGGTCCTCGCTCGCCTGCTCGAACGCCTCGTATGCGCGCACGATCTTCGCCACCAGGGGATGGCGCACCACGTCGCGCGAGGTGAAGAAGGTGAAGCTGATGCCGTCGACGCCGCGCAGTACTTCGATCGCGTGGCGCAGGCCCGAGCGGACGTGGCGGGGCAGATCGATCTGGCTGACGTCGCCGGTGATCACCGCGACCGAGCCGAAGCCGATGCGCGTGAGGAACATCTTCATCTGCTCGACGGTGGTGTTCTGCGCTTCGTCGAGGATCACGTACGAATCGTTGAGCGTGCGACCGCGCATGTAAGCCAGCGGCGCGATCTCGATCACGTTGCGCTCCATCAGCTTGGCGACCTTTTCGAAGCCGAGCATCTCGTACAGCGCGTCGTAGAGCGGGCGCAGGTAGGGGTCGACCTTCTGGCTGAGGTCGCCCGGCAGGAAGCCGAGCTTCTCGCCGGCCTCCACCGCCGGCCGCACCAGCAACAGGCGCTGCACGCGGTTGGCTTCGAGCGCTTCCACTGCGCTGGCGACCGCCAGGTAGGTCTTGCCGGTACCGGCCGGGCCCACGCCGAAGTTGATGTCGTGGGTGGCGATGGCGTGCAGGTAGCGGGCCTGGCTCGCGCCGCGGCCCTTGATCACGCCGCGCTTGACCTTGATCGTTACTTCCTGGGCGCCCTCGGCCGCCTCGTCGACCATTGCGTCGATGCCCGACTCGGCCAGCTGCAGATTGATCTGCGCGCCGGTGAGGGTTTCCTTTTCGGTGGCGGCGTAGAGCGCGCGCAGCACCTTTTCGGCGGCACGTGCGGGGGGTTCTTCGCCGATCACCTTGAACAGGTTGCCGCGGTGGTCGATCTCGACGCCGAGGCGCAACTCGATCTGGCGCAGGTGCTCGTCGAACGGGCCGCACAGGTTGGCCAGCCGGGCGTTGTCTTCCGGGTCGAGGGCGAAGTCGCGTTCGTTGAGGCCGTTGGTCATGGGGTTCCGTGGGTTGGCTCCTCCTCCTGCGTGCAGGGGGAGGCCGGGAGGAGGTTGTCCCTCCGCAGTGGAAGAGCACCCCTCCCCAACCCTCCCCCGCAGGCAGGGGAGGGAGTGGTGAGGTTCAGGCGGTCACTTCTTCGGTCAGGTGCACGCGCCCGCGCAGCGAGTTGGTCATGGCCTCGGTGATCTGGACGTCGATGAACTGGCCGATCAGGCGCGCGTTGCCGGGAAAGTTCACGAACCGCATGTTCTCGGTGCGGCCGGTGAGCTCGTTGGGATTCTTGCGGCTGGGCTTTTCCACCAGCACGCGCTGCACGGTGCCGACCATGGCCTCATTGATGATCCGCGCATTGTCGTTGATCTTCGCCTGCAGCCGCGACAGGCGCGCATGCTTGACTTCCGGCGGCGTGTCGTCGGCGAGGTTCGCCGCCGGCGTGCCCGGACGGGCGGAGAAGATGAAGGAGAAGCTCTGGTCGAAGCCGACGTCCTCGATCAGCTTCATGGTCTTCTCGAAATCGTCGTCCGTCTCGCCGGGGAAGCCCACGATGAAGTCCGAACTGATGCAGATGTCCGGGCGCACCGCGCGCAGCTTGCGGATCTTCTGCTTGAACTCGAGCGTGGTGTAGCCGCGCTTCATGGCCGCCAGGATGCGGTCGGAGCCGGCCTGCACGGGCAGGTGCAGGAAGTTGGCCAGCTTGGGCACGCTCGCATAGGCCTCGATCAGCGAGTCGGAGAACTCCAGCGGGTGCGAAGTGGTGAAGCGGATGCGGCCGATCGATTCGATCTGCGCGATGGCATGGATCAGTACGGCCAGGTCCGCGACGCCACCGTCGTGCATCGGACCCTGGTAGGCATTGACGTTCTGCCCCAGCAGGGTCACTTCGCGTACGCCCTGTTCGGCCAGTTGCGCCACTTCCACCAATACGTCGTCGAACGGCCGGCTGATCTCGGTGCCGCGGGTGTAGGGCACCACGCAGTAGCTGCAGTACTTGGAGCAGCCTTCCATGATCGAGACGAAGGCGGTCGGGCCTTCGGCGCGCGGCTCCGGCAGGCGGTCGAACTTCTCGATCTCGGGGAAGGAGATGTCCACCTGCGGCTTGCCGGTCTCGCGCTTGGCCTCGATCAGCTCGGGCAGGCGGTGCAGCGTTTGCGGGCCGAACACCAGGTCGACGAACGGCGCACGCTTGATGATCGCCTCACCCTCCTGCGAGGCCACGCAGCCGCCGACGCCGATCAGCACCGGCTTGCCGCCCTGCTTGTGCTCCTTCCAGCGACCGAGCTGGCTGAACACCTTTTCCTGGGCCTTCTCGCGGATCGAGCAGGTGTTGATCAGGATGACGTCCGCCTCGGATTCGTCCTGGGTCAGTTCCAGGCCGTGCGAAGCCTTGAGCACGTCTGCCATCTTGGCCGAGTCGTACTCGTTCATCTGGCAGCCGTGGGTCTTGATGAAAAGTTTGCCGCTCATGGGCTGGTCTACCGTTTGCCTGGGCGCCAGCCGGGGATGGGCGCCGAACCGCACAGTTTACGCGGGTGGGTTTACGGGTGCCAGTTTGTGGTTGGGATCAATCACTTGCGGACATGCCGGGACATGGGGAGCGCGCAGTCGCGCGCAGGTGGGCTCCTGCGACAACTGGCTCTTCCAGCCCGCTCGCCTCGGGCGCAGCCCGCGGGGGGCGAAGCGCCGCCTCGGCGCAAGCCCTCTGCCATTTCGAACGGGAGCGGCCACGAAAAGCTTGCCAGCCCGCACGGAACCGTGTGGCGGCGCTGGCTTCCGCCCCCTCGTGGGGGCACACTCCGCGCATGTTTGCCGCCGCACGCGAAGGGGAGAGCGCCGGCGTGGCTTCCGTTGCTTTCCCGGGTCGGTCGATCCTCTGCAGGGTCGCGCTTGCCTGTGCGCTGCTGGCGGGGTTGCTGTGCCTGCCGAAGGCGCACGCCGGGGCGCTCTACCAGTGCACCGGGTCGGGCGGGGAAACGGTATACAGCAGTACCACCGCCGGCTACCGCGGTTGCCACAAGGTCGCGTCCTTCGCCGACTCGCGCCGCAAGGTTCCCGCGACGCCCAGGAAACCGGTCGCGTCGCTGGCAGGGGTGCATGGCTGGGTGCAGACCACCGCCCGGCGGGTGTCGCTGACCGGTGTCGAGGGCTCGGTGGACACCACCGCGCGCACTGTCGATGCAGGCCAATGGAACTACCGCGAGGGCGCCCCCGACACGACGGCCGCGGCTGCGCCGGGCAACCGCGTGCTGCGCGGCGCGGTCTATCGCGTCCAGAAGGCGGACGGCTCGGTCGAATACACCAATCTCGCGCCGGGCAGCGGCAGGGGCCGCGCGGTGACCACGCTATTTACCTATATCGCCACCTGCGCGGCCTGCAACCTGCACTCGACCATCGACTGGAACCGCGTGCGCCTGAACCTGACCGCCTATGCCGATGCCGTGCGCGCAGCCAGTGCGGAATCGGGCGTGGACGAAGCATTCCTGCGCGCCGTCATCCACGCCGAGAGCGCGTTCAATCCCAATGCGCTCTCGCTCAAGGGGGCGCAGGGGCTGATGCAGCTGATGCCGGGGACGGCCAGCGACATGGGCGTGCTTGATGCGTTCGATGCCGGGCAGAACATCCGCGGCGGCGCCCGCTACCTGGCGCAGTTGCTCAAGACCTTCGGCGGGGACGAGCAATTGGCCGCGGCCGCCTACAACGCGGGGCCCGGGGCGGTGCTGCGGTACAACGGCGTGCCGCCGTTCGCCGAGACCCAGGTGTACGTGAAGCGGGTTGGCGAGCTGCGCAAGCGCTACGGCGCCGCTGTGCATGGCGCGATGACCGCGATGCGCGCCAGCGGCGCGCCCTGAGATCTCGCTGGTTCCCTGTAGGAGCGCACCCCGTGCGCGACCGTCATCTTTGCGCCGGCTGGGCGCTACGGCACGACGGAAATGGCGCTCGCGCATGGAGTGCGCTCGTGCAAAGGGACGCCTTGGCTTCAGCCGTCCAGCGGGGCGCGGGTCTGCAGCGGCGGGCGTCGGGCCAGGGTGACGTCGGCGTGGAATGGCACGCCATTGCGCAGCCCGGAGACTTCGACCCTGGTGCCGGGCTTGAGCGCGGCCTCGTGCCGGCGCAGATCGGCCGGATCCAGGATGTCGTCGGTGCCGATGCGCAGCAGGATGTCGTGCGGCTGGATGCCGGCCTGTGCCGCGGGGCCGCCGGGATAGACGTCGGTCACCTGCGCGCCGCGGGCCGCTGCGGGCAGGCCGCTGTCGGCCGCCACCGGCACGAACGCGTAGTCTGCCCCCAGCCAGCCGCGCACCACGTGGCCGGTGGCGATGATCTGGTCCAGGACGTTCTTCGCGTTGCCTACCGGGATGGCGAAGCCGATGCCCTCGGCATTGGCCTGCCGCCCGATCAAGAGCGTATTGATGCCGACCAGTTCACCCCTGGCATTGACCAGCGCGCCACCGGAATTGCCAAGATTGATCGCGGCGTCGGTCTGGATGAAGTCCTCGGCGCTGGAGCTGGACAGTTGCCGTCCGACCGCGCTGACGATGCCCATCGTCACCGTCTGGTTGAGGCCCAGCGGGTTGCCGATCGCCAGCACCACGTCGCCGGCGCGCAACGAGCGGCCATCGGCGATTTTCACCACCGGCAGGTTGCCGGCACCGATCTTGAGCACGGCCAGGTCGGTTTCCTCGTCGGCTCCGACCAGGGTGGCCTTGGCGATGCGGCCGTCGTAGAGCAATACCTGGATGTCGTCGGCGTTGGCGATCACGTGATTGTTGGTCAGCACGTAGCCCTTGTCGCTGACGATCACCCCCGAGCCGAGCACCTGCTGGGGGCGCTTGTACGCCGGGCCGGTCGGCAGGCCGCCGAAGAGCCGCTGCAGCACCGGATCGTCGTACATCTGCACCGCGCGCGCGGTGACCATCTTGTTGGCGTAGATGTTGACCACCGAGGGCGCGGCCTTCGCCACGGCATCGGCGTAGGAGACCGGTCCGTTGCCCTGTGCGGGGACGGTGGCCTGTGCCGCCGCGGGATGCTCCGTGGAGGCCGAGGCCTGCGGCACATGGCCCAGGCCGAAGCGTGCGCGCAGGCGGTCGCCGCTGCCCGGCCAGAACAGCCCGACCACGAAGGCAAGCGCCAGTCCAAGGATGACGAAGCGGGCGATAAAGGCGAGCGCGCCGGCGGCGTTCTTCATGGCTTCAATGGTTTGCGTGGGCCGGACGTGGAGGCGCGCGGGAAGGTCGTCTCCCCTCGTGTGATTGATTGTACGGGCCAGGCCCTGACGCTACACTAACGCGATTTTTGCAGGCTCCCAAACGGGGCTCGCATCTCAATGGCATTGCATGTACCGGAGAGCCTGATGGCGAACGAAGTCGTCGATCATGGCCGCCGCCGCTTCCTGACAGCGACCACTTCCGTGGTGGGTGCTGTCGGAGTCGTCGCGGCAGCCGTGCCCTTCATCAAGTCCTGGGAGCCCAGCGCCCGCGCCAAGGCCGCCGGTGCGCCGGTCATGGCCGATATCGGCAAGATCGAGCTGGGCCAGAAGGTCGACTACGCCTGGCGTGGCCTGCCCGTGTTCGTGGTCCGCCGCACGCAGGACCAGCTTGCGGTGTTGCCGACCCTGGCCCCGCGCCTGGTCGATCCCAATTCCGAGGTCGACCAGCAGCCGAGCTACATCAAGGGCCCGGACCGCGCGATCAAGCCCGAGTGGCTGGTCGTGATCGGCATCTGCACCCACCTGGGCTGCGTGCCGGAGTTCTTCCCCCAGATCAAGCCCGAACCGTTCGACCCGAACTGGAAGGGCGGTTTCTTCTGCCCATGCCACAAGTCGCGCTACGACCTCTCCGGCCGCGTCTTCCAGGGCGTGCCCGCGCCGAAGAACCTGCAGGTGCCGCCGTACCACTTCGTGGACGATACGCACATCCAGATCGGCGTCGATCCCAAGGAGGCCGGCTGATGGCTAACGTATTCACCCGCATGGGCGACTGGGTCAACGAGCGCGCGCCCAACATGATGCCTGCCTACCGCAAGCACATGACCGAGTACTACGCGCCGAAGAACTTCAACCTCTGGTACTACTTCGGTTCGCTGGCGCTGCTGGTGCTGGTCAACCAGATCGTGACCGGCATCTTCCTCACCATGAACTACAAGACCAGCGCGGCGGAAGCCTTCGCGTCGGTCGAGTACATCATGCGCGACGTGGAATGGGGCTGGCTGATCCGCTACATGCACTCCACCGGCGCTTCGCTGTTCTTCGTGGTGGTGTTCCTGCACATGTTCCGCGGCCTGATGTACGGCTCGTACAAGAAGCCGCGCGAACTGGTGTGGCTGCTGGGCATGCTGATCTTCCTGGTGCTGATGGCCGAGGCCTTCATGGGCTACGTGCTGCCGTGGGGCAACATGTCGTTCTGGGGCGCCAAGGTGATCATCTCGTTGTTCGGCACGATCCCGGTCATCGGCGGCACGCTGGTGGAGTGGATCATGGGCGACTACCTGCCCGCCGACGCCACCCTCAACCGCTTCTTCGCGCTGCACGTGATCGCGCTGCCGCTGGTGCTGCTGCTGCTGGTGGTGCTGCACATCGCCGCGCTGCACGAAGTGGGTTCGAACAACCCCGATGGCGTGGAGATCAAGAAGGGTCCGAAGGGCAATCGCTGGGACGCGCTCAAGCCGGCCGACGGCATCCCGTTCCATCCGTACTACACGGTCAAGGACCTGGTCGGCGTCGGCTTCTTCCTGCTGATCGCCGCGTTCATCATCTTCTTCGCACCGACCATGGGCGGCTGGTTCCTGGAGCACGACAACTTCATCCCGGCGAACAACCTGGCCACGCCCGCGCACATCAAGCCGGTGTGGTACTTCACTCCGTTCTACGCGATCCTGCGCATGATCCCCTCGTTCCTGGGTCAGGCGTTCTGGGGCGTGCTGGCGATGTTCGGCGCGATCGCGCTGCTGTTCGCGCTACCGTGGATCGACGTGGGCAAGGTCAAGTCGATCCGCTACCGCGGCACCGGCTACAAGGTCGGCCTGGGCCTGTTCGTGCTGTCGTTCATCATGCTGGGCGCAGTCGGCGCGGGCATCACCGCCGAGGTGATCCCGGAGTGGTTCGGCGACGTCGACGTGACCTTCTGGGAGAACCTGTTCGGTCGCTTCTGGACGCTGGTCTACTTCGGCTATTTCGTGTTCCTGTGGCTGTACACGCGCCTCGGCTGGGAAACCACCAAGCCGGTTCCGGAACGGGTGACCATGCATGACTAAGCGGCAGCTACTGATGAAGCACATTCTTCTTTCGATGACGCTCGCCCTGGGCCTGCTCGTGGGCAGCACCCAGGCCATCGCCGAGGAGGGCGGCGCGGAGCTGCCTTCCGCCAACGTCAATCTGCGCGACCAGGCGTCGCTGCAGCGCGGCGCGCGCCTGTTCTTCAACTACTGCGTGGGCTGCCACTCGCTCAAGTACCAGCGTTACTCGCGCATCGCCGAGGACCTGGGCCTGACCGAGAAAGAGGTGATGGAAAACCTCAACTTCACCGGCGCCAAGTTCGGCGAGCCGGTGATCTCGCACATGCCCGAAGACATGGCCAAGCAGTGGTTCGGCAAGGCTCCGCCGGATCTTTCGCTGGAAGTGCGCGCCAAGACGGCCGACTGGGTCTACGGCTACCTCAACGGCTTCTACGTCGACCCGAGCCGCCCGGTGGGCTGGAACAACACCGTGTTCCCGAACGCCTCCATGCCGTTCCCGCTGTGGGAGCTGCAGGGCGTGCAGACCGCGGTGAAGAAGCCCGGCAGCGAAGACGTGGAGAAGCTGGAGCTTTCCCAGCCCGGCCGCATGACGCCTGAGCAGTACAAGCAGGCGGCCCGCGACCTGACCAACTTCCTGGCCTACGTCTCCGAGCCGGCGGCGCTGCAGCGCCATGCCTATGGCATCTGGGTGATCCTGTTCCTGGCGCTGTTCACCCTGCTGGCCTATGCACTGAAGAAGGAATACTGGAAGGACGTCCACTAAGCCGGACACCTGTCAGCATCGGATGCGGCGGCCCTCTTGCGCCGCCGCATCGCTTATACAAGGGGAGAAAAGCGCATGGTGCAAAGCGCTCGTTCGCGTACCGTACTGACCCTGTACACCACCGCCGACGACATCCAGTGCCATCGCGCGCGACTGGTGCTCGCGGCCAAGGGCGTCAGCTACGAGCGTGTGCTGGTCGACCCGGCCAAGCCGCCGGAAGACCTGCTCGATCTGAATCCCTACGGCAGCACGCCGACACTGGTCGATCGCGACCTCACCCTCTACGACACCGCGGTCGTCTGCGAATACCTGGACGAGCGCTATCCGCATCCGCCGCTGATGCCGATCGATCCGCTGTCGCGCGCGCGCCTGCGCCTGGCGACCGTGCGCATCGAGCGCGACTGGCTGCCCGAGGTGGACACCATCCGCGCCGGCGGCCGTCCGGCCGACGCCGCGCGCAAGCGTCTGCGCGAACACCTGCTCGCCTCGCTGCCGTTGTTCAAGGCGGCCAAGTTCTTCCTCAATCCCGAAATGAGCCTGGTCGACTGCCTGGTTGCTCCGGTGGTCTGGCGCCTGCCGTGGCTGGGCGTGGACCTGGGCCGCGAGGGCAAGCCGATCGTCGACTATGGCGAGCGGCTGTTCCACAGCCAGGGTTACGCGCGCAGCCTGACCAACGAAGAGCGGGCGATGCGGCCATGACCGGCACGTGCCGATGACCGACCGCTCGCCGCCGATGAGCTCCAATCGTCCGTACCTGCTGCGGGCGATCTACGACTGGATCACCGACAACCAGCTGACCCCCTATGTGCTGGTGGACGCCACCGTCGAGGGCGTGCGCGTGCCGCCGCAGGTGGTCAAGAACGGGCAGGTGGTGCTCAACCTCGCCATGCGCGCGGTGGCCAACCTCGAGCTCGGCAACGACTACATCGGTTTCCAGGCGCGCTTTTCCGGCGTCAGCCAGGCGATCCGCATTCCGGTGCAGGCCGTGCTCGCGCTGTACGCGCAGGAAAACGGGCAGGGCATGATGTTCCCGACCGAGGATGGCGACGCGCCGCCTCCGGCGCCCGGCCCGGACGATTCCGGCCCCTCGTCACCTGGCGAAGGCCAGGACAAGCCCAAGCGTTCACCCCACCTGCGCGTAGTGAAGTAAGCCTGCGCCGTTTGGCTCCCCTTGCTGGACCGGTTCCTGTAGGAGCGCACCTGTGCGCGACCGGGGACACGATAGTCGCGCACAGGTGCGCTCCGACATGCGCCAGGGGTTTGCATCAC
>NZ_JBHZGK010000016.1:0-41330 GCF_051900425.1 Frateuria sp. GZRR33
GCCACCGAAGCGCTCGGCTCCGACCTTGGTCAGCGCCGCCGTCAGCGTCGTCTTGCCGTGGTCCACGTGGCCGATCGTGCCGACGTTCACGTGCGGCTTGGTGCGTTCGAACTTACCCTTTGCCATGCGCGCTAAACCCCGATGGAGTCAATGAAAAAAAGAAAACCTGCCGTAGGCCCGGAGCGACCGGCGGCAGCCGCGTGAGATGGTGCTCATGACAGGAATCGAACCTGTGACCTCTTCCTTACCAAGGAAGTGCTCTACCGACTGAGCTACATGAGCGAAGTTCTTTCAGCACCCTTCCTGGGTGGCGAATGGCCCGGCATCCGGCCGAACCTCAAAAACCCTGTGACGAGATCAATGGAGCGGGAGACGGGAATCGAACCCGCACCATCAGCTTGGAAGGCTGAGGTTCTACCATTGAACTACTCCCGCCTGGCAACACCCTGCGCGGAACTCGTCTTGATGGTGGAGGGAGGTGGATTCGAACCACCGAAGGCGTAAGCCAGCAGATTTACAGTCTGCCCCCGTTGGCCGCTTGGGTATCCCTCCAACAAAGAACGCCTATTTTCGCGAGCGGCCCCGGATGTGTCAACACTTTGCGACGGCCAAATTCGCCGTGGCGGCGACTTTCGCGCACGATCTTCCGGCGCTCCAGCGTCCGGACCGCTTGCGCTGCGTACGGTCATCGCCATATCGACCCGGAGCCCTCCGGAGCATGCCATGTCCGCACCCCTGACCGTCCCCTGCCCGCATTGCAGTGCGCTCAACCGCGTCCCGGCCGAACGCGTTGCCGAACACCCGGTATGCGGGCGCTGCAGGCAGGCGCTGTTCGAAGGCAAGCCGATCGAGCTGACGACGGCCAACTTCGACGCGGTGGCCGGACGCGGCGACCTGCCGGTGCTGGTCGACTTCTGGGCCACCTGGTGCGGGCCCTGCCGCGGCTTCGCGCCTGTGATCGCCGAAGCTGCCCGCCAGTTCGAGCCGCGCCTGCGCCTGGCCAAGGTGGACACCGATGCGCAGCCGCAACTCGCGCAGCGCTTCGGCATTCGCAGCATCCCCACGCTCGCGCTGTTCAGGGGTGGCCGAGAGATCGCCCGGCAAGCCGGCGCGCTCAATGCCGCGCAACTGCGGCAGTTCGTCGAAGGGGCGCTGCGCTAGTCCTTCACGCCGACGCTGGGACGGCTGTCCGCCGGCGCCGGCGCGCGGTTCCGCAGGCCATAGTCGCGCAGGCGCGCGGCGGCTCCGCTGTCGGCAACGTGCCGCGCGGCAGCCAACGCTACGAACTGCAGGACAGCATCGAGCAACCGGCACGCTGCCTGGCCCAGTCGGGGCGCCTGGCGGCAAACGGCTCGCGCCCCGGCTGCTCGTCGTACGGATGACGCATCACGTCCAGCAGTTCGTGCACGAGCGCGTAGTCGCCCTGCTCCGCCCGGTCGATCGCCTGCTGGGCCAGGTAGTTACGCAAGATGTACCTGGGGCTGGCCAGCCGCATGCGGCTGCGGCGCTGGGCGACGGGCAACGGATCCTCGCGCAGGCGCGCGGCGTAACGGTCCAGCCAGTCGCGCAGGGCGGGCTCGGCGGCCACGCGCCGCCCCTCGTCATAGCACACGTCCGCCAGCACGTCCGGCGAGGGCGCAGCCGGGTCCAGGTCGATCAGCGCGCGCCAGGTGAGTGTCATGTCCGCCTGCGCCTCGCGCATCCAGGCGTGCAGGCCGTCGCGCAAGGCGAGGTCGTCGTCGGATGCATGCGCGAGCCCCAACTTCGCCGCCACGTTGGCGCGGTCGGCCGCTTCCCACGCGCGGACATAACGATCGAGCCCAGCCTGCAGCGGCGCGACGTCGCCGAACAACGGCGACAGCGCACTGGCCAGCCGGGTGAGGTTCCACCATGCCACGTTGGGCTGCTGGCCGAAGCGGTAGCGCCGGCGTACCGCGTCGGTGGTGTTGGGCGTCCAGTCCGGATCGTAGTCGTCGATCCAGCCGTAGGGACCGTAGTCGATGGTCAGGCCCAGGATCGACATGTTGTCGGTGTTCATGACGCCGTGCACGAAACCGACGCGCATCCATTGCGCCATCAAACGCGCGGTGCGCTCGCATACCTCGCCGAACCAGTCGGCATAGAGCGACTCGCCCTGTCCGCGCAACTGGGGGAAGTCCCGACGGATGGTGAAGTCCGCTATCTGGCGCAGCAGCGCCACGTCGTTGCGCGCATAAGGCAATTCGAAGTTGCCGAAGCGGATGAACGAGGGCGCGAGGCGGCAGACGATCGCGCCCGGCTCCTCGCGCGAATGGCCGTCGTAGAACATGTCGCGCACCACCGCCTCGCCGGTCTCGAGCAGGCAGAGCGCGCGCGTGGAGGGAATGCCGAGATGATGCATGGCCTCGCTGCACAGGAACTCGCGGATGGAGGAACGCAGCACAGCGCGGCCATCGGCACCGCGCGAATACGGCGTGGGCCCGGCCCCCTTGAGCTGCAGCTCCCAGCGTTGACCGCGCGCATCGAGCGCCTCGGCCAGCGAGATCGCGCGGCCGTCGCCCAGTTGCCCGGCCCATACACCGAACTGGTGGCCACCGTAGTTGCTTGCCCACGGTTGCATGCCATCCAGCAGCGCGTTGCCGCCAAACACGCGGGCGAAGTCCGGACTCTCGATGTCCTGTGCGGACAGCCCCAGGGTCGCCGCCATCTCGGCCGACCAGGCCACCACATGCGGCGCCGGCACGGGCGTGGGCTGGACATGCGACCAGGCGGCACCTTCCACCTGCCGCAGGCGCGAGCCGCGCTCGGGGTCGCCGGCGAGGTCCCGCACGAAGGCATTGTCGAAGTCCAGGCGCATCACCGGATGATCGCACGCCGCTTCGCTACGGGACGTGCGCACGCGCCGCGCCGCGCGAACACGAATGTTTAGCACGAGGAGCCCGACAAAAAAGGCATACTGACGCGTGAACGATGACCTAGAGAACGACCGCTACGGTGCGGACATAGACCCGTCCGTGCAATGCTCGGATTGTGCCGCGGTGTGTTGCCGCCTGACCGTGGTCCTGATGCCCGAGGACGACGTCCCCGACTGGCTGGTGACACACGACGATCGGGGACTGGCGACCCTCGCCAAGGGGGAAGACGGCTGGTGCGCGGCGGTCGACCCGGACACCTCGCGCTGCACGATCTACGGGCAACGCCCGACCATCTGCCGCAAGTACGCCATGGGCAGTCCCGGCTGCCGGGACGAGCGGCGCAAATGGTATGGCCCGTCCATTCCCACGCCCGTGAAGCTCCTGTAGGAAACGGCTGCCAGTCCGCTCCTAAGGAAGCGGCGGCTCGAAGGCGCTGGCCACCTCGTCCGTCGCAAGCGCCCGCCACGCGCCTGGAGCAAGTCCATCGAGCGTCAGCCGTCCGATCGCCACGCGCTCGAGCGTCTCCACGTGGTTGCCCGCCGCGGCGAACATGCGCCGCACCTGGTGGTAGCGGCCCTCGGTGACGGTCAGCCGTGCGCGCCGCGGTTCGAGCACTTGCAGCTGCGCCGGCGCAAGCGGCGTGGTTTCCGATTCGAGCATCAGCGTGCCGCTGGCGAACAGCTCGCCCTCGCCGCCCTGCAGGTCGCGGGCGAGCGTCGCCTCATAGACCTTGGCCACGTTGGCCTTGGGGGAAATGATCCGGTGGAGCAACGCGCCGTCGTCGGTGAGCAGCAGCAATCCGGACGTATCCCGGTCGAGCCGGCCGACGGTGGACAAGGCCGGATCGCGCCGTCGCCAGCGCGGCGGCAGCAGGTCATAGACCAGGCGGCCCGCGTCCTTGCGCGAGCAGGTGTAGCCGGTCGGCTTGTGCATCAGGAGCACCAGGCCGGTGGGCGGGTCGAGCATCTCGCCGTCGATGCGGATGTCGGCGTGTTCGACCTTGTCGTCCGTGTACAGCACCTCGCCCGCCGGGTCGGTGACGCGCCCCTCGCGGAACAGCTGCGTCACTTCCTTGCGGCTGCCGTAGCCGAGGTTGGCGATCAGGCGTACCAGCTTCATGCGCGCACCGCCTCGATCACCTTGAAACCGTCCTGCGTCGTCACCGTGCGTACCTGCGCGAAGCGGGCGGCCAGCGTGGCCTCGTATGGCAGGTGCCGGTTGGCGACCAGCCACAGGCGACCGCGCGGCAGCAAAGCTTCCGCGGCGGCATCGATAAAGGCGCGCCCCAGTTCCGGCAGGTCCGCGCGCCCCTGGTGGAACGGCGGGTTGCTCACGATCGCGTCGTAGCGATGCGGCAGGCCGGCGGTGACGTCGTGCCAATGCACGTGCACGTCGATGTCGCGACCGCTGGTCGCGACACCTTCGGCGAGATTCGCGCGTGCCGGCTCCAGCGCGCGCTTCTCCGCTTCATACAGATCCACCGCGGTGACGCCGGGACAGCGCGTGATCACCTGCGCGGCGAGATACCCGTAGCCCGCGCCAAGATCGGCGACACGGCCACGCAGGTCCTGCGGCAGATGGGCCGCAAGCAGCGCCGAGGCCGTATCGATGCGATCCCAGGCAAACAGCCCCGGTCGGCTGAGATAGCCACCGGCGATCCGGCGCGGCGCATCGAGCGCTTCCCATTCGGCCAGCAGTCGGGTGTCCAGCGCATCGCCGGCGCCCGCCCAGAACACGCGGCACTTGTGCTTGGACAGGCTGCGCACCGCGCCGAAAAGCCGCGCGACATCCGCTTCGGCCGATTTCGCGCCTTCGGCATTGGGGACCGCTACCAGCATGACGCCGCCGGGCTGCAGGTAATGCGCGGCGCGGGCGAACGAGGCACGGGCCTCGTCACGCTGGCGCGGCGGCAGTACGAGGACCAACGCAAAGCGTTCGTCCTGCGCGGGCTCCCCGACCGCCACGCCCGCGCGGCGGAGCTCGTCGGCGAACGGCTTGAAGGTCTGCTCGCAAAGCCAACCGGGTCGGACGAACGTGCGCAGCGGCGCACCGTCGCGGGCACGCAGGAAAAGCACCTGGCCGTCGTCGGGCACCCGAAGCTCGCCGCTGAAGACGGGCAGGAACAGGGCGTCCAGCTGGAGCGCGGGCGCGGTGGCGACAGTGGTTGCCATCGGATAAGGGCTGACGGGATGGGAGCCGGATTCTACGCGTTGGCGTTGACGTCAACGCGGGCGGCAGTCCGCGAACTGATCCGTGCCCGAGGCAGCGGGCCGACGCTCGCTGCCCGACTGCGACGGCCTAACGCGCGACCGAGCCGGCGCGAACCAGGTACTGCACGCTGAACATGCGTTCGGGATCCAGCCACACGCGCAGCACCTCGAGCCCGGCCTTGCCCGCGAGCAGCGCGAAGTCTTCCAGCGAGTACTTGCAGCTGACCTCCACGCGGATCGCTTCGTCCTTGTCGAAGGCGATCTGGCTGCGGCCCACGTGCACCCGCTGCTCCCGCTGGCTGACCAGGCTGGTTTCGATGCGCCCGGCCAGCGCGTTGTAGTGCGCGCGGTGGCGAAACGCGGCGAGGTCGAAATCGCTGCCCAGCTCGCGGTTCAGGCGCGCGAGCATGTTCAGGGTGAACGCCGCCGTGATGCCTGCGGCGTCGTTGTAGGCGGCCTCGATCACCGCCGTGTCCTTTTTCAGGTCCGCGCCGATCAGGATGCCGCCGTTGTCGCCCATTTCCGTCCGCATCTTGCGCAGCAGCGCGATCGCCTCGCGCGCGTCGAAATTGCCGATGGTCGAGCCCGGGAAATAGACGACCGTCCGCCGCGGCGCGCGCGGCGGGATCGGCAGGCGCAGCGGGCGGCTGAAGTCGGCGCACAGCGGCTGTACCGGCAGGTGCGGAAAGTGCTCACCCAGGCGCCGCACGCTTTGCTGCAGCGGCTCGGGTGAGATTTCCACCGGTACGTAGCTCACCGGCGCGGCCATGTGTTCGAGCAGCACGCGCGTCTTGATGGCGCTGCCGCTGCCGTATTCGACCAGGCGCACGTCCACGCCCAGCGTGTCGGCGATGCTAGCGGCGTGCTCGCGCATCAGTGCGATTTCGCACCGAGTGAGGTAGTACTCCGGCTGTTCGCAGATGCGTTCGAACAGCGCCGATCCCTGCGCGTCGTAGAACAACCACGAGGGCAGGCGCTTGGGCTGCGCGCGCAGCCCGCGGCGGACGGTCTCCAGCAACCCGCCGGCCGACGGCGTGCGGGCGTCGGTGGGCAGGTCCAGGGCACGGATGTTCATGGGGAAATGCTCCTTGAGGTTTTATCGGTCCTTGGCAAGGCGCAGCCCGGCGAACTGCCAGCGCGCCTGCGGGGGGAAGAAGTTGCGGTAGCTCGCGCGCACGTGGCCGGCGGGGGTGGCGCACGAACCGCCACGCAGCACCCATTGGCCGCACATGAACTTGCCGTTGTATTCGCCGAGCGCGCCCGGCAGGGGACGAAAGCCCGGATAGGCGACGTAGGGCGAGGCGGTCCATTCCCACGCATCGCCGTACATCTGGAGTAATCCGGTGCCTTGGGCGGCCTGCGGCAGCCGCGGCACGCCCTCGAGCAGGTTGCCCCGGGCCGGCAGCGTGGCAGCGGCGGCCTCCCATTCGGCTTCCGTGGGCAGCCGCGCGCCGGCCCAGCGGGCGAACGCATCGGCTTCGAAGTAGCTCAGGTGGCAGACCGGGGCATTGGGATCGAGTGCCTGCACGCCCGCCAGCGAGAAGGCGCTGGCCAGGTCGGCGCGCCAGTAGAGCGGGCGCTGCCATCCTTCGTTCTGCACGGTGGCCCAGCCGTCGGACAGCCACAACGACGGCTCGCGGTAGCCGCCGTCGTGCACGAACGCGGCGTATTCCTCGTTGGTGACCAGCCGGTTGGCCAGCGCGTGCGGCGCCAGCAAGGTGTTGTGGCGCGGGGTTTCGTTGTCGAAGGCAAAGCCCTCGCCCGTATGGCCGATCTCCACCACGCCCTCCCCACCCGGCAGGAATTGCAGGGACACGGAGGTCGTGGGCGCCGGCGCCGCCTGCATGTAGGCCGGCAACAGCGGGTTGCTCCAGAAGGCGTGCAGGATGTCAGTGAGCAACAGCTCCTGGTGCTGCTGCTCATGCTGCAGGCCCAGTTCGATCACCGCTGTCGGCGCGGCCCCGTCACCACGAAGCAGCATCGCGCCCAGCGCCTCGTCGACATGCCGCCGATAAGCCAGCACCTCGTCCAGCGAAGGGCGCGAGAGCAGGCCGCGTTGCGGGCGGGCGTGCATCGGCCCGACGCTCTGGTAGTAGGAATTGAACAGGTAGTGCCAGGCGGGATCGCGCGGGCGGTAACGCGGATCGCGGGCCAGCACGAACTGCTCGAAGAACCAGGTGGTGTGCGCCAGATGCCACTTCGCGGGGCTCGCGTCGGGCATCGACTGCACCATCACGTCTTCGGCCGTGAGCCCTGCGCAAAGTTGCAGGGTCTGCTGGCGGACCTGCCGGTAGCGCTGCGCGAGCGTGTCGCCGGCGAGGGGGCTCAGCTGCGTCATGGCCTGCTCCTTCGTGGGTCGGTCGCGCGGTACGCGTGCGCCTTGCCAGCGACGCTGAAGCGCGAAACGGATCGGACCGTTGGCATCCCCGGAGCATGGCGCAGCGCCCGTTCAATACGTGTGATCGACCGATGGCAGATTCCTGACAAGGCGGCGCTGGCGCTGCCGGCACGGGCGCGCGATGCTGGGCTGCCGACTACGTGCGCCTTCCCCCGCGAGGTGATGCCATGAAACGCCTGTCCTTCCTGCTTTTGCTTGCCGCCAGCAGTTCCGCGGTGTTCGCCGCCAGCGCGCCCGGCAAGGCGCTGCCGTATGCCCAGTGCATCCAGACCGACAAGATCAATGAGTGGCACGTGGTCGATGCGCGCACGGCACTGGTGCGCACGGGACCGTATCGCTACGTGGTGCACCTGAAGGCCGATTGCCCGCGCCTGGGCATCGGCGTACCCGGGTTCCTGCTCAGGGCCAGCGCATCGGGCAAGTCGGTCGGCGGTGGCCGCATTTGCGGCGACCTGGGCGAGACCGTCAGCGCCCGCGACCAGCCGCCGTGCGCGATTTCGTCGCTGGAAATGGTCGACAAGGGGCGATTCGAGCAGATGCGCACCCGCGCCGCGCGCCACGGCAGCGCGGCGGAGTCGTCTCCTGCCGGGTAATGGCCGCAGATACGAACAGGCCCGGCATCGCCGGGCCTGTTTCATTCACTGACGCGTGCTCAGTCGCCGTCGTAACCGACGTAACGGGTGGGAGGCGCCTGCTCGACGTAGACCGTGCGCGTCTCGACCACGCGACGGGTGACTACCGGCTCCTCGTAGACGACCCGCACCGGGCGGCGGTAGACCGGCCGCTCGTACACCACGCGCGGCGGCGGGCTGAGCGCATCGTCCACCAGGCCGATCACCGCGCCGGCGACGATCGCGCCGGCCACCCAGCGGCCGCCGCTCCAGTGGCCGCCGCGGTCGTAGCGGTAGTGATCGTGCCAGCCGCGGTCATGCCAACCACGGTCGTAGTGGCCGCGACCGTGCCAGCCACGGTCGTGCCAGTCGTGCGCGGATGCGGCGGCCGGCAGCGCCGCGGTCGACGCCAGCAGCAGGGCAGCCATCGCCAGCGCGGATTTGCCCATCCAATGCCTGGTCATGTTCATGCCTCCATCGGGCGAGATTGCCCTTCGCGCCGATGCTCCGGCGGATGCGCTTAATCGGCACTTAAGGACGCCGGTGCGGTTCAACGGGCGCTTGCGGATGGGCGGTGCACTACGAGGCGGCCATGGTCTATGCGGCGAGGCGCGCCGATACTTCCTGGCGGCGTTGCATTTCAGCGGCTCGCGCTGTAGCCGGAGGCCCCCTCTGCCAAGTGCCGCGCGGAAGAAGCTTCGTCAGAGAGAGGTGATGCGGCTCGTCCGCCCCCCCCCTTCGCCGTTCGGGGCTCCCGCAAGCGGGGGAAGGATCGACCACTGCAGGCGAAAAAGGAGCACTCACGCGCCCCCTGAGGCCTCCCGCCGTGAGCCTTCCCCCGCTCCACGGGGAAGGTGCCGACAGGCGGATGGGGGCGCCTCTGGGCGGGATCCACCGGCAGAGCGGCGGATCCCCGCCGGGCTCAGACGTTGAACAGGAAGTGCAGCACGTCGCCGTCCTTGACGATGTAGTCCTTGCCTTCCTTGCGCAGGCGACCGGCCTGGGCTGCGCCGGCCTCGCCCTTGTACTGGATGAAGTCGTCGTAGGAGACGGTCTCGGCGCGGATGAAGCCGCGCTCGAAATCGGTGTGGATGACGCCGGCCGCCTGCGGCGCGGTGGCGCCCTTCTTCACCGTCCAGGCGCGCACTTCCTTGACGCCCGCAGTGAAGTAGGTCTGCAGGTTGAGCAGCTTGTAGCCGGCGCGGATCACGCGGTTCAGGCCGGGCTCTTCCAGGCCGAGATCCTTGAGAAATTCGTCGCGGTCGGCGTCGTCGAGCTGGGCCAGTTCCTCCTCGATCGCCGCGCACACGGGCACCACCTCGGCACCCTCCGTCGCCGCGCGGGCGCGCACGGCATCCAGGTGCGGGTTGTTCTCGAAGCCGTCCTCGCGGACGTTGGCGATGTACATCAGTGGTTTGAGCGTAAGCAGGAAGAGGTCGCGGACGAGTGCGCGCTCCTCGTCGTCCAGGTCGACGCTGCGTGCCGACTTGCCTTCGTTCAACGCCGCGGCGAGCTTCTGCAGCACCGGCCTTTTCGCCAGCGCTTCCTTGTCGTTGGCCTTGGCCGCGCGCTCGGCGCGGTTGAGCGCCCTCTCGACCGAGTCCAGGTCGGCCAGCGCGAGCTCGGTGTCGATCGTCTCGATGTCGGCGATCGGATCGACCTTGCCGGCAACGTGCACGATGTCGCTGTGCTCGAAGCAGCGCACCACGTGGGCGATCGCGTCGACCTCGCGGATGTGCGCCAGGAACTTGTTGCCCAGGCCCTCGCCCTTGGACGCGCCGGCGACCAGGCCAGCGATGTCGACGAACTCGACCGCGGTCGGGACGACCTTCTGCGGGTTGACGATGGCCGAGAGCGCATTGAGGCGCTCATCCGGTACCGGCACCACGCCCACATTCGGCTCGATGGTGCAGAACGGGAAGTTGGCGGCGGCGATGCCGGCCTTGGTCAGCGCGTTGAACAGGGTGGACTTGCCGACGTTGGGCAGGCCGACGATGCCGCATTTGATGCCCATGGTGGGGACTCCGGGAAAAACAGATGTGGGAAACCTGGAAAGCGGGATGGGTAGCTGGACGGCGCGTCGGGCGCGCTCGCGTTCCCGCTAGCCGTTCCCTGCCCCCGCGGTGTGCAGTTGTTGCATCGCCTTGTCGAACTGCCCGCCGACCGCGAGCGGCAGCACATCCAGCGCACGGGCGATGCCGTCGAGGATGGCATCCTCGTCCTGCGCGGACGGCTTGCCGAGTACCCAGGGCGTGACCTTGTCCTTGTGGCCCGGGTGGCCGATGCCGATGCGCAGCCGGTGGAACTTGCCGTGGCCGAGATGCTGCATGGTGTCTCGCAGGCCGTTCTGGCCGCCGTGGCCGCCGTCGAATTTCATCCGCACGGTGCCTGCAGGCAGGTCCAGCTCGTCGTGCGCCACAAGGCATTCGTCGGGCTGGATCTTGTAGTAGCGCAGCGCGGAGGCGACCGCGATGCCGCTCTTGTTCATGAAGGTGGATGGCTTGAGCAGCCACACGCCCTCGCCGCCGATGCGCACGCGGCAGGCCTCGCCGTGCAGTTTGCCGTCGAAGGCGAAACGCTCGCCCTGGCCGGAGGCCAGTGCGTCCACAAACCAGAACCCGGCATTGTGCCGGGTCCGGAGATATTCGGCGCCAGGATTGCCCAGGCCGACGATGAGCTTGAGTCCAGCCATGCCGTAGCCGATGACCGGGCCTCCCGCGCGAGGCGGGAGGCCCGGATGGGCTTACTTCTTCTCGGCGGGCTTGGCTTCGCCTTCCGGCGCAGCCGCTTCGGCGGCCGGCTCGGCCTCTTCCTTGACCGCATTGGCGGTGACCACGGCGATGTCGTGGTCCGCGCCCAGGTTCAGCGCCGGCAGGCTCACGCCCTTGGGCAGCGTGATCTGCGACAGGTGGACGATGTCGCCGGGCTTCAGGTCGCTCAGGTCCAGGTCGATGTGCTCGGGCAGGTTGCCCGGCAGGCAGGACACTTCCACTTCGGTCAGGTTGTGCGAGATCACCACGCCGGAGGTCTTGCCGGCGGCGGACTTCTCCTGGTTGAGGAAGTGCAGCGGCACGTTCACGCGGATCGCTTCGTTCTCGTTCACGCGCAGGAAGTCCATGTGCAGCATCTGCTGCTTGAACGGATGCTTCTGCCAGTCGCGCACCAGCACCTTCTGCACCTTGCCGTCGACGTTCAGGTCGAGGATCGAGGAGAAGAACCACTCGTTCTTGGCGGCGAGCAGGATGGTGTTGTGCTCGATCTGGATGCTCTGCGGCGGCTGGGTGCCACCGTAGACGACGGCAGGCACCATCGCGGCATGACGCAGGCGGCGGCTCGCACCTTTCCCCTCGTCCTTGCGGCTCTGGGCCTTGATTTCATGAGTCTGGGCCATTGCTGTTACTACCTTGGTTGTGTTTGCCCGCCTCGCGGCGGACAGGTGACTTCCCCGCGACCAGGGAAGCCTTGGGAACGCGGACCGTCAGTCCACGTAAAGCGAACTCACCGACTCGCCGAAGGCGATGCGGCGGATGGTTTCGGCCAGCAGCTCGGCGACCGAGAGCTGGCGGATCTTGCTGCAGCCCTGCGCCTCGGGGCGCAGCGGCAGCGTGTTGGTGACCACCAGCTGGTCGAGCTGGGAGTTCTCGATGTTGCCGATCGCCGCGCCCGAGAGCACCGGGTGCACACAGTAGGCAACCACCTTGCGCGCGCCGCGCTCCTTCAGCGCCGCGGCCGCGGCGCACAGCGTGCCGGCGGTGTCGACGATGTCGTCGACCAGCACGCAGGTCTTGCCGTCGACCTCGCCGATGATGTTCATCACCGTGGCGACATTGGCCTTGGGGCGGCGCTTGTCGATGATCGCCAGGTCGGCGTCGTCCAGCCGCTTGGCGATCGCGCGGGCGCGCACCACGCCGCCGACGTCCGGGCTGACCACGATGATGTCGTCCATCGAATGGTTGCGCCAGATGTCCGCCAGCAGCAGCGGCGAGGCATAGACGTTATCCACCGGAATGTCGAAGAAGCCCTGGATCTGGTCGGCGTGCAGGTCGACCGTGAGCACGCGGTCCACGCCCGCGGTGCCGATCAGCTTGGCGACGAGCTTGGCGGTGATCGGCACGCGCGCCGAGCGCGGGCGGCGATCCTGCCGGGCGTAGCCGAAGTACGGCATCACCGCGGTGACGCTGGCGGCCGAGGCGCGCTTGAGCGCGTCGACCAGGGCGAGCATCTCGATCAGGTTTTCCGCGCTCGGTGCGCCGGTCGGCTGCAGCACGAACACTTCCTGGCGGCGCACGTTCTCCTCGATCTCGATCTGCACTTCGCCGTCGCTGAACTTGCCGACCAGCGCTTTGCCCAGCGGGACGCCGAGCCGCTGCGCGACGTCCTCGGCCAGGGCGCGATGGGCATTGCCGGTGAAGAGCATCGGGGTGGACGTGTCCACTTGTGATTCCTCAAAGAGCCATTCGTGAATGGCCGATTCAATGTGGCTGGGGCGGCAGGATTCGAACCTGCGCATGCGGGAATCAAAATCCCGTGCCTTAACCAGCTTGGCGACGCCCCAGTGTTTCGTTGGCAGGCCGTCGTCCTGACCGCCTGTCGTATGTATCAAGCCCGCAACGGCTGCCCCGGCACCACGCCCCGTGCGCGATGGCGCGCGAGGGACCGATGCAGGGGCGAGACCTCCAGCCCCGCGGCCAGTTGCGCCGCGAAGGCCTGAGGACACTCCCGCACCACCTTCCGCGCCTGCGCGAGCGAAGCGGTTTCCAGGAACACGCACCCGCCGCTGCCGGAAAGCCGGGCGCGGCCGAAGCGCGAGAGCCAGTCCAGCGCCGCGGCCACCTTCGGGTGTCGCGCGCGCGCGACCGGCTCGAACGCGTTTTCGGCCGTTTCGCCGGAAGCAAAGGACGAAATTGTCGCCGGCGGTGCATTTCGTGTCAATTCAGACGCTTGAAACAAAGCCGCCGTGGGCACGTGCTCGCCCGGGTCCAGCACCACGTACCAGCGCCGCGGCAGCGCGACGGGCGTGAGCCGCTCGCCCACGCCCTCGGCCCAGGCCGAACGGCCGCGCACGAACACCGGCACGTCGGCGCCCAGCCGGTGTGCCAGGCCCGCCAGCGCGTCCTCGTCCAGGCCACAGCCCCACAGGTGGTTGAGCGCGACCAGCGCGGTGGCGGCATCGGAGCTGCCGCCGCCGAGGCCGCCGCCCATGGGGATGCGCTTGTCCACGGCGATCCCGGCGCCCAGCGTGACGCCGGCTTCCGCCTGCAGCAAGCGCGCGGCGCGTATCACCAGGTCCGTCTCGGCCGGCACGCCGCGGACCTCGTTCGTGCGGACGATGGCGCCATCCCGGCGCACGTGCACGCGCAGTTCGTCGCCCCAGTCGAGCAGGCGGAACACGGTCTGCAGGTCGTGGTAGCCGTCGGCGCGACGACCCACGATGCGTAAAAACAGGTTGAGCTTGGCCGGCGCGGGCCAGACGGTCCACCCATCGGAAGCAGGAGCGGCAAGCGGGCGCGACATGAAAACGCGCAAATCATCGGGAAAACCGTTCTCGCGGTCGCGCTCGCGGGCACGGGCGAAGGCCGGGTCGGCCTTGTCCACCGTTGCGAAGCCATGCCTGGCATAGAACGGCGCGTTCCACGGCACGTCGGCCAGCGTGCCCAGGTCGATGCGTTGGTAGCCGGCCTCGCCTGCCCAAGCGCAGGCGTGTTCGAGCAATGCGGCACCGATCCCCTGGCGCCCGTGCGCCGGCAGGACGTCGATCTCGGCGATTTCGAGGGCGCCTTCGGCCATTCCGTCCTGCAGCCACACGAAGCCGACCGGTGCGCCCTCTTCCAGCGCCACCCAGACCAGGCCGCGCGAGACCGCCACTTCCAGCAGTTCGGGCGGGATCGCCATGGCCGCGTAGGCAGGCCATGCGCGATGGCCGCGGAACAGCTCCACGGCCGCGCGCTCGATCGCGCACAACGCGGGTACCTGCGCGGCCACGGCGCGCGCGATCGTCACCGCCATGGCCTCAGCGCCCGCAGCCGGCGCAGGTCGCCGGGCCGAGCCGGAAGCTGTCGATCGACAGCTTGACCTTGTAGGGCGGGCGGCTGGCGAACACCTTCTGCGGCAGGGGCGGCTGCTGCGCCTGGTCCCAGGCGCGGTAGTCCACCGTCCAGCCGTCCTGCATGAGCAGCGACGGCAGGTCATGTTCGCCGAAGCGCAGTTCGGCGGGCGCACCGGCAGCGCGCAGCCCGAGCACCCAGGCGCGCAGGTCGTCCAGCGGCACCTCCCAGCCCAGCGCCTTGCGCATCAGCGCCTCGGCGTCGGGACCGTGCAGCGGGCCACCCTCGATGCCTTCGAGCAGGGCCCCGTCGGGGCCGCCGCTCAGGCGGAAGCTCTTGCCGGTGATCGGCGCGCGCAGCTCGAAGTCGTAGCGCGCACCGTCCTGCGTCCAGCGCAGGCTGCCGCTGCCGCCATCATGCCCATCGGACACCGCCAGATGGCCTTCCAGCGTCCACCGGTCCACGCCCGAAAGCCGCCGCTCGCGCGCCGCCTGTGCGGCGAGCGCGGCCTCGTCGGCCGGCTTGCGCACCGGCACCGGTGCGCAGGCGGCCAGCAGCAGGCCGGCTGCCGCGCCCAGGAAAAGGAGGCGCCTCATGGCTCGAGGCGCCGCAGGGTGTCGCGCAGGTTGGCGTTGCGCGGGTCGATCCGGCGGACCTGGTCGAACACGTGCCGGGCATCCTGGCGCTTGCCCAGCTTCCACAGCACCTCGCCCAGGTGCACGCCGACGTCGGCGTCCTTCGCGGCGCTCCAGGCCTGGCGCAAGGTGCGCGCAGCCTCGTCGAGGTGGCCCAGGCGGTACTGCAGCCAGCCCCAGGAATCGGCGATCGCCGGATCATGCGGCTTGGCGGCGCGGGCGACCTCGATCAGCTTCTTCGCCTCGGGCAGGTCGCGCCCGGCGTCCGCCAGCGTGTAGCCCAATGCGTTGCTGGCATCGATGTCGTCCGGCTTGAGCTTCAGCAGGTGGCGGAAGTCGGCCACCGCGCGGTCGATGTTGCCTGCCTCGGCGTAAGCCAGGCCGCGGCCGTACAGCAGGGCGGGATCGTCCGGCAGCACTTGCAGCGCATGGTCGTAGGCCCTGGCGGCCTGCGCGTAGTGCTCCTCGCGCATGTAGAGCTCCGCGTCGGCCTGCCAGGCGCGGCGCAGTTCCTCGGGCTGGTCGAGGTAGGCGGTTTCCAGCTGCTCCAGCAGGGCATGGGCGTCGTCCACCTTGCCCTGGGTGTGCAGGATCACCGCACTGCGAAGATCGGCATCGAAGGCGTGCGGGTCGTCGTCGCCGACCTGGTCGTACCAGTCCAGCGCCTCGGCATCGCGGTCCTGCATCTCGGCCAGCTGGCCGAGCAGGAACGCGCTGCTCTCGCGCACGTCCGCGGGCGCCTGCCTGAGCTCCCGATAGAGCCTGGCGATGGCCTTCTTGTCGTGCGCCTGCGCCGCCAGTCCGGCGCGCAGGGCGTAGGTCTCGGCGCTCTGCGGGCCCTTGTCGAGCAGCTTCGCGGCGGCCTGGTAGTCGCCGCCCTGGCTGAGCAGGCTGGCATAGGTCAGGCGCAGGCGAATATTGTCCGGCGAACGCGCCAGCGCCTGCCTGAGCAGCGCCGTGGCGGCTTTCTTGTCGCCGGCCTTGAACTTCATCTGCGCCGCCCAGGCGTAGGTCTCGGTGTCGTGGAAGCGCGCCACCGCGGCGTCGGCGATCTGCATGGCGTACCGGGGCCGGCCCAGCTTTTCGCCCAGCTCGCTCATCGCCAGCCAGGCCTGCGGGTCGGCCGGCAGCCGCTCGGGCGTGGCCAGGGCTTCCAGCAACTGGGCAGCCTGGGCCGGATCGCGCGCACCGATGAGGGCACGGCCGAAGCGGCGCCAGGCGTGCGGGTCGCCACTGCCGACCAGGCGTTCCAGTTGCTCGCGCGCACCGACGGTATCGCCGGTGGACAGCACCAGTTCGGCGCGGGCCTGGGCGAGATCCGCCGGGCTGGCGCCGAGCGCCTGCCAACGGTCGATCGCGCGTCCCGCGGCGGCCGTGTCGCGTACCGCCAGGGCCAGTTCCGCCGCCCGCTGGGCCACGGCGGGGTCGTTCGACAGCGCCATCGCCTGCGTGTAGCGCGCCGAGGCGCCCTTGAGGTCGTTGCGGGTCAGCGCCATCTCGCCGGCCAGCAACTGTGCCAGCAGGTCGTGCTGCTCGTCCGGCGTCGCCACGGTGAGCCGGTCCAGCGGCTGCTTCGGGGCGGGCATGGGAGCCTTGCCGGCGGGCAGGCCCGCGCAGGCAGCCAGGCCCAGCGCGCAGCCGGCGGCGCCTGCAAAATGCCGCAGTTGCTTGAACTTGCCCTTCACGCTCAGCACACTAGTCCTCATCCCATCGTCCGTCCGGCCCGTACCTGATCGCGCCCGGTACCAAAAGCTTAGCCTACGCCGCCGCGGATACCCCGTCGTCAATTCGCATTCCACGCCATGCCGCTGATCGCCCTCGGGCTCAATCACCTCACCGCGCCGGTCAGCCTGCGCGAACAGGTGGCGTTCGATGCGGACGCCGCCGGCGAGGCCTTGCGCGAATTGCGCGCCGAGCCCGGCGTGGAAGAGGCGCTGATCCTCTCCACCTGCAACCGCACCGAGCTGTATGTCGGCGTGGCCGAGGGCGCCGAGCAGGCGCCCCAGGCATGGCTCAACCGCCACCATCGCTTGACCCCGGGCAAGCTGGACGAGTTCCTCTACCGTCATGACGAGGACGCGGCGGTACGCCACATGTTCCGCGTCGCCACGGGCCTGGATTCGATGGTGCTGGGCGAGCCGCAGATCCTGGGGCAGGTAAAGGATGCCTACCAGCTCGCGCGCGACGCGCGGGCGCTCGGCGCGCCGCTGGACCGCCTGCTGCAGCACACCTTCGCCGTCGCCAAGCGGGTGCGCACCGATACCCGTATCGGCGCGCACACGGTCTCGGTGGCGTTTACCGCCGTGCGGCTGGCCGAGCAGGTGTTCACCGACCTCAAACAGGCCTGCGTGCTGCTGATCGGCGCCGGCGACACCATCGAACTGGCCGCGCGCCACCTGGTGGACAAGCAGGTCAGCCGCCTGATCGTGGCCAACCGCACGCTGGAGAACGCGCAGGAGCTGGCCAGCCGCTACGGCGGTTACGCCATTGCGCTGGCCGACCTCCCGCAGCACCTGGCCGAGGCCGACATCGTCATCTCCTCCACCGCCGCGCGTCAGCCGGTGGTGACCCGGCCCATGGTCGAGCGGGCGGTGGCTGCGCGCAAGCGCAAGCCGATGTTCATGGTCGACATCGCGGTGCCGCGCGATATCGATCCGGCGGTCGCCTCGCTGGAGGATGTTTACCTGTATGCCATCGACGACCTGCAGCAGGTGATCGACGAGAACCGCCGCTCGCGCGAGGCCGCGGCGCGCGAGGCCGAGACGATCATCGACCTGCAGGTCGACCGCTACATGGCCTGGCGCCGCGCGCTGACCCTGCGCAACCCGGCGATCGACCTGCGCCTGCATGCCGAGCGCTATCGCGACGAGGTGCTGGCCAAGGCGCAGGCGATGCTGGCGCGTGGCAAGACGCCGGACGAGGCGCTGGCGTTCCTGGCCAACACGCTGACCAACAAGCTGCTGCACCATCCGAGCGCGCGCCTGCGCGAAGCGGCGCTCAACGGCGATCTAGATCTGCTGCACGCGGCCGGCCGGCTATATGGTGAGTCGGAGCCCGGGGACGAATAGCGAGGGCGGCTGGCTGCCGCCTCCCGCCTCGTGAGCCGGTGCATGCCGGCTGCCCTCCTCCCGTGCCACCCTGGTTGCCCATGACCCCATCGATCCGCCGCAAACTCGAGTCCCTGGCCGAGCGCCACGAGGAGATCGGCCTGTTGCTCGCCCAGCCGGACGTGCTGGCCGATGCCACCCGTTTCCGCGAGCTGTCGCGCGAGTACGCGCAGATCGAGCCAGTTGCCGCCGCCCTGCGCGAGCACGACGGTGCCGAACGGGAACTGGCCCAGACGCGCGCCATGCTGGCCGATCCGGAGTTGCGCGAGTTGGCCGCCGACGATGTCGCGCGACTGGAAACGCGCCTGGCGGAACTGGACGGCGAGCTGCAGATCCTGCTGCTGCCGAAAGACCCTCGAGACGAGGCCAACCTGTTCCTGGAAGTGCGCGCCGGCACCGGCGGAGACGAGGCCGCGCTGTTCGCCGGCGACCTGTTCCGCATGTACGCGCGTTACGCCGAGCGACGCCGCTGGCACGTGGAAGTGCTCAGCGAAAGTCCCGGCGAACATGGCGGCTACAAGGAGATCGTCGCCCGCATCGAGGGCAGGGGCGCCTACTCGCGGCTGAAGTTCGAATCGGGTACCCATCGCGTGCAGCGGGTGCCCGAAACCGAATCCCAGGGGCGCATCCACACCTCGGCCGCGACCGTGGCGATCCTGCCGGAGATGGACGAGATCGACGACATCCCGATCAACCCGGCGGATCTCAAGACGGACACGTTCCGCGCGTCCGGCGCCGGCGGCCAGCACGTCAACAAGACCGACTCGGCCATCCGCATCACGCATCTGCCGACCGGTATCGTGGTCGAGTGCCAGGACGAGCGCAGCCAGCACAAGAACCGCGCCCGGGCCCTGTCGCTGCTGAAGGCGCGCCTGCTCGACGAGGCGCAGGCCAAGCAGACCGCGGCACAGGCGCAGGAACGCCGCCTGCAGGTGGGCTCGGGCGACCGCAGCCAGCGCATCCGCACGTACAACTTTCCGCAGGGCCGTATCACCGACCACCGTGTCAACCTCACCCTCTATCGCCTGCCGGAGGTGCTCGCGGGCGACCTCGACGAACTGGTCGACACGCTCACCCGCGAGCACCAGGCCGACGAACTGAAGAGCCTCGCCTCATGACGGTGAGTGCGCGCGCCGAGCTGGAAGCCACCCTGCACCGCCTGGCGAACCTGCTTCGCCAGGGCGCCAGCCGGGACGCCGAAGAGCTTGCCGCACGCGCGCGCCGAAGCTTCCCGCTGTCCGGCGACCTGGTCCGGCTGCACGGGATCGCGCTGTTGCAACTGGGTCGCCGCCACGAGGGCCTGAGCGCCCTGCACCGCGCCGCGGAACTGGCGCCGGACAGCATCGAAGTGCAGTGCAACCTGGCCAACGTCGCGCTGGAGGACGGCCGACCCGAGGCCGCGATCGAACGCCTGAACGCCGCACTGGCGCGCCAGCCGGGCCACCCGGTGGTGCTGCAGGTGCTGGGGGTGGCGCTGATGGTGGCCGCCCGCCACGAGGAAGCGCGCGAGACCTTCACCCAGGCGCTGCGCGCGGCACCGCAACACCCAGGCCTGCGCCTCAACCTGGCCGAGGCGGAACTCGAGCTGGGCGACGCCGCGCGGGCGCTGGCGCACGTGCAGGAAGCATTGAAGCTGGCGCCGCGCCTGGATGCCGCCCACGCCCTGCTCGGTCACGTGCTGCAGGCGCAGGGCCACGGCGCGGAGGCGGCCCATGCCTGGCTTCAGGCCGAACGGCTGGCGCCGCGCGAGCCGCGCTACGCGTTCCAGGCGGCGCGGATGCTGGAAGAAACCGGCCAGTTGGCCGAGGCCGCCGAGGCCTATGCCCGCGCGCTGCAGCTGGCACCGCACTCCGGTGCCGCGCTCAGCCGGCTTGCCTGCATGCGGCGGCGGCTGGCCGACTGGCGCGAGCAGGAGGCATTGACCGCGCGCCTGCGTGACGCGGTCGAAACCGGCCAGCACGGCATCGTGCCCTTCGTGCTGCCGCTCGAACCGTTCGACCGCGCGATGCAGCGCAAGGCGATGGAGACATTCACCCGCACCATCGAGCAGCACCTTGCGCCGGTGCGGCAAAAGCTCGCGTTCGCCCCGCCGCGCGCCGCCCCCGACGCGCCGATCCGGCTCGGGCTGATATCGGACCGCTTGGGCGAGCATCCGATCGGCCACACCGTGGCGGTCCTGGCCGAAGCGCTGGCCACGCTGGGCGGGATCGAGCTGCAGCTGTTCGCAACCACGCCCGACGATGGCGGTTCGATCCGCCAGCGCCTGCAGCGCGCCGCGACGCTGCATGCGATCGATGCACTACCGCCGCCGCAGGCGGCCGAGCGCATCCACGCGCAGGACATCGAGGTGCTGTTCGACCTGACCGGCTATGGCGTGCATACCAACGCCGACATCCTGGCCCTGCGACCGGCGCCGCTGCAGGTGAACTGGCTGGCCCATCCGGGTACCGCCGGCGCGCCGTGGATCGACTACATCCTCGCCGACACGATCGTGCTGCCGCCGTCGCATCGCGGGGATTACAGCGAGAAGGTGCTGCGCCTGCACCGCTGCTTCGTGCCCATCGCCGCCGCAGCCATCGCCCCGGCGCCCACGCGCGCCGCATGCGGCCTGCCCGCCAGCGGACCGGTGTTCGCGTGTTTCAACGCGACCGCCACGATCAGCCCGGCCTCGTTCGGGCGTTTCATGCAGATCCTGCGCGAGGTGCCGGACAGCGTGCTGTGGCTGCGTTCGGGACCGGGGCTGGCGAACGAGCGCCTGCGTGCCGTGGCCAGCGAATCGGGGATCGCGCCAGAACGCCTGGTGTTCCTGCCAACCTTGCCGCATGCGGATGTCCTCGCCCGCCATGCGCTGGTCGACCTTTGCCTGGACACCCTGCCCTGCGGCGCCCGCACTGCCGCCGCCGACGCGCTGTCGACGGGCTGCCCGCTGCTGACCTGCGCGGGGGACACGTTTGCCGGGCGCATCGCCGCCAGCCTGCTGCAGCACGCCCACCTGCCCGAACTGGTCGCTGACGATCCCGATGCCTTCGTGGCCTTGGCCGTGCAATGGGGCCGCGACCGGCCGGCACTGGCCACCATCCGCACGCACCTGGCCAGCCTGCGCGCGCAGGCACCGCTGTTCGACGCGGCTGGTTTCGCGGCCGACTTCCGTCGCGTGGTGCAGACGATCGGCACCCGTCACCGCATCGGTCGGCCGCCGATCGACCTGGACTTCTGAAACACACGCGGGGTGGGCTTCGGCCCGCCAGCCACTCGGGCAACGGAGGGGCTCAAGCCCACCCTCCGGGATCAGCGCGTGCCGAAGCTTCGCGGGGGATGGCCATCCAGCGGCGAGCGCTCGACGCCCTCCACTTCCGACGCGGGCGATCCCTGCCACAGCCAGCGTTCGAGCGCGTCGAGCGCTTCGGCCGGACCGTACGCGAGCACTTCCACGCGGCCGTCCTGCAGGTTGCGCGCGTGGCCGGTCAGGCCCAGCTGTTGCGCCTGCGTGCGGGTACTGGCGCGATAGAACACGCCCTGCACCCGACCGCTGACGAGGAAGCGCGCAGCCGCCATGTCACTGGCCGATCGCCGCGCCCAGCGACTGGCCGGTGACCGGCCCGACGAATCGCCGGGCGACGCGGCCGTCGGGCGCGATCAGGTACGTCGTGGGCAGACCGCGCGGCTCGTCGAAATCCTTCGGCATGTCGTCCAGCGAAACCTGCGCGACCGGATAGCTCACCGGGTGCTTGGCCAGGAAGGCCCGGATGTCCGCCTTGTCGCTGTCCTCGTAGGCCAGCCCGATCGCGCGCACGTTGGCGTGCGTCTTCACGAAGTGCGAAATGTCCGGCATCTCCTTGATGCAGGGCACGCACCAGGTGGCCCAGAAGTTGACGATCACCCAGTGCCCGCGCTGCGCGGACAGGTCGAACGGCTTGCCGTCCAGGGTAGTCACCTGCAGCGCCGGCTGCGCGGGCATCGCCGCGTGCGCGGGGATCGCGGCGGCGAGCAGGCATGCGGCGGCAAGGGCGAGCGGAGCAAGCTTCATGGGGCGGGGTTCTCCGGTTCGGACGCGAGCGCGGGGGGGAACGTGTGGTCCAGCCGCCTGCCCAGGGTCTCATCGAGCATGCGCGCCACTTCGGCGAGCAGCTCGATCAGTGCCGGCGGCAGGTTGATGCCCAGCGTCTGCGCCTCTTCGACCGGCCGCAGCGGCAGGCGGTAACTGGTGTGACGATACACCCGCAGCAGGTCGGTGCTGTCGAGGCTGCGGCTGAGCAGCCAGCCGCCCGCTTCGCCACGCTGGATCAGGTCGGCCCGCTGCAGGTCGTCGAAATAGGTGGCGATGCTGGCGCTGCGCAGGTAGGGCTCCTGCAGGCGCACGGTCGCCGGGTCCACGCTGCAGCCCTGGCGCTGCGCCTCGACGAAGTGCCGCAGCACGACCATCAGGCCGAGGAACTCGGCGCCCTCGGGCAGCGTCTCGGCCGGTGCGTGGTACTCGTAGGCCGATAGCGACGCGGCGATCGACGCGCCGAGGATCGCGATCACCCACGAGAGGTAGATCCACAGCAGGAAGATCGGGATCGTCGCCAGCACGCCGTAGATCTGCTGGTAGGTCTGCGCGTTGCTGACGAACAGCGTGAAGCCCCAGCGCGCGACCTCGAACAGCACCGCGCCCAGCAGCGCGCCGATCGCCGCGTCGCTGCGGCGCACCTTGCAGTTCGGAATGGCCGCGTACATCAGCCACAGGGTGATGAAGGTCACCACGAACGGCAGCACGCCGAGCAGGCGCTGGCCCAGGCCCAGGTGCGCGTAGGCGCCGGCGAGCAACGGCATCGCCGTCACGTACGAGGTCACCGCGATGCCGCCGACCGCCAGGATCGGCCCGAGCGTCAGCGCGGCCCAGTACAGCAGCAGGCGCGAACTCCAGCTGCGCGGCTGGTGCACGCGGAAGATGCGGTTCAGGCGATCCTCGATGCTGATCATCATCGAGAGCGCGCTGAACAGCATGACCAGGATGCTGATGCCGGTGAGCTGGCTGGCGTTGGCGGCGAAGGTCTGCAGCGTGGCCTGCACCTTGGCCACGGTCGTCGGCAGGAAGTTCTGGAACACGAAGTTCAGCAGCACGTCGCGCGCGCTCTGGAACACCGGGAACACCGACAGCATCGCCAGCACCGCGACCATCAGCGGCACCAGCGAAACCAGCGTGGTGTAGGAAAGCGCGCCGGCAGTCTCGAAGCACTTGTCGTCGATGAACCGCTGCCAGATGAAGCGGCTGAAGCTGAGCGCGCGGTCGCGGTCGAAACGCCAGGCCATGGACGGCACCATCAAGCGGAAGGCGGCCGCTACACTACCCGATCGCCCGCGAACGCCCAACCGAGCCCGCATGAGCCTGACGATCCTGGTCCTCTACTACAGCCGAAGCGGCCACACCGCCCAGCTCGCGCGCCTGATCGCGCGAGGCGTGGAAGAAGCCGGCCTGGAAGCACGCCTGCGCCAGGTGCCGCCGGTCGCGCCGGTCACCGAGACCGCGCAGCCGCCCGTGCCCGAGGAGGGCGCACCGTACGTCAGTCGTGCGGATCTGTCCGAGTGCGCCGGCCTGGCGCTGGGCAGTCCCACCCGCTTCGGCAACATGGCCGCGCCGCTGAAGCATTTCCTGGACACCACCGGCGCCGAGTGGGCGAGCGGCACGCTGGCCGGCAAGCCGGCCGCGGTGTTCACCTCCACCAGCACGATGCACGGCGGGCAGGAGTCCACGCTGCTGACGATGGCCTTGCCGCTGTTGCATCACGGCATGCTGCTGCTCGGCATCCCGTTCACCGAGCCGGCGCTGACCGCCACCGGCAGCGGCGGCACACCCTACGGTGCCAGCCACGTTGCCGGCGCCAGGGGCGACAACGCGATCAGCGAGCATGAGCGGGAACTGGCCCGCGCGCTGGGACGCCGGCTGGCCGAGACCGCGCGCAAGCTGGCGACGTCGGCATGAATGCGCCCATCGCCCTGCCTTATCGCATCGGCCGCGTGGCCTGGTTCGCGCTGATCGCGCTGCAACTGGCGTGGCACGGCTGGCTCGCGCGCCCGGAGCACCTGCCCACCTGGCTGGTGCTGGCGGTCACCGTGGTGCCGCTGCTGTTGCCGCTCACCGCACTGCCGGACCTGCGCCGCGCGCTGCTGTGGGTGGGCATCCTGAGCCTGTTCTACTTCTGCCACGGCGTGGCCGAGGCGTGGAGCGCGCCGACCGAGAAGTGGCTGGCGCTGGCGGAGATCGGGTTGACGCTGCTGTTGATCGTGGCGCTCGGGGCGGGGGTCAGGCGCAGGAAGCCGCAGGGCTGAGCCGGCCTGGCTGGCGTCGCATCCCGGCCACGACCCCGCTTCTATACTCGCGCGTGTCCTGCATCGGGAAAACGCGCCATGGATTTCCTTCAGACCGCGCCGCAGCTGGTCCACCCCTACCGCAACGACCGCACGCTGCTGGCGCTGCTGGATCGCGTGATCCCGCCTGAACGGCGGTCCGCGCTGGATGCCGACCTGGACGCCTTGGGCGACTACGCACAGTCCGCCTGGGAACGCGCCCGTCGCAGCACGCCCCGGACACCGGCACTCACGCGCTGGGATGCCTGGGGCCGGCGCGTGGACCGCATCGAACTGACCACGGCCTGGCAGGAGGGCCCCGGCCTCACCACCCGCCACGCGATCCTGGCGGCCGGCCATGAGCCGCACCAACACGCGCGACTGGAACAGTTCGCACGCGTCTACCTCTACCACCTCGCCAGCGAGTTCTACACCTGCCCGCTGGCGATGACCGACGGCGCCATCGCGGCGCTGAAGGCCTCCGGCAACCAGGCACTGGTGGACCGCGCGCTGCCGCACTTCCTGAGCCGCGATCCGGCGACGTTCTGGCTGAGCGGCCAATGGATGACCGAGACTGCCGGCGGCTCCGACGTGGGCCGCACCGGCACCGTGGCGCGGCAGGACGAAGCGGGCCAGTGGCGTCTCCATGGCCGCAAGTGGTTCAGCTCGGCAGTGGTCGGCGAGGCCGCCCTTGCGCTCGCGCGGCCGGAAGGCGCGGGCGACGGGACGGGCACGTTGGCGCTGTTCTACGTCGAGACGATGGAGGGTGCATCGCGCAAACCCGAGCTTGTCGTCGACCGCCTGAAGGACAAGCTCGGCACCCGCGAGCTGCCGACCGCCGAGATCCACCTCGACGGCCTCCCGGCCTGGCCCCTGGGCGAGCTGGCCCAGGGCGTGCGCCAGGTCGCGCCGATGCTCAACGTCACCCGCACCTGGAACGCCGTCTGCGCGGTCGCCAGCATGGCCCGCGCGCTGGCGCTCGCCTGCGACTACGCGGTGCGGCGCGAAGCCTTCGGCCGCCCGCTGATCGAGCAACCGCTGCATGCGCGCACCCTGGCCGACATGCGTGCCGAGTTCGAGGGCGCGTTCGCGCTGGCGTTCGAGGTGGTGCAACTGCTCGGCCGCGTGGAACAGGGCCAGGCCGCTCCAAACGAGGCCGCGCTACTGCGCCTGCTCACGCCGCTGGCCAAGCTATGGACCGGCAAGGTCGCGGTGGCGCTGTGCTCCGAGGCGCTGGAATGCTTCGGCGGCGCCGGCTACATCGAGGACACCGGCCTGCCGCAACTGCTGCGCGACGCGCAGGTCTACACCATCTGGGAAGGCACCACCAACGTGCTCGCGCTGGACAGCCTGCGCACACTTGCCGATGGCCTGGGCGCGCTGCGCACCGCGATCGACGGCTGGGTCGACGGCTGCCATGAGCCGGAAGCGGTGGCCCCGATCCGCGCCGCGTTCGAGGCCGCCTCGCGGGAAGTGCAGGCGCTGGGCGACCAGCGTGCGGAGCTGGAGGCCTCGGCCCGCAGCCTGGCCATCACGCTGGCCCGCTGTACCGCAGCCGCCCTGCTCGCGCGCCAGTCCACCTTTGCGCGCGAGCGTGGTGACATGCGTCCGGGCGCCGCGTTGCGGCGCTTCGTGGCGCACGGCCTGGACCGGCTGGCGGCGGCGGACCTGGCCGATACACGGTTGCTGTTGTGACGGGCGCATCACCCATCCCCGCCCGGCTGACCTTGAGCCGCTAGACTATCCATCCCCACCTGCCCTCGAAGCGACCATGCAGCACCTGACCATCGTCACCACCGGCGGCACCATCGACAAGATCTATTTCGACGACAAGTCGGACTACAAGATCGGCGCGCCGCAGATCGGCGAGATCCTCGGCCAGCTCGGGGTGGCGTTCGCGTTCGACGTGATCCCGATCCTGCGCAAGGACAGCCTGCACATGGGCGACGAGGATCGTGCGCTGATCCGTTCGACCATCGAGGCGCAGCCGCATCGGCACGTGCTGGTCACCCACGGCACCGACACGATGGTCGAAACCGCGCGCGAGCTCGCCTCGATCCCCGGCAAGGTCATCGTTTTGACCGGCGCACTGAACCCGGCGCGCTTCCAGGGCTCCGACGCGGTGTTCAACATCGGTTGCGCCGTCGCCGCCGTGCAGACCCTGCCCGACGGCGTCTACATCGCCATGAACGGCCGCGTGTGGGATCCGGCCAAGGTGCGCAAGAACCGCGACGCCAACCGCTTCGAGCAGGCCTAGAGTCCCAGCCCACGCAAACGGACGGGGGCCGCCACGGCGGCCCTCGCCGTTTCCGTCCTATCGGGGCAACGACACCCGGCACGCAGGCCGGGTGTCGGTTGCCGTGGAGGCCGGGATGGCGGCGCAGCGGCCCCCGGCCACTGGCGTCACTGCACGGCCAGCGTCACGTCGTCGCGCACGAAACGAGGTCTGCAACGAGGATTCCTCCACGCCGCGGAAGCGGATGGAGACCGTCTGCCCGATGTACTGGGACAGGCTGGCAGGTCGGCCATGGCTGCGAAGAGGGTGGGATAGGCCTGGCGCGCTGCACCGGAGACTCGCGACCCCGCCAACAAGCGGCCTGATCCGTGGTCGCGCATTCTCCTGGCACCGCACGCAAAAGAAGAACCCCGGCCGGAGCCGGGGTTCATTTTGAAACCTCATCGAGCCCGCGTCGGTGACCAGACGCGGACCCGCGGCTTACCTCAGTTCAGCGTTTCCGTCAGGGTGACGCCGGAGAACGTCTGGTACGCACGCACCTTGATGTAATAGGTGGTGGTCGTCGACGGCGTGAACGTGCAGCTCTCGTTGTTGCCGGTGAGGTACGGACGGCAGCTGTAGCTGGTGGTGGTCGGCGCAGAGCCGGCCCGCACATACAGGTCCGCATCACCGGTGCCGCCGGAGATGGCGAACTTCGCCGTGTGACCGGCCTGCACCGTCTCGGTGTAGGTCGCCGACCAGTTGCCGGTGCTCACGGTCGGCAGGTTCACCGAGGTGGTGCCGCCACCGCCGCCACCGCCACCCGTGGTGTAGGACGCCTTCACGGTGACGCTGGAGTACGAGGAGTAGCCGTGCACCTTGATGTAGTAGGTGCCCGCCTGCGGCGCGGAGACCGAGCAGCTCTCGCTGTTGCCGGTCTTGTAAGGACGGCAGTCGTAGCTGCTAAGCGTCGGCATCGAGCCGAACTTGGTGTACAGGTCGGCATCGCCGCTGCCACCGGAGATCGACATGACCAGGTTGCTGGCGCCGGCCGGCACCGCGATGCTGAAGTCGTTGTCAGCACCGGCCGCGCCGGACACGCCGCTGACCGGAACGCCGTTCTGCAGCGCCGTTGTGCCGCCACCGCCGCCACCGCCGCCGGTACCCGGGCAGGTCACGCCGACGCCGTTGAAGGCGCTGATCACATCGCTCTTGCTATAGCCCAGGGCCTCGGCCGCCGACTCCACGCCGCAGGCGCCGTCGTTGAAGTTGGAGGTCGCGGTCCAATACGACTTGTTCGCCAGCTGGAAGGCCTGGAATGCCTTTTTGACGTCCCAGCCGCTGGTCTTGGCCAGCAGGCAGAACGCCTTGTTGTAGACGCCCGAGGAGTAGTGCACGTCCAGGCCGCTGGTGTAGTCGGCCGCGTTGTCGATCGAGCCACCGTCCTGCGGCGGATTGCACATGAAGCGCAAAGCGGTGCCGCTCTTCATGATGTCCGCGCCGACCAGGAAATCGGCCTGGCCGCGGTCATAGAACTCGGCCGCTTCGCCGGCGATGTCCGAATAGGCTTCATTCATGCCGCCGGACTGGCCGCTGTACTGCAGGCCGGAGTTCTGCTCGGTGTAGCCGTGGCTGATCTCGTGGCTGGTCACGTCCAGCGAAACCAGCGGGTAGAACGTGCTGGCGCCGTCGCCGAAGTACATCGCGGTGCCGTCCCAGAATGCGTTCTCGTAGTTGCTCTTGTAGTGCACGTTCATGCGCAGCTGCATGTTCAGCGGCGCGGCGCCGGTGTAGGCGACGTACATGTCGTGCACGACACCGCCGAAGTGGTGCGCGTCGTTGACCGGCGAATAGGCGCCGTTGATCGCATCGGTGTCACTGGTCGGGCAGGTGAAGTTGACCAGGGTGCCACCGCTGGTGCCGTGGTTGAGGTTGTACGTCACCACGTTGGTGTTCTGCAGATAGCAGGTGCTGCCCGACTGGGTGACCTGCAACGCCGCGTAATCGGTGCCGTAGTAGTACTTGCCGGTCTTCTGGTTGCCGCCCGGACCGTTGGCCGTGGCGTCGGTCAGGCCATCCCAGCTCTGGAGCACCTCGCCGGTGTGGGCATCGACGATCGCGGTCGGGCGGCTCGGGTGCTGACCACCCACCACGTAGGAGGTGAGGTAGACCAGTCGCGGTGAACCATTTTCCTGCGGATAGACGAACAGATCCGCCTTCTTGTTGTAGATGGACGCGCCGCCGGCCAGGGTCGTATGCGCATGGGCCTGCAGTTTGGCAATGGCCTGGGCGCCGCTCAGCTTCGGCGTGACCGACAGCGGGGAGGCGAGGTTGGCCGGCAGCTTCATGACGTTCCCGGAGGCGCGCAGCACGTTGCCGTGCGCGTCCTGCACTACCGCGACGCTGCGGCCGTACACCGGCACGCCACGGTACATCTGCTGCTGGCGCACGACCTGCTTGCCGTTGGGCAGGTGCGCGGTGCTGCGCGCGGACAGCGACATGTTGGCGCCGAGGTTCAGATGCGACGCGAGGCTGCCGGCCGGCACTGCACCGAGGTTCTGCACGTTCACGTGCTCGCTGTTGGCGGCCATCGCGGTGGAGGCACACGCCATGCCGATGGCGGCAACCAGGAGCTTCAGACGGACATTACTTGGCATTTCAGGTACTCCATAAAAGAGAAATTCGGGGCGAGCGAACCTGATGCGGTCACTTCGGACCCCATGCGTGAATTAGCCGTGTCAGGCACGGCACCACGTGCTTATTGCCAACGGTCCTGGCTGCATCCCGATGCGCATTGCTTCTCCCCCGTTTCTTCCATGAGAGGGCAGTACGCGGGCTCATCATGCGAGGGCGACGCAGGAACCCCCTGTCGTCGCTGCAGGACCATCCGTCAACCTCCCCGCCAACGGATTCGTCGACATTAAGCAGGAAATCGCGGAGCAACAAGGGTGAATTTTTCCTAGGCGTTCGAACTGTGATCGTCACTGTTAGCGTTACGCGAAAACCGCGTGGCGAAGCCGCTTACGAGGCAGGCAATGGTCCCGCTGCAACCCAAAAAAAAGCCCGGCGATGCCGGACTTTGGGGACGCTTGCGAAGGCTGGACTAGAGCATGCCGGTTTCGAGCTTGGCCGCGTCCGACATCATCGAATGGTTCCATGGCGGATCGAACACCAGGTCGACATCGGCCTCGCCGACGGTCGGGATGAATTCGAGCTTGGTCCGCACGTCGTCGACTAGGATGTCGCCCATGCCGCACCCGGGCGCGGTCAGCGTCATCTTCACGTAGACCTTGCGCGCGTGGTTGTCGGTTGCCTCGATCGAGACGTCGTAGACCAGGCCCAGCTCCACCACGTTGATCGGTATCTCCGGATCGAACACGGTGCGCAGTTGCTCCCAGACGAGCTTCTCGACGTCCTCGTCGCTGGCGTTGGCGGCCAGCTCGATCGGCGGCGGCGGCTCCTTGCCCAGTGCATCGGCATCGTCGCCGGCGATGCGGAACAGGTTGCCTTCCACGTACACGGTGAAACTGCCGCCCAGTGCCTGGGTGATGTAGCCGATCTGCCCGGCCGGAAGCGTCACGCGCTCGCCCTGCGGCACCATCACCGCCACGCAGTCGCGCTCCAGGGTGAAGGGTTCGCTGCTAAGACTGAAGCCACTCATGCCGATCCTGCCGATCACTCGTCGATGCCGCAGGGAACGCGGCGGGGAAGCGCTCTATTATGCCCCGCCGCGGGTGCGGACCGCTGACCAAGATCAGGCCCGGCAGACGTTTCTCAAGGGAGCGGCCTGCATCCCAGGCGGGCTGGACGCGTGCGCGGGTTATCATGTGCGTTTGCTCCGCGATCTGCAGGAACTGCATGGCTTTCGAACTTCCGCCGCCGCATGGGCCGCGCCCGTGCGCCTGATCCCGCTGCTGTTTGCCGCCTTCAGCGCGGCCATGCTGGGGCTCGCCGCCGGTGCGGTTTGGATGCTTCCAACCATGGCATTGCAACGCCCGTTGCCTGCGCTGGCGCTGGTCGCCGGCGCGCTGCTCGCGCTGGCAATCCGCAGCTGGGTACGGCCGGCCGGGCGCGTGGCGGCCGCACTCGCGGCCGCTGCGACCGTGCTGGCCGCCGTCTACGTGGACGTGCTCACCGCCGCTGCGCGGATCGCCGGTTCGATGGGCATGGGCCTGCTGGACGCACTGCGTAGCGCCGGTCTGGCCATGCTGCTCTCGCTCGCGCAGCTGGCCGCGCGTCCCGCCGACATCGTGTTCGCCCTGGCCGGCGCACTGCTCGCCGCCTGGATCGCCGGCCGCCGGCCGCGAAAGGCCTCGTAGGGAGGGCCTCAGCCCACCGCGTCCCGCAAGAGCCACGGAGGGCTGAAGCCGACCTGGATCACTACGCGTCGAGTCCCTTGAGCGCCGCCACCAGCTCGGTAGCCACCGCCTGCCCGTCGCCGTACAGCATGCGCGCGTTGTCGGCGTAGAACAGCGCGTTCTCGATGCCTGCAAAGCCGGTGCCCTTGCCGCGCTTGACCACGATGACGTTCCTGGCCGAAGCCACGTCCAGGATCGGCATGCCATAGATGGGCGAGGCCGGGTCGGTCTTGGCCAGCGGATTGACCACGTCGTTGGCGCCGATCACCAGCGCCACGTCGGTGCTGGGAAATTCCGCGTTGATCTCGTCCATGTCCGCGATCAGGTCGTACGGCACGCCCGCCTCGGCCAGCAGCACGTTCATGTGCCCCGGCATGCGCCCGGCGACCGGGTGGATGGCGAATCTGACCTTGACCCCGCGCTCGATCAGCAATCGCGCGAACTCCCACACCTTGTGCTGCGCCTGCGCCACGGCCATGCCGTAGCCGGGCACGATCACCACGCGCTCGGCGTAGGCCATCATCACGGCCGCGTCGTTCGCCTCGACCGGCTTCTGCGCGCCGCCGATCGCCTGGGCAGCAGCGCCCGAGGCCGCGCCGAAGCTGCCGAACAGCACGTTGCCGAGCGACCGGTTCATCGCCCGGGCCATCAGCTGGGTCAGCAGGGTGCCGGCCGCACCGACCACGGTGCCGGCGATGATCATCGCCTCGTTGCCCAGCACGAAGCCCTCGAACGCCACCGCCAGCCCGGTGAAGGCGTTGTACAGCGAGATCACTACCGGCATGTCGGCGCCACCGATCGGCAGCGTCATCATCAGGCCGAACAGCAGCGCCAGCGCGAAGAAGCCGGCGATCACGCCTGGCGCAAGCGTGCCGGCGACCAGCAGCACGCCCAGCGCGATCGCCAGCGCCAGCACGACCAGGTTCAGCGCGCGCTGGCCGGGAAACACGAAGCGCCGGTCCAGCCAGCCCTGCAGCTTGGCGAAGGCGACCAGCGAGCCGGAAAAGCTCACCGCGCCGATCAACGCGCCCAGCACCGCCAGCGCCAGTTGCACGGTGCCCGGCGCCTCTCCGTCGGCGGTAAAGCGGCCGCCATCGAGCAACGTCACCGCGGCGCCCGAGAACGCCACCAGCTCGGCCGCGCCGATTGCCGCCGCGGCACCGCCGCCCATGCCGTTGTACAGCGCGACCATCTGCGGCATGGCCGTCATTGCCACGCGCCGGCCCGACCACCATGCGGCCGCGGTGCCCAGCAACAGCGCTGCCAGAATCAGCCCGCGATGGGCCAGCCCCGGCAGCGCGAAAGTCGCCGCGACCGCCAGCGCCATCCCCACGCCCGCCCACACGATGCCGCCGCGCGCGCTGCGCGGGGAGCTCATGCGCTTCAGGCCCAGGATGAAAAGCAGTGCAGCGAGGAAATAACAGGCCTTGATTGCCCCGGGCAGCCAGTTCATCGGCGCGACTCCGGGCCGCCCGGGCGGCTGGACTTGAACATCTCCAGCATCCGCTCGGTAACCACGTAACCGCCCGCCGCGTTGCCGGCACCCAGCAGCACGCCGACGAAACCGATCCCGATTTCCAATGGCGTCTGCGCGTGGCCCAGCGCGATCATGGCGCCGACCAGCACGATCCCGTGAATGAAGTTCGAACCGGACATCAGCGGCGTGTGCAGGATCACCGGCACCCGCGCGATGATCTCGTAGCCGGTGAACGCCGCGAGCATGAAGACATACAGCGCCAGGAAACCGTCGAGCATGACCCCTTCCCCTGTCCGCGCGCCCCTTCGAGCGGCTGCGACCGCATCATACGGTGGCGCGTCAACCCGTGCGAGTCTGCCGCGTTGAAGCATCCGACCGAACCGGAACAGGGCCGCAGCGCCGATGACGCGGATCTCGATGCCATGAGCAGCCTCGCAGGCACCCTCGACAGCGACCTGCTGGCGACGCCCGAGCGTGCCGTGCCGGCGACGCTGGATGCCTTCCTGGCCGACGTCGAGCGGCGCGCCTTCCGCCTGGCCGAGCTGCAACTGGGCCATCGCGAAGACGCGCTCGACGCGGTGCAGGACGCCATGCTGCGGCTGGTCAAGCACTACCGCGACAAGCCTGCGCAGGAATGGACACCGTTGTTCTGGGGCATCCTGCGCCGCCGCATCGTCGATCTGCAGCGCCGCCGCAAGGTGCGCTCGATCGTGGTCGGCTGGCTGGGCGGGCGCGACGAGGACGGCGAGGACCTGCCGGCCTGGGAACCGGCCGACCACGGCCCCGGCCCGCTGCAGCGGCTGCATGACAGCCAGTCGTGGGCCGATCTTTCCGCCGCGGTGCAGCGCCTGCCGCAACGCCAGCGCGAAGCGTTCCTGCTGCGCATGCTGGAGGGCCTGGACGTGGCGCAGACCGCACAGGCCATGGGCTGCTCCGAAGGCAGCGTGAAAACCCATCTGTCCCGCGCGATGCATCACCTGCGCGACCAACTGGAGGACTGGCAATGACGCCCGATCCCGACAAGCTGGCCCAGCGCGCCCGCGCGCTGTATCTGGACGCCAGCCGGCAGCTCGACCCGGTCACCAGCGGCCGCCTGCGGGCCGCCCGCCGACAGGCGCTCGATGCCGCGCGGACGTCCCCCGCGCGCCTCGCCCCGCGCCTGCTGCTGCCCGCTGGCGCGTTCGCCGTGCTCGCGCTGGCCACGCTGATGATCTGGCAGCCGCTGCACCACGCCGACCAGGCGCCTTCGCGCCCGATGCCGGCGGCGGCCACGGCCGACGCCGACAGCGACCTGCCGCCGGACGCCGACAGCGCCGATCCGCAGCTCTACCAGAACCTCGATTTCTACGGTTGGCTGGCCGCCAACGACCGCGTGAAGGTACGCCGCTGACCCATGACCCGCTTTGCACTGCTCCCGCTGCTGTTCGCCCTGGCCGGCCTGGCGCCGCTGCATGCGCAGGATGCGCCGCCTCCACCGCCCGGCGCTTCGTCCGCGCCTGACGCGCCGCGCCCGTGGCAGAGCCTGGATCCTGCCCAGCAGGAAGTACTCGCACCACTGCGCGGGCACTGGAACGACCTGTCGCCGCGCAAGCAGGCGCACATGCTCAAGCGCGCCGAACACTGGGTCACCCTGCCGCCGGACCGGCGCGAGGAGATCCGCCAGCGCATCGCCCGCTGGCAGACCATGACACCCGATGAGCGCGAACGCGCCCGCGAGAACATGCACAAGTTCCACCGGCTGCCGCCGGAGCAGCGCGAGCGCCTGCACGAGGCCTACGAGCAGTTCCAGCACATGCCGCCGGACCAGCGCGAGCGGCTGCTGCGCCAGTGGCGTTCCCAGACCATCGAGCAGCGACTGCAGGGGCTCGACCATCCGCCGGGGACCCCGGGAGCGCCCGCGCCTCCCCCGTCGCCCCGGCATCCACCGGGTCACTGAGGCAAACCCCAGCCTCCCTGGAAGGGAGGGGGCTAAACACACGGCGCACGCTGGAAGCCCTCCCCCTTCAAGGGAAAGTCAGGGATGGAGCTTTCCGCTAATGCTGGAAACGCGGCTCGCCACCTTGCGTCAGGCAGGTCTTGCCGACCAGCTCATCCGCGAAATCCGGCGCCAGTCCGCCGTCGCGCAGCAGCAACTCGACGAAGTTGTACACATTGCGCGCATACATCTCCGACGCATGCAGCGGCGCGCCCGCGGGCAGGTTCAGCGGCCCCAGGATGGTGACGCCCGCGTGCTCCACGCGCTCGCCTGGCCGGGTCAGCTCGCAGTTGCCGCCACCTTCGGCGGCCAGGTCCACGATCAGCGCGCCGGGCTTCATGCCCTCGACCATCGCCGCGCTGAGGATCTTCGGTGCCGGGCGACCGGGCACCGCCGCGGTGGTCACGATCACGTCCACCAGCTTCAGATGCTCAGCCAACGCCTGCTGCTGCGCCCGCCGCTCGTCCTCCGACAGCTCGCGCGCGTAGCCGCCGCTGCCGGCCGCGCTGACGCCCAGGTCGAGGAACCTGGCGCCGAGCGACTCGACCTGCTCGCGCGTTTCCGGCCGCACGTCGTAACCCTCGATCTGCGCGCCGAGCCGCCGCGCCGTGGCGATCGCCTGCAGCCCGGCGACGCCCGCGCCGATCACCAGCACGCGCGAGGGGCGGATGGTGCCGGCGGCGGTGGTCAGCATCGGGAAGAACTTCGGGCAGGCTTCGGCCGCGATCAGCATGGCGCGGTAGCCGGCCACCGCCGCCTGCGAGCTCAGCACGTCCATCGCCTGCGCGCGGGTGGTGCGCGGCAGCAGTTCCAGCGCGAAGGCCGTGAGCCTGCGCTTGCCCAGCGCAACGATGCGCGCCGCCGCGCCGTGCGGGCGCAACTGGCCGACGACGAGCGCGCCCTCGCGCAACTGGCCCAGGGCCGCATCCGATGGCGGCAGCACGCACGTGAGCAGGTCCGATTGCGCCAGCACCTGCGACGCGTCGCCAAACTCGATCTCGCCGTAGGCCGCATCCGGAAAGCCCGCGGCCACACCCGCGCCGCGCTCCAGCAACACCCGCACGCCCTTGCCTTGCAGCTTGCGCGCGATCTCCGGCGTGATCGCCACCCGCCGCTCGCCGTCCGCCACCTCGCGCAACGCGCCCACCGTGATCGCCATACGGTTTCCCCTGGGACCTGACGCCTCATCCTAGCCCAACGGCCCAGCCCGCAAGCACCGGCCCGCTTGACCGACGCCGCGCCGGGCGCAGTAGACTGGCCCACCGGCAGCGCCACGACCGGCGCACACGGGGTCTTTGCAAGGGAGATCCCACGTGTCCACTCCGATGCCCCTTCCCGTCGTCGACCCGCTCATGCTCGCAGCCCGCGAAGCCCGCGAGCTGGCCTATGCGCCGTATTCGAACTTCCATGTCGGCGCCGCCGTGCTCACCCGCGACGGACGCACCTTCACCGGCTGCAACGTCGAGAACGCCTCCTACGGCCTGTGCAACTGCGCCGAACGCACCGCGCTGTTCGGCGCCATCGCGGCCGGCTGCCGGCCGGGCGACTTCGTGCAGCTGGCGGTGGTCGCCGACACGCCCGGGCCCGTGAGCCCGTGCGGCGCCTGCCGGCAGGTGATGGCCGAACTGTGCGACGAGAGCATGCCGGTGCTGATGGGCAACCTGGCCGATGCACTGGAAGAGACCACCGTCGGCCATCTGCTGCCCGGTTCGTTCCGCCTGCCCTGACCGCCCGGGGTTCGGGAAGGGTTTCGCTTCCGCCGCACGCCAGGCGGCGGTCGGAAGTCCACCTGCGCCACGGACCCCGCCCTGCCGTGGCGGCTATCATGGGCGACCCGCCCTTTCCCGAGCCCGCCATGCCCCCTGCGCTCGAGCTGCTGATGCAGCGCCACTCCATCCCTTCGCGCCAGCTTGGCGAGCCGGCGCCCCAGGGCGCCGAACTGCACACGCTGCTGGAGGCCGCCGTGCGCGTGCCCGACCACGGCAAACTGGTGCCGTTCCGGCTGATCGAACTGCGTGGCGAGGCCAAGCTGGCGTTTGGCGAGCAGCTGGCGACGATCGCCGCGCGCAACCCCGCGCTGTCCGAGTCCAAGCGCGAGAAGGAACGCACCCGCTACGCGTTCGCCCCGCTGGTGCTGGTGGTCGTCGCGCGGCTCACCGCCGGCAGCAAGGTGCCGCCGATCGAACAGGAGATCGCCGCCGGCTGCGTCGCCTACAACCTGCTGCTGGGCGCGCACGCGCTCGGCTACGGCGCGCAATGGCTGACCGGGTGGGCGGCCTACGACGAAGAGGTCGCCGCGATCCTGCGGCTGGCCGGCAACGAGCGGGTCATCGGCTTCGTCCACATCGGCACGCCGCAGATCGACGTGCCCGACCGTGAGCGCCCGGCCGTGGAAGAGGTGTTTTCCACTTGGACGCCGTGAGCACCGCAGCCAGCGCCGTTCACCTGGTCGACGGCAGCCTGTACGTATTCCGTGCCTGGCACTCCATGCCGGACCAGTTCCACGATGCCGACGGCCACCCGGTCAACGCCGTTCACGGTTTCACCCGTTTCCTCTGCGATTTGCTGGAGAAGAGCCGCGCCGACCACGTCGCGGTGGCCTTCGATGCGTCGCTGACCAGCTCCTTCCGCAACGCGATCTACCCGGCCTACAAGGCCAACCGCGAATTGCCTCCGCCCGACCTGGAACGCCAGTTCGTGCTCTGCCGCGCCATCACCGAGGCGCTCGGCATCACCGTGCTGATCGACCACAGCTACGAAGCCGACGACCTGATCGGAAGCGCCCTGTGGAGCCTGCGCGGGCACGGCCTGGACAGCGTGATCGTCTCGGCCGACAAGGACTTCGGCCAGTTGCTCGGCGAGCGCGACGAACAATGGGACTTCGCCCGCAACGTGCGCTGGGGACCGGCCGGCGTGCACGAGAAGCTCGGCGTGCACCCGCACCAGGTCGCCGACTACCTCGCGCTGTGCGGCGACGCGGTCGACAACATCCCGGGCGTCCCCGGCATCGGCGCCAAGACCGCCGCCGCCCTGCTCGCCCACTTCGGCAGCCTGGACGTGTTGCTGGAACGCGTCGACGAAGTCGCCTTCCTGCGCATCCGCGGTGCCGCCGCGTGCGCCGCGCGTTTGCGCGAGCACGCCGAACTGGCCCTCATGTACCGACGCCTCACCCGCATCGCACTGGACGCGCCAGTCGCCCCGACCGCCGACGCGCTGCGCCGGCAGGCGGGCAACGGGCAACTGGACGCCGTGTGCGAGCAGCTGCGCTTCGGTCCGCTGACGCGCTCGCGGTTGCGGGCATTGGCTGGCGTCTGACCAGAATCCGAAATGATGGGTCCGCTTCCACCGAAGGACAATGTTCTGAACAGGCGGTGCGTTTCGCTAAGAGCCGCGTGATGTCCGAACCTACAGCTGAAGGCCTCAAGCGTTACGCCACGACGGGTGGATACAACATGGATCACGCCAGCCCGATTGCCTGCGCTTGCAGCGGCGCCTGCGAGGTTCGCTGCGCCGGCGAATGCGGCTGCGAACCTTGCTCCGTCCGGTTCACGACGTCCCTCGAGGCGACGGGGCGTTCGAGCGCCTCAGTGCCAACCTCGAAGGCGTCAGAAGAAGCACTGGATGCATACAGGTGTGTAGAAGGCACCAAACCTCAAGCCATCATTCGGCGCAGCAGATTCGACGGCCGATAAAAGTGGGGCGCGATAGCGCCTAGGCGGAGATGCTGGATGTGCACCCTGTTCCCGATGGAATGCCAAGTCCGCTTCCGACCCGAAGCGGACATCGCGCTAGGTTCTTAGGGCGACGCCTGCCGCCTCACGCAGCGCGTGTCCCACGTTCTCCAGCGTCTCCGAGCGCACAGCTGCAAACTGCCAGTAGAGGGGTACGTCGAGCCAGTGCTTGCCATCTAGGACCACGACACGTTTCGCTTTCACCGCGGGAGCTATCAAGGTTTCTGGCGCCAGGCACCACCCCAGTTCGAATGCGGCGGCGTCGACGAAACCGGTCGATGTCGGAAGGTAATGGACGGGCGGCGAAACACGGGCTCGCGTGATCTGACGAATGAAGCGCCACTGCAGCTCATCCTTTCGGTTGAACACGATCAAAGGGGCTCTATTCAAGGCTTCCGCTTGAAGGCCCTGAGCGAAATGCCGATCAGCAAAGGCTGGAGAGGCTATCGGGTAGTACCGCATCGCCCCAAGGGTATACACGTTGCACCCCTGAACGGGGCGCGCCTGACCGGTGACGGCGCCCAATACCGATCCGTCGCGCAACATCTCTTGGGTGTGGTCCTGGTCGTCTACCCGGACATCGAACAGGTAGCCGTAGCGGCGATGAAGCGTGGCCAACCCACCGAGGAACCAGGTCTGCAGCGAGTCATCATTGACGGCGATCGTGACCGCGCGAGGCGCGGCCTCGCTGGTCGGCAGAAAGTCGGCCAAGGCTTCGGCCTCGAGGGCCTGCATCGGACGCAGACGACGCAAGAGCCGCTCTCCCGCCGGCGTCGCCCGGCAAGGGGTCTGACGTACGACCAACACCTGACCGAGACGGTCTTCTAGCGCCTTGATGCGCTGGGAGACCGCAGATGGCGTGACGGACAAGCGCCTGGCAGCCGCGTCGAAGCTGCCTTCTTCAAGCACCACAGCGAAGGCGGCGAGTTGGGGATGCAGTAGATCCATCGGTAGCCCATGAAATCAGTTGTTCTAACGATTCTATAGAATTATTAGCTGGTCTTACGGCGGCCGCGACGGCAATCTAACGCCATTCTCGCCTGAGGACTCATCTATGTATTTCGCACCGGCGCTAGCCGGCTTCATCGCCAGCGCGGGCCTGATCGTCGCTATTGGCTCGCAGAACGCCTTCGTGCTCAGGCAGGGGCTGTTGCAAAGGAACGTCGGGCTCGTGGTGGCCACCTGCGCACTGGGCGACATCGCCCTGATCAGCTGCGGCGTCGCCGGGGTCGGCGCGCTCGTGCGGGAATGGCCAGCGCTTCTGGATGCGCTGCGTTTCAGCGGTGCCCTGTTCTTGACGGTTTATGGTGTGATGGCGGCCAAGCGCGCCTGGCGAGGTTCGGGAGGCTTGGCGCCTGGCGTGGAGGGGGAGAAAAGCGGGTGGCTGGTGCTGCTTGCCTGTCTGGCCTTCACCTTCCTCAACCCGCATGTGTACCTGGATACCATGATCCTGCTGGGCACCCTGTCCACCCGGTATCCCGGCGGCACCCAGTGGGCGTTTGCGGTCGGTGCATGCATTGCCAGCGTGACCTGGTTTTCCACGCTCGGCTATGGCTCGCGCCTTCTGCTGCCGGTCTTTCGCAATCCGATGGCTTGGCGAGCGCTCGACGCCCTCGTCGCTGTCTTCATGATTTCGCTGGCGTTGCTGCTTCTTGCGCATCCGCTCAACTGAACGACCGCACGGTCTGCCCGGGAGTCCACATGCACCTTCCCTCTCTCTTTGCAGAATCCAGGCCCGAAGAGCTCCGGCGGATCATCCACGAGTATCCGCTCGGCATGATGGTCACGAATGCGGCCGCAGGGTTCGAGGCGAACCACCTGCCGTTCATTCTCAACGACAGCCGTGGCGCACCAGGACTCCTGCTGGCGCACGTCGCCCGCGCCAATCCGATCTGGCAGGAGGTTCGGGATGGCGATCCGGTGTTGGTAGTGTTTCGCGGCGCCCAAGGCTACATCTCCCCCAACTGGTACCTGAGCAAGCGGGAAACGCATCGCCACGTGCCGACGTGGAACTACGAGGTCGTGCATGTCCACGGACGCATAAGCATCCACGACAGCGAGCCGTTCGTGCGCGGCATGGTTGCTCGCCTGACGCGCCAGCAGGAGACGGGTCTCCCTGTTCCATGGAGGATGGGCGACGCACCACCGGAGTTCGTAGCCGAAGAGCTCGCCCATATCGTCGGGATCGAGATCGCGATCACCCGATTGGAGGGTAAGCGCAAGCTGAGCCAGAACCGCGAGCCGCGGGATTTTGATAGCACTGTAGAGGCTCTCGAGATTCGCGGGAATCTCGAACTGGCCGCAGCCATGAGACGCATTCGACCTGAACGGCCCTGAGCCGCACGCAAGCTCCATGGCTTTTCGCCAAGGAATGAAGGGACGGCCCTGTCGGAGCAACAAATGAACTGGATCGTCCTTCCTTGCCGGCTCGTTCGGGGTGGTGTTCCGCTTCTGGCCGAAAGCAGACCTCGATGGGCCACCTACGCAGGCAACACCACTGTGTGGGACAACACTACCGGCGCAAGCGTGACCGGGACCGGCGCGCCCTTGATGCCATCGACGTGTATGGCTTGATTGCGGCTGGGCAGTGTGCCCGCGGAGGTTACACCGACACCCCCGAGACCGAGTCCGGCACCAACCGGGCCGACTTGGTGGTCACTCCACGCTAGGCACGCGTGCCTGCCGGGCGGCCAGCCACTTGCGGCTCCGAGGGCAGTGATCCATGTGTGACCCCATCGGTTCCCCGGGGCGGAACCACACATCCTTCAAACTAGCCAGTAATAGCTGCATGTAGGCCTTCCCCGACAGACAGTTACCATGCAACGGTGACATGCTGAATGGGCTTAATGCTTTCGCTGGCAGCAGAAAAGATGCCGCTGATCCGCGTGGTGGAAACAGGGGAAATTTATGAAAGCGTGCGCTGGTTGGCTCTTGCTTGTTTTTACCCTTTTCGCAGGTCCTCTCGCGCTTTCCGAGTACACGAACGCATCTACTGCCGATGCCGCCCCAGTGGAAGTGTTGTGGAAAGGCAACAGCATTGCTAAGCCAGAGACGCTGGAAAACGCAAAGCTGCACTCCATTCTCACTTGGGAGAGGAATTGGAGCCGATACAATTGCCATATTCCCGGAAACTGGACGGAGCCGGCCAACGACCTGGGAACATATTCGCCAGGTTACACTTATTACTTATCTGAGAATTGCCCGGGAGCCAGTGGTGGAATCGTAAGCTCCCCCGTTAGGCAGACATCTCGAAAGTAGAACTTTCTGGCATCGTTCCCGAGCCAGGAGGTTCCATGAAGAAGTCGAAGTTCACCGAGACGCAGATCGTCTCGATCCTCAAGCAGGCCG
>NZ_JBHZGK010000017.1:0-40493 GCF_051900425.1 Frateuria sp. GZRR33
ACCTTGACATGGTAGGGGTCACAAGTTCGATCCTTGTACCGCCCACCAAGAGTAATCCAGCAACGGCGCGGCTTTCGGGCTTAGCGCCGTTTCTGCTTTCTAGGCCGACTGACCCCGCACTGACCCCACGAAGGCGCGGAACCTTGGCCGCCAGTTCGTCCGCCAGCGCATCCAGCGCCACCCGCGCCTGCCCCAGGTAGCCGGGATCAAACTTCGCGTAAATCTCGCTGGTCCCTGCGGCCTTGTGGCCGATCTGCCCCGACACCTCCCACCCCGGCACGCCGCGACGGCGTAGCTCCGTGGCGACGGTATGGCGCAGCACCTTGGGGATGAACCACGTCGGAAGCTTGGCGTCCGTGCGCACCTTGGCCCATGCCTTCTTGATCGAGGCGATGCGCTTACCGTGCCAGTGGACGTAGTAGGCCGCATCGCAGCCCGCCAGCTCCCGCCGCAGCATCTCCGTCAGCGGCACCACGGGGCGGTACTTCTTGGTCTGCTGCCGGCCTGCCGGATTCAGCCGGATCAAGCCCGCCTGCCAGTCCACCTGGAACGGCTGTAGGCCCAGCGCGGCGTCACCACGGCATCCCGTGCCCAACCGGATCATGCAGTAGGCCCACAGGTGCGAGTCCTTCGGAATCGCGTTGAGGAACGCCGCAAGCTGGTCGATCGTCGCCGTGTGCGGGTAGGGCTCACCGATGGGCGGCAACTCGACCCACGGCACCTGCACGATTTCCTGCCGCTTCCATGCGCGATTCAGGGCCGACTGCCCGACCCCCATCACACGGCGGACATAGCCTTCGCTGTAGGTCTTGCCGCGATACGTCCGCGAGCGCAGCCACTTCACGAAATCCTCTTGGGCGTCCACGGTCAAGTCTGCAACCGTCTTGTCGCCCCAATACTCCCGCCACAGGTCCGCCGCACGCTTCGCCGTGTCCTTGCTGGGAATATGGCTACCGTGCCGGGCGAGGTAGCGCGTCAGCAAGGTCCCGATGGGCACGTCCTCCGGGGCCTGGTCCTTGATCGCCGCGTTGGCGACAAACCACTCGGCTAGGGCGACTTTGGCTTGCTCAAAATCTGCTGTGCCAAGAGAAGCGCGCTGCTTGACCCCTTTTCCGTCGCGCCACGTCCGCTGCCAGTTGGCCGTGCCTTTGCGTCGTTCGAGCCAGTAAATGCCGAGCTGGAAACGTTGCATTGCTGTGCCTCAAGGTACGCGGTGATGTGGTGTTCGGTGTACTTCGGCGTGGGGCCGATCATGATGCAGCCGATCTTGCCCGCCTTGCGATAGCGGGCCAGGGTGATCGTGGAGATGCCGAGGTAGTCGGCCACCTCGGGTTCGCTAAACAGGTGCGGAAGTTTCTCAGCCGCCGACATTCAAGCACCTCCATTGAATCCCACGCTTCATGTCACTGACATTTGACTGGTTGATTCCGTACATCCTTGCAATCTTTCGCTGTGACAGACTGCCGTCCTCAATGAGAGCCTTTATCTCAAGCGCCTGTTCTTTCGTCAGCTTGGCGCCAGGACCGTCCTCACCGAATGGCTGTTTGCCACGGCCTTTCGCCTGACGGTCATCGGCGTTCTCCTTGGCCGTCCCAAGGAATAGGTGGGCCGGGTTAACGCACGATGGGTTGTCGCATGTGTGGCACACACTCAGATCTTTGGGATCGACCCCGTGGGCGAGGAAGTAGGCGACACGCGGGGCCCTATAGCCGCGAAACAGTCCATACCCACGCACGTTTGCACCCTTCCAAAGCCAGCATCCGTCACCGGGCGCTTGATATTTATTGTGGAATGACTCGATTGCCGAATTCGATAACTCAATCGGCCTGAACTTCCTACGCGCAGCGCCCATCACTCGACCTCTTGCTCTTTCTTGTTCGGGCGGATCAGCGCCCATGCCTTGTCCACGCTGCGCTTCAGCAGGACGCACGAACCCGTGCCAAAGAACGTGGCAGATGCGTAGTGGCCTTGAAGTAGCAGATCGCCGCAAGCCATCAACATCACGATGGCCGTAGCCAGGGCTGCCGCGGAGTACGCTACCCGGAATGCCTCCCGGAACCCCTCAATGACGTGTTCCATCATTCCTCCCCCACCACCCGGCCAGGATTTCGGCGGCGCGTTGTTTGACGCATGCGAGAACGAGCGCTGGACTGGCGTAATTCATCTTGCACTCCCCCATCGCCTGCAACAGCGCGTGTGCTGCCATGGCGTCGTGCCAGGCGTCGTTCGGTTCGCCGTCCGCCGACATGCGGCTTGCGAGCGGGACAAGTCGTGTGCGCAGCTTCACCCCTCGCCCTCCTTTGTGGCGTCGATGGCGGCGTCGTATGCCTCGATCGCGTCGTTGAATTCCGCGTCAGAACAGCAGCCTTCCGGCACGTCCTCGCCCGTCCAACTTGGGACGCGACGCGCAACAGCGACCAGACTCTCCGCCGCCTCCATCCGCTTCGCCATGTCGGCTAGGGCGGGGGCGTGGGTGCGGATGAAGTTGACGGAGGCGGCAATCAGGTCAGCGTCCGGCTTGTAGCAGTCGCCACGGATCGTATCGGCAAGGTGCAGCGGTGCCACGTTCGACACCTCGTCAATGTCTGCATCATCCGCGCCATGGACGCTAGCCTCGTCCTCTTGCTGGCCGACGTAGTAGCGCCCGCGCGAGGCTGATTCCCACGGCCCCGGCGTCGCCTTCTCCGACAGCGCGACGATCTTCTCAAGCTCATCCAGCAGGTTAGGCGTCATGGGTGGGGTCCTTGCGCTTGTCTTTTGCATTGTCGATGGGCGCGCAGTCGGTGCAGGCGTAGCCTCCGATCCGGCTCTTAGCGAGAATCCAGCCGCCTTTGTGTATCTGGCTGCGGCTACCCGCCTTGCCGCAGTAGCAGCAGGTAATCTCCGGCAAATCAGCCACGGCTGTTCTCCGAAAGGTGGGCGGTAACGCGGGGGTGCGAGTCGCGCCAAATGGCGTCGGCCTTTTCGAGCCATTCGCGCCCGTTCGTTTGAGCGTCGGCCATGCACTCGTCAAGCGTTTGGAAGCTGTTGCCTGCGCCACTGGTCGCGAAGATGTGGCCGTCAGGCATCATTACGTGCCAGCGCCACAGGTTGTCCGGGGCGATAATCCGCGCGATCTTCAACTGGCAGTGCGGATGGATGCGCGAACAGCGGTGGTAGCACTGCGAACGCTCAAGGGCGCGCTGCAACCGCTCAACCTCCACCTCTCGGGCCAGCAGGTGGGCGCGGATCAATGCCATGCAGCGGGCGTCCTCTTGCGCGGTAGTGCCGCTCAACCGCGATTCGTCCAGCGGCGTGCACATGCGTTCCACCGCCTTCCTCACCTCATCGGGCAGCATCGGGGGTGTCCTCCTGTGGGGCGGTTTTCATGAAGCAAATCCAGTGCGTGCCGCCTTTCTTGCCTGACGGGTGTCCGAATAGCGGCTTCTGGTCGGTAAGCGCCAACACTTCGCGCACCTTGATCTGCGTTTCGTTCCACTTGAAGATCAGAACGCCATCGTTGGCCAAGACGCGGAAGCACTCGGCAAAGCCGGCTCGCAGGTCATCGCGCCAGGTGTCGGCGTCCAGCGCTCCGTACTTCGCCCGCATCCAACTGACCTCGCCCGCTTTGCGCAGGTGCGGCGGGTCGAACACCACCAGCTTGAACGCGCCGTCCTCGTAGGGAAGGGAGCGGAAGTCCAGCGGCACATCCGGGAAGATGGACAGCGTCCGGCCATCGCAAAGCGTGCGCTGCTCCGTGCGAATGTCGCCGTACACCACGCTCGGGTGATTGCGGTCGAACCAGAACATGCGGCTACCGCAGCACGGGTCGAGGATCGTCTTAGCGGTCACCTCACCCCTCCTTCCCGTTGGCGTTGGGGAGGGCGCGGAGCTTTTCGAAGGCGCTGCGGATTCGATCCGGCGACCATCCAGTGCGCATCGCCCCGGTTTCGCAGAACAGCAGCGCCACATCGCACGCGCGCCGCATTTCCACATCCACCGCCTGCGCAGGCTGGGTGAGATGGGCGTCGATGGCGTCGGCCATAGCGCCGTGCTTGCGCATCACGTCAAGCCGGCGCTTGTCCATTGCAGCAACCGCAGCCATCCGCTTGTGATAGTCGAGCACATCACGCAGCGTCATCTTCTCGCCCATCACGGCTTCTCCTGGTGGGTGGTGCGGCTGAACAGGTTTCGCACGGCCACGCGGATGCGATAGACGGCGTTCTGCGCTGGCAGGCCCTCCCGATTGATCGTCAGACGCTTGCTGAACGCATGGATGGAAACCTCATAGCGCAGCGGATTGAGCCACACGCGAAGCGGGATCGTCTCGCGCGGAACATCGCGCCAATACATCCACACCCACAGGCGACCGCCAAAGGCTTTGAGTACAAGATGTTCAGGGCAGTACATCATCCTTCTCCTGGTGGGTGGGGTGGAACTTGGCGAGGGCGGCAAGGGCGCGACGGAAGTTGTCCGCCTTCTGACCGCTCTCGAAATACAGGCGCCCCTTGCCGTCGATCACGCCTTGCGATGCCGCCTCCACCAACTCCCGCACCTCCCCGGACAGGTCGGCGTGGGCGGCGCGGTAGCCCTTTTCGGCCCAGTGGCGATAGTCAGCACCGAACTCGACGCCTCCGTTCTCGGCAATCTCGCGGGCCAGCCACGCCTCAAACCTCGCGCGCACATCGTCACTGTGCATAGCTGGCATCCTCCGCGATGGCTTCCATCGGCGTGAATCCGTCCTTGCGGTACTCCTGCCAGCACTCATCGGCGGCCCAGCTATAAGCCTCGCGTACCGACTTCGCCCAATTCAGGCGGCGCAGGTGGTAGGCCAGTCGAACGGTCCAAAAGAAAGCGCGCACATCGTCAGGGGCGGTCATGGGGTGGCCTGCTGGGCGGCGGTGAGCAACACGGCGCGCATCTGGTCGAGGCACTCGTCGGGGATGGTGCAGTTGTACTTACGCAGGCACACGTAGGCTTCGCGCACTTCTTCGCAGGTGAACGCCACATACCCATCCACCCCATTCCCGCCCTCGGACGGCGCGGGGGTGGCGGCGATGACGCGGCGCAGTTCAGCCAGCAATTCGTCGGCGCCTTCGTAAGTTCCGGGCTCTTCGGAATCGATCACGTTGCCGATCAGATAGGCGCACTCGCGAAGCAGCCCAGTGTGGCTATGCACGCGCTCGGCAGGTTGGGCGGGCGGGGCGGTGTCACCGTAGACCAGCGGACGCGGCTTGTGCGTCACGCCATCGCGGTCAGTCACCGGGTGCGAATCACCGATCAGCTCGGGATGCCACGCAACCGTGCCATCGATGACAGCCTGCATTTCCGGCGGGCAGCTTGTCCGAACAGCGTCCCTAAAGCTCACGATGTGCGGCACCATCCACGCCACCGCCTCCCCCTGCGCGGCAGGCTCGGGGGCGGCCAGGGCGGCGATGTACTTGCGCGCGAACGCCTCAGCTTCCGCACGGGACGCGCCATAGCTCCACGCATCTTCCGGGATCGGGGAATCCCTGTGCATCGCATAGCCGGCAAACCACGCCTCCGTCATTGCATCCACCATCGCCTCACTCACCCCTCGCGTGGTCGTGGTCGTGTTCATGTCAGGCTCCTTGGGTGAGGGCGGCGGCGGCGCGGACGATGGCGCGGCGGGTGGAGGCGTATGGGTCGGAGCCCAAGCCCTCAGCCGCAAAACGGTCGGCATCCTCCGTGATGTTCTCGGCTACTACATCGACATGGCTGCCGGGGTAGAGCAACACGCTCAGATTCAGCTTCACCGCCAGCCGGAATGCGTCGGCATCGGACTCAAGAGGATTCCAGCCGGTAGCGAACGTCCCGCCCTCATAGCGAATCCAGAGCGAAGGAACGGGCGGATCAAGTTCCATGCGCTCGCGGTTCATCGGGTGACTGGTGTCATAGCCCGCAGCCTTCGCCGCTAGCTCCAACAACTCCCGCTGCTCCGTGGTGGGATGGGTCATGGGGTGGCCTCAGAAGGGGATTTTTTCGGAGTCGTCGAAGTCACCAGCCGGAGCCGGTGCCTGCCGCTGCTGACGCGGGGCGCTGGATTCGGGCTTATCGCCCTTGCCGACGATCAGGTGAACGTCGCTCGCGTTGACCTCGACGGACGTTCCCTTGCCGCCATCCTTGCGGTCGTACTCGCGCACGCGCAGCTCGCCAGTCACGGCAACCTGCGTGCCCTTGGTCAGTTCCAGCTTGGCGAGCGATTCGGCACGCTTGCCGAATACCTGGGCGGTGATCCAGTTCGTGCCCTTGTTGTCGCCGTAGCCGTAGCCGACAGCCACGCGGGCAGACCACACGGCGGTACCACTTCCGGTGTAGCGGGTTTCGGCATCAGCGCCGAGACGGCCCGTGAAGGTGTAGGTATTCAGGTCGCTCATGCCGCTTTCTCCGTAGTCTTGGCCTTGGCCGCTGCATCGGCCTTCTTGAGTGCGCTGCGAGCCTTGCTGTCGAAGCGAGTCCAAAGCGCGATCTTTTCGTCAGAGTCCAGGTTCTGGCTCTGGATGTAGTCGTGGGCGGCTTCGGCATCACCGGACGCCAGCAACTCGCCGGCCTGCTTGGCGATGCCCAGCAAGTACGCCTGTTCTTCCTCGTTCATGGCCTCCCACGCGCCATCGGTGGGCTTGCCTGCGGGCAGGGCGGGTGCCTGCGAAACCTGCGTGACTTCCACCACGCGCGCCTCGCCGTTGTCCGCCTGCGCCATCTCGTCGGCGGTATAGAGGCCGGAAAGTTCGGCGGGGAAGGCGCGGCGCAGCGCAAGAGCTTCGGCCACCTTCGCCAGCATCAGTTCCGGCATCTTCCCCCACAGGCCAGACAGCTTGCCTTCGCGTGTTGTCTGCGCGTAGCTGTCGAAGCGGGCCACGGCGTACAACGGCTCTTGGAAGTCGGAGCGCATCACGCCCACCTTCGCGGCCATCGGCGGCTTGCTGTCCAGCCAGCAGTCAACCCAATCCTTGCCATCGGCGGTCCACCACGGGCCACGCTGGCCGGCGTACTTGCCGCTGCGCTCAGCGATCAGGCGGAAGCCGTCGATGCTGACCTGGATGGACATGACCTCGCGCTTTTCGCGGCCATCCCAACGCTTCACCGCGTAAATCTGGCGGGCGAACGGGTCAAGCCCGGTGCGCTGGCATTGCTGCACGAACAGGGCAAGCTCGTCATTGGTCGAACCCTTGGCGATGGTGCGCTTGATAAGCTCGATCTGCTCACCGCCCATCGAGCCTTGAACTGCCAGTTGGTTGCTCATCTCATCCTCGCGCCGATACGCCCGGCGCTGGCGTGTGTGGAATAGGTTTGCCCGTTGCTGCTCGTGGACGGGCGCTCACCGGAGCGGCGCTAGCAGCTAGCGGGCGGTGTTACTTGTCGCTCTTGGCGGGCTTTTCGTCGCCGGACAGATTGCGCAGGGCGTCTTTCGCCAACCCATAAAGTTCCTTCGCCTCGTTGCCCATGGCGTCGAGTGCTTGCGGACTGGTGATCTTCGGAAGCACGACCATCGCTGCGATGGTCTTGGTAGACGGCATCAAACAGGCGACCGCGAAGCAAACAACGGCGGCTGGCGCGGTCCTTTTGAAAACCTTGGAACCGATAGCCTTTTGCGCCAGTACGTCGTCACGGTTTTCCCATGAACAGATGCCCTGGGTGGCCACGGCAAGGGCGATGCACGCGGCAAGCGCCAGAACGAGCGATAGCACGCCAAAGAGCGCGGATATGCCATCGGCCTGAAACATCAGATAGACAAGAAGCGGACTCATGGTGATTCCCTCTGTTGGATTCAGTGCTGCGGCTGATGCCACGCGATCACATCGCGGGCCTGCTCTGCCGTGATTTCGATGCTCCCGACCAGCGCGACCAGGATCGACTGCGCGCGGGAGATAAACACGCTGTCCAGCGGGTCAACCGGCGCTGACAGTTGCGGCCACGGTTTGACGCCATAGGGCGACTTGGGGGCGTGGGTGAGGGTGGTCATGCGGCCTCCGCGATGGCATGGGGCCATTCGGTGATGGGGTTGATGGTCAGGCGACCGCCAAACACGCAGCCCGTATCGACGTACCGCACGTTGCCAAGCTCCACCGGCTGCTTGAGCGGGGTGTGCCCGACATACAGGCAATACAGGTCGTTGATGTGGCTTGTGTCGCCGTAGGTGATACGGGTACGCGACCACAGCGCGATTTCCGCCAGCCGCTTGCGCTTGTTGTTGGAATCCGCCTCGCTCATCGCTTCCGCGAAGTCATCCCAGCTATCGCCATTTATTTCGGCGTGCACGAGGCCAACGCGACCGGCCCGCGTCTCCACTTCGATCAGGTACGGCAGGGAGTCCAGCACTTCGGCAATGAGCTTCTGGCGCGAATCATCCAGCGATAGGAACCAACCACCGCCGTTGGCGAGGTAGTTGCCCAAGTCATGCTTGCCTGCCGCAACACCGACTGCCATCTGCTCGTGGTTGCCGCGCACCGCGTGGAACCACGGCTTAGCGATCCAGTCGATGCATTCCTCGCTGCTCGGGCCACGGTCCACAAGATCACCAACGCTGAACAGGCGGTCACGCGAGCCGTCAAAGCCGATGGCATCCAGCTCGTATTGCAGACGCTCGAAGCAGCCGTGAATGTCGCCAACAACGAAGTCACAGCCAGTCGTGTTGAGCGGAAAACGCCGAATAACGTTCACGCCGCATCTCCTTGCTCAAAAGTGCCACCGCCGACAGCGTCAACGCAGGGGTTCGTATCGGCTGCCGGGGTGGCGGGGAAAAGTTCGTCAAAGGCGTTTTCGATACGCCGCATGACGGTCAGCTTGCGAAGCTGGGCAATGGCGTCGTCGGTCAGCAGATCGCACATCACGCGGCCCTCGCTTCGGCTTCGTCCTGGCGCGCACGCTCTGCCATCTCGTCGGCCAGCTCAGACGCCTTGTTGGTGGTCTCGTCGTCCACGGCGCGGCTGCACTGCTTGGTCAGGTGGAGCAAGGCACGCAGGGCAATGGCGCGCTCCGGGTACTTGCGCTGGCTCTCCATCAGCTCGCCCACGGAGCACTGGCGGGTGAACAGTTGATCGAGCATCCAGTGGGCGTCGGCCAAGGTTGCGATCTGGTCGGCCAGTGCCTCGCGGGGTTCGTCGCCACCGAAGCTGTCCGCCACGCTCAGCACAATCTCGCGCTGCTGATCGTCGGTCAGCGATTCGCGGGCGCGATCCATGGCCGAGTTGTCGCAGTCCGACCTGGCCAGCAGGTAGGCGTCGTGGTTGGGGATGCTATAGGCGTTCATACATGACTCCCCAAATACTGGCCGGCGAGGTCGCACAGCCACAGAACACCCAAGCCGAAGGCCAGCCACCCAGCGATGCAGGCAAAGCCCTTGGCGATGATTGAAACGGCCTCGACCAGCGTCACAGGCGGCTCAGGCGTCACGTCGCAGCAAGCCACCCCCGCCGCCTCCACAGGACTGATGAGGGCCTGCGTCTTTTCGTACTGGCGGATCGGGTAGCGCTTGGCGTGGTCCGCGTGCAGGGCCTTACGCTGCGCAATCGTCGGGACGGGCTGGTAGGGGAGGGCGGTCATGGCTGCGCTCCCACGTTGGCGAGGGCGGCTTTAGCCTTGGCAATGACATCCTGTGCGCGCGGATGCTTGCCGTAGAATTCTTCGGTGGCCTCCATGTCGATCACGCACTCGGAAAGCGCCTGGATCAGCTCGGCCACGGCTGCACGGGCCAGCTCAAGCTGCTTCATGTCAGCTTCGTAAGTGGCGCGGGTATGGGCGTGGAGTTCGCAGTCGTCAGAGCAATCGTTTGCGGTGATAAGCGCCTTGTACTCAAGGATGGCGTCATCCATCACCGCCAGCACATCCACCCGCTGCTGTTCGTTAGGGGAGGTCATGCGGCCACCTTCTGCGAATCAATCGCGTCCAGCAGATCAGCGGCGAGCTGGGCGGCTTCCTCGCGGGAGAGGTAGATGGTGCAGTTGCTGGTTTCGATGCGGATGGCCTGCCAATCGGCATAGCCCTCGGTGGTCGCCGCCTCGACCCGCGCCGGCTTGTGGAAGCTGGTGAAGCTGATGCTTGCCATATCTCACTCCCCCTTCATGGCTCGGCTGTGGGCGGAGCCTTCGGTGTCTTCGGCTCGGCTGGCCGCGTTGGCCAGTGCTTCGGCAATAGCCGAATGGCTGGCGGCGAGCTGGCGCGCCTTCTCGGGGGTTAGGACGATGGAGAGGGTTTCGTCGCCGTGTTCGCTGACGAAGTGCACGCCGGTTGCGTGCGCCACGACGATCACGTCTGCGTCGCCGTGCTGGATCAGGTCTGACTTCCAGGTTCCCATCGCCGTCCCCTTGTTGGTTGGCTTGGGAGTAAGACTAAAGCAACACTTGATATCAGTCAAGCATGGGTTGAAGTAGAGTAAAGCTAAGCTTGCTGGCTGTTTATCAGATGTTCAGGATTGTGCCCAGGACAAAAGAAAGCCCGCACGAGGCGGGCTAGAGGTGGATGAAGGTAGTTCTGCTACTTGTTTGGTTGATCCATGTGCAGCGCCTGCATGTATTGGACGGCCAGTGCTGGATCGATGGCGGCCATCTTGTTCAAGGCGGCCCATCGCTCATCGTCGGTTTGAGCCAGGAGCAGCACGCCCGCCAAGCGCTTCACTTCCTGCTGCTGTTGCTGCTCCTGTTCCTGTTGCGCCTGGAATGCCTGCTGTTGCCTTAGGGCCTCTTGCGCTTGCTGTATCTCGATGTTGCGCATCCGCGCGGCTTGCCCCTCTGCATAGCCGCGCTGGAACGACCCCACTATGTCCGGATGCTGTAGCTGGACCTGCTGAGCGAACAAGCGGCTGCATGTAAGAAGCATGGCCGCAGCCATCGCCAGCCTAGCCATGACCGTTACTCGGTTGAGCAAAGGGGTCTTTAGTTCCCTCTTGGCCCGTGAACGGGTTGATGTTCGGCTTGCTTGACCAGTTGTTTGTTCTAGTGCCGTCCGGAGCTGTCTGATAGTGCGGCTGGACGTAGGTGCCGTCCTTCTTGACGTACCCGTTGTGGTGGACTGGCGCTCGATAGATAGGCGCGCCTGGAGCTTTGGGTACCTTATACGGCTTGTAGTGCTGTGCTGACGCCACAAGCGAGAATGACATAAGCACTGCCGCTATCGGTAGCTTCTTCATGTTTACCCCCTGGATGCTGGTACTACAGGTCTCCGCTCCGCTGCACGGCGCGGCCGATGATATATATGTCTTCGGCGCTTTCCCGATCCACTACCTCATCCGGATACATGCGTTTGTCCGGGTTTTCGCTCATGACGATGAGCGAGCCATCCACGCCCCAGCGAAGCGTCTTGATCTTTGCCTCCCGGCCAAGCACCAGCGCATACACCTTGCCATCCACCACCCGCGTGTCTGCGCGGTTGATTAGCACCGCATCGCCATCCGCTAGGCGGGGAAGCATGGAATCGCCACGGACGGGCATCACGACAAGATCGCCCTCACGTAAGCGCTTCTTTTGGAGCCAGGCGCGGGAATAGGCAAGCTTGCGCTTGGTGCGCCGGAATTCCGGCACCGTGCGCCCACCGCCCGCCGAAAGTTCGACGTCAACCAAATCTACCATCACATCCTCGCTGGGATCGGCGGATTCGTCGTCAACGCCACGTATCTGATACGCGGGGATGCTCACGGGCCGCCGTGAAAAGGCGATCCCAGAATCGGGCTCGTCCTCACCTAGCCAGTATGCAAGCGGCTTGCCAGTGAGGTCAGACAGCGCCGCAAAGTGCTTCTTGTCTATGCGTCCCGTGCGCTTCCACTGACTTACGGCTTGAGGCGTGACGTTGCACGCCTCAGCAACGCGGGCCGCAGCGGAGGGAATTCCCTCTATGGCGCGGTTAAAACGCTCTTTTAGTTGGTTGGCATCAAGCATTGCTGGATGGTCCCATTGCGGGCTTCCGCCGACAAGCAAGTTATGCTTGACATGGGTAAAGTGATGCTTTACCGTGTCAACCACTATGAATTCCCTTCATCAAGCAATCCGCTACGTCGGCTCCCAGGCCGAGCTTGCCCGACGCCTTGGCGTCCGCCCGCAGCTTATCAGCCAGTGGAAGTCCGGGAAACGACCCATCCCCCCGGCGCGCGCCGCTCAGATCGAAGAAATCACCCACGGCGAAGTTCGGCGCCAAGACCTGCTGCCCGATTTCCCGTGGGTCGTAAGCCCCACTGCCAACCACAAGACCTCCTGAAGGAAGACCAGCCATGGCCTACGAAGACCCGGCCCATGTTCGAGACAACGTCATCAAGGTCCGTCTTAACGACATTGAGGACGAGCTGATCCGTGCCGCCGCCAAGTTCAACCAGCGCCAGCCAGCAGCCTTTGTTCGTGAGGCGCTGCTCGACTGGATGGCTAAAAACGTGGGGCAGAGTAACGACCATGCCCGCGCTGCGTGAAGGCCCCAACAGGGTCCGCAGGGGGGCCTATGGAATTGAACCTATCGGACGCGGAGTTCAAGGAACTCTGCGAAGCCGCTGCGCGCGTCGGGATGACTCCCGAGGAATTCGCGGAGCAGGCCATTTCTGCCGTCATCAAAGCCCGCTACGCGCTTCCCAAGTTGGAAGGGCGCGTCCTGGCCTTTGGGCGTCCTAAGAGGGACGACACATGTCCGTAATTGCGTTCCCAAAACGCGCAGCCCGCACCTCCCCGCAGCATGAGCCTGCTTGCGTCGAAGTGAACGCAACGGCTCCCGACTGTGAAGCCGTGCGCGACATGTTCAATGAGGCCCGCATTCGGGTACTTGGCAATGCGTGGCTGATCGCGGCCACCGCTGGCGACGACAAGGCTGAGCGCCAGTTTTGGGACGCCTACGTGGAGGCTAAGGCCAAGCGTAGCCCTGCCCTGGTCGCACGGATCGAGACGGCCAGGGGGCTGCGGTAATGGCCGGCTGGATCAAACTCAGGGACGATTTCGACTCTGCTGGCGGCCTCTTTCGCATCTCGCAGAGCCTAGGCATCACCTACGCCGAGGCGTTCTACAAGGCGGTATCCGTCGCAAGCTGGTTTGCGCGGCATGGCAAGCAAGGAAAGCTTGAAACGGAAAGCTGCGTGATTGACTGCTATGTGGAGTGCCCCGGCTTCGCGGAGGCCATGAAGCAGGCCGGTTATTTGCGCGAGCATGGCGGCGTTCTGACGCTGCATGGCTACTGCACGGTTAGCGCCACCCGCAAGGGCCTTGGCAAGAAGATCAGGGCTGAAATCCTCAGCGGTGCCTCATGCGCCGCCTGCGGTGCGACAGGCGGCCTTGTCATCGACCACATCATCCCCGTTGTCCGTGGTGGCACCTGTGAGCGAACCAATCTCCAGGCCCTTTGCGCCCCGTGCAACATGGCTAAAGGCCGCAAGACGATGGACGAGTTTATGGCTGCGCGGGGTGCCGCGTAATGGCCGCGCTCCCCTACATGCAGCTCTACGTTGCCGACTATCTGGCCGACACGGCGCACCTGTCCGCCGAGGAAAACGGTGCCTACCTACTGCTGATATTCAACTACTGGCAGCGCGGCCATGCCCTGAGTAACGCAAGCGAACGCTTAGCGAACGTTGCGCGCTTGTCTAGCGAACGCTGGGCGGAAATCAAGCCGAAGTTGGCTGAGTTTTTCACCATCGACGGCGATACCTGGACCCATGACCGGATCGAGGCCGATTTGGCGGCTGTTGCTGCGAAATCGACCAAGGCGAAGGCCGCTGGGGCCACTGGTGGAAGCAAACGCGTAGCGAACGCTAAGCAGACGCTTGGCGAACGCTCAACGGATGCTGATCAAACGTCAAGCCATACAGATACAGATACAGATACAGAAGATAAGAGCAAATCCGCTGGCGCGGACCTTTTGGGGGCCTCAAAAGGCAATCCCGAGGGCCGGAAGAGTTCGGCTACCGAAATCGACACTTGGCTTCGTTCGCTGGATGGTGACGCCATCCCTGCTGACGACCCGATTTTCTCCTACGCCGAAAACGCCGGCATCCCGCTCGACTTCCTTGAGCTGTCCTGGCATCGCTTCGTGGAGGACATGCGGGAGCGTGGCAAGCGGCAGAAGGACTGGCGGGCGCATTACCGCAACGCGGTCAAGGGCAACTGGCTCAAGCTGTGGTGGCTTCAGGACGGCGAGTACCGCCTGACCACGGCTGGCGAGCAGGCGCGGAGGGCTCGCGCATGAACGCCGTGGCCCGCTTTGATGACTACGCCGACGCCCGCCCGCTGCCCCAGGCCATCGACGCCGAGCAGAGCGTGCTTGGTGGCTTGATGATCGACCCTCGCGCCTTCGCCAAGGTGTCCGACTGGCTGCACGCCGAGGATTTTGCCAAGGCTGAGCATCGCCTGATCTTCAAGGCCATCGCCGGGCTGATCGAACGAGGCTCGCCGGTGGATGCCGTAACGCTGGGCGACTGGTTTGAGGACAACGGCATGGCCGATGGCTTCGGAGGTCCCGGCTACCTGTACGACCTGAGCAACAACACCCCGAGCGCCGCCAACATCGTGGCGTATGCGGAAATCGTGGTGGAGAAGTCGCGGCTTAGGAAGCTGCTGGATGCCGGCCAGCGCATGGCGTCCGCTGCGGTGGCTCCTGGCGCGAACCCGCAGCACATCGCCGGTACTGCCGCTCACGAGCTGGCGCAAATGCAGGTTGCTACGACACGCGGTGGGCTGGCGACGGCCAAGGAGTCCATGAACCGCTTCTATGCCGAGTTCATGGAGCGGTATCGCAACAAAGCGCCGCTGCTTGGCATTCCTACGCCGTGGCATGAGGTAAACAGCCGCACCAAGGGCCTGCGCGATGGCGTGTTCTACGTCGTGGGTGCCCGTCCAAGCATGGGTAAGAGCGTGTTCGGCTTGCAGCTAGCCGGGTTCGCCTCGATCCACGACCACCGCACGGCGCTGTTCTCCGTCGAGATGACCGAGCAGGAGTGCATGGGCCGCATGGCTGCCTGCTTCGGCTGCATCCCGCACGAGTGGGTCGAGCAGCCCGACGACGAGCTGGCCGATTCCGAGGACTACTGGAACCGCTTCACGCCGACGACGACCAAGCTGCGCGAGTCGCCCCTGCTGATCGATGCAACGCCCGGCCTGACGGTCGAGCAGTTCATGGCCCGCGCCCGCCGTGCGCACCTGCAAAAGCCGCTCCGCCTGATCGTGCTGGATCACATGCACGACATGGGGTTGGACCGTAAGGCCGAGACGCGCCACGAGTACGGACGCATCGCCCAGGCAGGAAAGACGCTCGCCAAGGAATTCAACTGCCCGGTCGTGTTCCTGGCCCAGCTCAACCGCGCCGCCGCGACCCGTGCCGAGAAGCGCCCGACGATGACCGATCTTCGCGAGTCCGGCGAAATCGAGCAGAAAGCGGACGTGATTCTGTTCCTGCATCGCCAGGACTACTACACGCCCGGCGACATGCCCGGCGTAGTTGAGGTCATCCCGGCCAAGGGACGAAACATCCGCACGGGCGAAACGATCCATCTGCGCAACCGCTTCGACCAGATGCGGCTAGAGGATTGGGAGGGCGCACTTCCTGAGCCGGTGGTTACAGGGCCTCAAAAGTCACGCGGTTTCGGTGCGCCCGTATGACCGCCTTTTGCTGCTTCAACCACATCGAGCGCATTGCGCGCCTTCCCACTGACCAGTGGAAGCCCGAGGTCGAGAAGCTTCCGACCGACTGCGGGAACGATCAATGCACGACACGCAACTGCCAGGAAGAGGTGCGCGGACGGCTGCGCATGCACTGGCTAATCAAGCGAGGGAACAAGCGATGAGCAAGGCACTCAAGACGGGCGATGTGAAGCGGTATAGGACTAACCCGTTCGTTGTCGGTCCGATCCATTCGTGGGCCGTGGTGGATGGCGAGGGCTGGGTGTTCGGATGCATCCGCCGCGCTCATGCGCGCGATTGGAGGGCTTACTTCAAGGGCGAAGGTCACCGCATCGCCCGCGTCCTCTCGATCGGCCCGAAGCTGGTCACGGTGAGGATCGAGAAGTGACCGCTCTCGTCATCAACTCCGCCGAATCCCTGAGTCGCGCGCTTGGCGATATCCGCGAACTTTGGAATACGCACAAGTTCCTTCGGCTGAATGTGCGCACGGGCAGGGATCGAAGCCTGCCGCAGAACGCCTTCACTCACGTTTGGTACGAGCAGATCGCCCAAGAGCTGCGCGAGGACGACGAGCTTGGCTGGAAGTGCTACTGCAAGCTGCACCACGGCGTGCCGATCCTGCGGGCAGAGAACGAGGAATTCCGCCTCGCCTATGACAACGCCATCAAGGGCCTGAGCTACGAGCAAAAGCTTCAGGTAATGCGCCTGCTTCCGGTCACGTCGCTGATGACCAAGGCGCAGTTGAGCAAGTACGCCGATGAAGTGAAGAAGGACTTCGCACGTCGCGGCGTGCGCCTGGAATTCCCGGAAAACACGGGGCCTCAAAAGGCGCGGAGGGCGGCATGAGCCGAATCGAAACCATCGGCAACGCAACCCTGTATTTAGGCGACTGCCGCGAAATCCTGCCGACGCTGCCATCCGGTTCCGTGAACTGCTGCGTGACCAGCCCACCCTATTACTGGCAGCGAGATTACGGTGTAGACGAGCAGATGGGTCAGGAGGACACCCCTGACGCATTTGTTGCAGCACTTGTCGGCGTAATGCGCGAGGTGCGCCGCCTTCTCACTGACGATGGCGTTCTCTGGCTGAACCTGGGGGATAGCTATTACAGCGGGAATGGACAGCCTTGCGGTTCTGATCCCAAAAGCCCGTCGCGGAACTGGATGCGCGAAAAGGTCCGGCCCTTAGATGTGGCGGGGCTTGGCTTCCCGAAGAAGTCCTTGCTTGGTCTGCCGTGGATGGTGGCAAAGGCGTTACAGGCAGACGGCTGGACGATCCGTGCAGATGTGATCTGGTGCAGAGATACAGCTTTCGCGGAGCCATCGGTAAAAGACCGCCCCCACCGTCAGCATGAGTACCTTTTCCTTGCTAGTAAGTCGCGCAGATATTGGTTCGACCGATCTGCACTCGAAGAGGAAAGCGTTTGGCACATCCCGCATGAGCGCGGCGTGCGCGGACATAGCGCCGCATTCCCTCAAGAGATAGCGCGTCGATGCATTTTATCTAGTTGCCCGGACGGAGGCATGGTTCTTGACCCGTTTGGTGGGTCTGGAACATCTGGCGTCGTCGCAGAGAAGCTTGGCCGTAGTTCCATTCTATGCGAGTTAAGCCAAGCCTATCTTGACATCGCCCGCCGCCGAATCGAGGACGCCCAGCGGCAAGGGAGGCTGATCGCATGAACGCCACCGAGCGCCAGTGGTTCTCCACCATCGCCGCGCTAGAGACATGCGCCCTGTGCGGTGCTTTCGGGGTCCAGGTGGCCCATCAGAACGAAGGGCGCGGCATGGGGCAGAAGTCCAAGCCGTGGCAGACAGCCCCGCTGTGCCCGAGCTGCCATCACGAAATCGACAACGGCAAGAACCTGAGCCAGGACGAGCGTCGCGCGCAAATGCGGCTGGCTCGCCTGCGGACCATCGACCGGCTGATCGAGGCCGGCAAACTGAGGCTAGTCAAGTAATGCGCATCCACATCACCACCGACAACCCGACCCAAGCCGCATGGGAGCTTTACGACAAGCTGGCGGCGGTAGACGGGCAATGGGTTGTCCATTCCGTAGGCAAGGAAGGCTTTGTCGCTGGCCGGCTGGGTACGCGCTATGGCGATGCGCTGGCGAAGTACAGCCCCGATGAGGGCTTGTGCGGCGTCTACCGTGGAGGCAAGCCGCCGTCGCTCAATCTGCTGCGCGAGGACTTACGCATGGGGCGGCGGGAGTACCTGGAGGTCTACGGCGAGTCCGCCGACCGCGGGCATGAGGTCATCGACCGTCGCGGTACTGGCAAGGACAGGACGTTCACCCCGCTAGAGGAAATCGCCTACGCCGCGCTGGAAAAGACAGGGCCACATTCGGCGCTGAGCCTCGCTGCCGAGCTTCGGTCATCCCGTAGCGCGACCACGACGGCGCTCAAGAAGCTGCTGGAGGCCGATCGGGTGAAGGTTGTGCGCCTGCTGCCGAGTACCAGTCCGCGCGGTGGCGTCAAGACGCGCGTGTTCGGGGTGGCTGCCTAATGCACACGCCCCTGCGAGTCACGATAGGCGTTGACCCCGGCTTGCATGGGGCTGTTTCCATCCTCGTTGACGACCGCTTCCACGCGGTCCACGACACGCCGACGATGGGCACGGGGAAGTCGGGACGGCAAAGCGTCAACGCCGCTGCGCTGGCCGAAATCGTCCGCACCGAGCTTGCCCGCTTCCCTGGCGTATCCGTGCGCGGGGTCGTGGAGCAGGTAGGCGCGAGGCCCACGGATGGCAAGGCTGCCGCGTTCCGCTTCGGGGAAACCTACGGGGCCATCAAGGGCATCTTCGGTGCGCTGCGCATCCCGTACACGACCGTCGCCCCGGTGAAGTGGAAGCGGTTTTACAACCTGATTGGCACCGAGAAAGACGCCGCACGGGGAAAGGCCATCGAGCTATTCCCCGAGGCGCCGCTGAGCCGCAAGAAAGACTGTGATCGCGCCGACGCCATCCTGATCGGGTATTGGGGCTGGCGTTATGACCTGGTTCCTTGAGGGGAAGGACATGAGTCGAGCATTGCTGGTGATGGCTCTCGCAAAGACGATAGGCCGCCCGCCCACGGATGCGGAGCGCACGGAATACCTGGCGGCTCTGGCATCACTGGCAGGCGGGGAGTACCTCTACATCCCCATGTTGCCGCAATCGATTGGGGTGGACGCGGCCCACATCCACGATATGCATAAGGCAGGGGTGAGCATCCGAAAGATTGCGCGATCCGTTGGGTGCAGCAAGTCGCATGTTCATCGCGTGCTGTCCCAGTTTTCCCCCTACGTCATGGACACGGAAGCCGCTTAACTGCTAGCCGACCCCAAGAGGATCGGCTAATGCACGCGAGCTTCCCGCCCTACACAAAGCAGCAGCCGACAGGCGCGTATCGCTCAACCAGCGTCGAGCGCGTCCGCGTCCTGCCACTGGTCAATGCTGACCTGCACAAGCGCGTCGCCAAGGGCGCAGGCGAATACGGCGAGCCGCTTACCACGCACAACGGGCGCGATGCCCTGTGGGACGCCTACGAGGAAGCTCTGGACCTGTGCATGTATCTGCGGCAGGCGATTGAAGAGCGCAATCAACCCACGAGTTGCAAAGGCCAGAATCAACCTACGAGTTGCGCGCCCGAGCGCATCGCCAAGGTTGCAGCGGGCAATCCGCCGACCGTCCCCGGCTACCCGATTGAAGGCGTGCCGCCCGAGCGCATCCCAAAGTGGGACCCGGCATGGGGCAAGCCACCCAACTGCGACGGCCACCCGATGCAGGCCGAGGCTATCCGTGACCACGACGAGCGCCTGAGTGGCGCGGAGGATCGCCTCTAATGCGCATCCTGCTTCTGGATATCGAAACCGCTCCGCACCTCGCAACCGTGTGGGGCCTGTGGCAGCAGAACGTCGCCATCAACCAGATCATCGAAACCGGCTACACGTTGTGTTGGGCGGCGAAATGGCACGGCGAGCGGGAAGTCATGTTCGACAGCATCAAGGCGTCGAGTCCCAGGCGGATGATCGGTCGCGTCCACAAGCTGTTGTCCGAGGCTGACGCAGTAGTTAGCTACAACGGCGTCAAGTTCGACCTGCCCACGTTGAACAAAGAGATTCTGCTGCACGGCCTGAACCCGCCCGCGCCGTACAAGCAAATCGACCTGCTGCAAACCGCTCGCCGCCGCTTCCGCCTCGCTTCCAACAAGCTGGATTTTGTGGCGCAACAGCTTGGCCTAGGCAAGAAGCTCGCCCACAAGGGCCATGAGCTGTGGCTGGGCTGCATGAACAAGGACGCCGAGTCCTGGCGCGTCATGGAGGCATACAACAAGCAGGACGTGTTGCTGCTGGAAAAGGTTTACGACCGCCTGCTGCCGTGGGTCGCCAATCACCCCAACCGCAACAACTACGGTGAGGCACACGTCTGCCCGAAGTGCGGCGGCGAGAAGCATCAGCGTCGTGGCTACGCGGTCACGTCCACGCGGCGGTACGCGCGCATGCAGTGCCTTGGGTGCGGCACGTGGTTCCGGTCCACCGACTGCGAGCCGGGGCGGGCTAACTACGTGGAGGCGGCATGATGCTTTCGATCATCACCCAGTTGGCATGCCTCGTTCTGGGTTTCGTATGGATGATTGCCGAGCCTCACGGCGCGCAGTCTGCGGTCTGGTTCGCGGCATCTATGGTCATCGGCGCGCTAAGGGTCCGCAAGGCATGACCACCGCCACTATCCCCCAGGCCGTGGGCGACTGGTCATGACCGTATTCGACCCGACCAAGCCGCACCCGTGCGAACGCATCGCCCGCATTGAGGGCCAAACCAACTTCTGGCGGCTCCTGGCCGGCGTAGAGGAAAGCGTAGACACGACCGAGGACATGGCGGCCCTTTCCTTCGCACGCAGGTCCGGATGCCCGCCTGAGTTGCTAGAGGCGTACTGGGGCGGCTCCCGTATCCACCGCCGCGAGCTGTGCCTGATGTGCTTCCGGGTGCTGGACGCCATCGGAAGGGGCATACGCGACAAGGATCGCGTCTGGACGCTGGGGGCGATCATCGACGGCTTCGACCGCTTCTGCGGTATCCGGCGTAGCGCCAAGAATCGGGCGGAACACTTCAAGGCCCGCCGTGAGGACTACTTGGCGACCCGGAAGCTGGCCGAGGGCTTGTTCTACCGCTGGGCCGGATTCGTGCAGCCTGAGTGGATCAAGGCCCGCTATCGGCGCGGAACGATTTACCCCCCAAGTTTGGGCAACATGACAAGTGAAGGGGCGAATAGCGGCAGCGCCGCCGCCCCGCCCGCCGCTGTACTGGACCACCCTGGCAGCGCGCGGGTTTTTGCAAGGCCGCGCAAGCTCGAAGCGGCGTAAAGAACCCCCCTAGTAGGCGTGGCTGCTGAACCGGGCTCACGGCGAGTAGCCGGCGATAAGGTGTCGCTCTGCCAGCCACGGCACCGACCCCGGCGGCCAACCGGGACCTATTCCACAAGGCAAAGCCCATGCTCCTAGCCCGCCTAATCTGGCTGCTGGTGATGCTGGCGGCTGCGCTTAGCCCGTTCTTTGGAGAACCGGAAGAATGACCGTCCGCGCGAAGTTTGTCTGTGATTCCGTAAAGCAACACCGCTGGAATCCAACCCTCAAGACCTACGAATTCAACGCCGTTTGCGCTGATGAGGTGCCTGAGAACCAGCGGTATCACAAGTACACGCCGGCTGGATCGCTGCAAATCAGTGTGGACAACCCTTCCGTCGATTTTGAGCTTGGCAAAGCGTACTACCTCGATTTCACGCCCGCTGGTTAACTCCGTTCTTTGGTGAGCCTGATGAGTGACGACGCCGACGAGATTGCCGAGATTGAGGCGCTTGTTGACGGCGAGCGTGACTCCGACTGGCACGAGTTCTCCGGTGCGGGCAGCTCTCAAAGCGGCGTAGTGATCTTTCCCGGTGGCGTTGAGACGTTCGCTTCGGAAGTGGGCGCTATCGCCATCCGCATTGCCGACAAGGGTGGCGAGATCGAGATTCTGACGGAGCTGGGGCGTCCCTGGCGTCAGGTGGACAAACCCTCCGGCGGCTTGGCTGCCGTGCCACGGAAAGACAAGTGAACATCTCGGAGCGCGGACTAGACCTGATCCGCGATTTTGAGAAGTGCAGGCTTAAGGCGTACCGAGACAGCGGCGGCAGATGGACGATTGGCTACGGCCATACGGCTGGCGTCCGTGAGGGCGACACGATCACGCAGGCGCAGGCCGATACGTTCCTGAAGGCTGATGTTGCGGCCACGGTCCATGCGGTGAACGGCATGGTCAAGGTGCCGGTCAGCCAGTGTCAATTCGATGCGCTGGTGGACTTCGCTTTCAACTGCGGGGCTAACGCCCTGATGCACTCGACCCTGCTGAAGAAGCTCAACGCTGGCGACTATGACGGCGCTGCGGCTGAGTTCTTGCGCTGGGACCACGACAACGGGCAGCGGGTTGCTGGCCTGACCAAGCGGCGCACTGCCGACAAAACACTGTTTGAGGCGGTGGCCTAATGGACTGGACACAGATCGGTACGAACGTGGGCCTCCTTGTCGGCGGCGTGTTCGCGTACTTCGCCGGGCGCGGTAAGCGTCAGGTAGGCGAGGCAGCCGATCAGGCGGCGGTGTCCGAGTTCAAGGTAGACGCCACGATCAATGCGGCGTCACAGAAGCAGATCGACTGGCTGGCAGGGCGCATCGAGGCGCTGGAAAAGAAGTATTCGACCATCTGGGACGAGCTACAGGCCGAAAAAGTCACGACCTCCAAGCTGCGCGACCGAGTGCGCCAGTTGGAAGGGATTCTGCGCGACAACAACATCACGGTGCCGGCCGAGTCCTAATGTTCCCCCGGCTCACCAAGTGGCTGTCGGTAGGTTTGGCCGTGCTGGCGGTCGCGGCGGTGATGCTCGCCATGCACTTTCGCGGGGCTCTCGCTGTTTCCCGTGATCTACAGCATCAAGCCGAGCAGCGAGCGGCCCAACTGGACGCCAATCTGAAGGCATCCGAAGCGGCGAGGAAGGCGGAACAGGCTCAGGCCGACAAGTTCCAGGCCATCGCCCAACAGAATGAACAGGACAAAGTCCGTGCCGAAGCTGATGCCAAGCGCCTTGCTGCTGACCTTCGCGCTGAGCGGGTGCGCCTCCGTCCCGAGTGGCGATGTGAAGTGCCCGCAGCTTCCGCCAGTGCCGGCAAGCCTGATGCAGCCGCCGACGACCGAAGCAAAGGTGCGGCAGACATTGTTCGAGCCGCAGCAGACGCCGACGCCCAAATCCGTGGGCTCCAAGCACTCTTGAGGGCGGAAAGGCAATGAGCGACGGCGGCAAGGGCAGCGCACCGCGCCCGTATAACGTTGACCAGCAGACGTTCGCGGCCAACTGGGAACGTGTGTTCGGAAAGGGATCGAAGCCGGCCGTTCCGGCTGATCTGCCGGTTGCGATGGATAGCCAAGAGCGCAAGGAAGCGCAATGACCAGCCGGCTTAAGGACATTAACGCGACCTCCGGCGAAAAGCTCCTGGTCGCCAACAACTGGACCGCCGAGGCTGAGAAGCGCGGCACCACCGTAAGCACCAGTACATGGACGTACACGGGAGCAGGGACGCTCTCTGGCGCCTCTCTGACCGTTGCCAAGTCGGCTGTGAACCTCGCGCCGACGTGTCATGGAGTCCTGACCAACACCGTCACCCTTGCCAATGGCGAGACGCTGATCGCTGAGCGCGTTGTGTGCGTGAAGCCCCAGCAAATCGGGTCTGTTTCCGCTTAACGAATCAACCGTTTAACTGTCGAGTCAATTTTTCATGGCCGCCCCTGTAGGTAACTCCAACGCGAAGAAGGGCAAGGAGTGGTTCGACGCCCTGCGCAAAGAGTGTGTGCAGAAGGACGCGCTGCGGAAGATCGCCTCTGTCGTGGTCGAGAAGGCCATGCAGGGCGAGACGTGGGCGATTCAGGAGGTGGCTAACCGCTTTGACGGCAAGCCGGCCCAGGCGGTCGAGGTTTCTGGCGCCGATGGCGGTCCTGTCGAGACGGTGACGCGCATCGAGCTGGTAGACATGGATGGCAACGGCTCGGATTGAGCTACCGCGCAAGCTGAGGCCCGTTTTCACCGGCCCTGCGGATGTGCGGGGCGCTTACGGCGGCAGAGGTTCGGCCAAGACGCGCAGTTTCGCCAAGATGGCGGCGGTGTGGGGCTACAGGTTCGGCCAGGAAGGCGTAAGCGGGATCATCCTGTGCGCGCGACAGTTCATGAACTCGCTGGAAGATTCCTCGTTGGAGGAATGCAAGCGGGCTATTGAGGACGAGCCGTGGCTGGCCGCCTACTACGACGTAGGCGAGAAGTACATCAAGAGCCGCGACGGGCGCATCTCGTTCGCCTTCGTCGGCCTTGACCGCAACATCGCCAGCGTCAAGTCCAAGGGTCGCATTCTGCTGTGCTGGGTGGACGAGGCTGAGCCGGTTACGGATACGGCCTGGACGACGCTTGAGCCGACCCTGCGCGAAGAGGGCGAGGGGTGGAGCGCTGAGCTTTGGGTGACGTGGAACCCGGCCCGCAAGACTGCGCCGGTAGAGAAGCGCTACCGCAACGCCAATGACCCGCTCATCAAGGTGGTTGAGCTGAATTGGCGGGATAACCCGAAGTTCCCGGCCAGCCTTGAGCGCAAGCGGCAACGTGACCTGACCAACCGGCCCGACCAGTACGACCATATTTGGGAAGGCGGCTTTGTGACGGTCGTAGAGGGCGCCTATTACGCGGGCGACCTGACCCGAGCCAAGGCAGAGGGCCGCATCGGCAACGTCGCTCCTGACCCGCTGATGAGCTTCCGGGTGCATTGCGACATTGGCGGCACGGGCGCCAAGGCCGACGCCTTCGTGATGTGGGCGGACCAGTTCATCGGTAAGGAAATCCGCGTTCTCGACTACTACGAGGCGCAGGGCCAGCCGATGGCGACTCACGCGCAATGGCTGCGTGAGAAGGGCTATCTGCCGGGTAACACGACCATTGTGCTGCCGCATGACGGCGACCAGCACGACAAGGTTTACAGCACCAGTTACCGGACGGCGTTTGAGCAGCTTGGCTACACGGTCGTCGTGATCCCGAACATGGGGCGCGGCGCTGCCAAGACACGCATTGAGGCCACGCGACGGCTGTTCCCGGCGTTCTGGTTCAACGAGGCAGCGACGGAAGCCGGACGCGCTGCGTTGGGCTGGTACCACGAGAAACGGGACGACAAGCGCGAAATCGGCCTTGGGCCTGACCACGACTGGTCAAGTCATGGCGCCGACGCCTTCGGCCTGATTGCCATCGACCACACAGAGAACGCGCCAAGGACTGGCGTGACGTTCGACACCACCTCTTTTGCCTCGGAGTTCGCGTGAAGGAAAAACGCAAGGCTGCCAAGGATGGCGGCAACTCCACCGACTTCATGAAGGAGATGCGCGAGCGGTACGAGCGCGCCGTGGAGGCGGACCAGGAGAACCGCGAGCTTGCCATCGATGACCTGAAGTTCGTTACGGTCCCCGGCAACCAGTGGGACGAGCAGCAGCGCAAGGCCCGCAAGGGTCGCCCGTGCTACGAGTTCCCGATCCTCCGCTCGCACTGGCGTCAGGTCGTCAACGACCAGAAGAAGGCGCGTCCGGGGATCAAGATTCGCCCCGTCGAGAACGGCGATGCGAAGGGTGCGGAGCTTCGTCAGGGCTTGATCCGCAACATCGAGTCGCGATCCAACGCTGAGCGGGCCTATGACGGCGGCTTCGAGCTGCTTTCGGCCTGTGGCTTCGGTGCGTGGCGTGTCTCGACCGAGTACAGCACGGACGACAGTTGGGACCAGGACATCTGCGTTAAGCCGATCCCTGACCCGCTAACGTCCGTATGGTTCGACCCTGACGCCAAGTCGCCCGACATGCGCGATGCGCGGTATGCGTTTGTCGAGGAATCCATGAGCCGTTCTCGGTTCAAGGAGCTGTACCCCGACGCCGAGCTGGTGAATTTCGAGTCGGCCAAGGACTACGGCGATTGGTTCGGTGAGGAATCGGTTCGCGTTGCCGAGTATTGGCGGCTTGAGCCGGTCACCAAGACGCTGCTGCTGCTCTCGGATGGGCGCACGGTGGACGCGGCCGAGGTTGACGATGTGGAGCTTCAACAGCTTCAGGCGCAGGGCATCACCATCGAGCGCCAGCGCACGGTCAAGACGACGAAGGTTGTGTCGTCCATCGTCTCGGGCGCGGAGGAAATTGACGGCCCGTATGACTCCGTCTTTGACCGCATCCCGATTGTTCCGGTGTACGCCAACCGCCACTTCATCGACGGCAAGTGGGTCTGGTGCGGCATGGTCCGCTTCAGCCGCGACCCGCAGAAGTTGGTGAACTACAACTTCACCACGGGACAGGAGGTGCTGGCAAAGCAGCATAAGGCCACGCCGGTCCTGACGCCGAAGATGCTTGAGGGTCCAGGCGTAAAGGCGCTATGGGATAAGTCCAACGTGATGGACTTGCCCTACTTGCCATTCACGCCTGATCCGACCATGCCAGGTGGGCTGCCTAAATACCTTGAGCCGCCTGCTGTACACGCTGCCTTTGCGCAGTTTGGCCAGCTCGCCATTGACATGCTCAAGGCGTCGGACGGCATCTTTGACGCCTCCGTGGGTGCTAGGTCGAACGAAACAAGCGGCAAGGCCATCATGGCTCGCCAGCAGGAGGGCGACACCGCCACGTTCGACTACCAGGACGCGCTCAACTTCGGCATTCAGTCCACGGGCGAAATCCTGCTTTCGGCGCTGCCCAAGGTGTACGACACGCCTCGCGCCATCCGCGTGCTGGGCAAGGATGGCGGCGAGCAGTTCGTGCAGCTCTACCAGCCCACGCCGGACGGCAAGGTGCTGAACGACCTGTCGGCGGGCAAGTACGACGTAACGGTCACCACGGGGCCGGGCTACGACACGCAGCGCATGGAGTTTGTCGATGCGCTGGTGCAGTTGAGCCAGGGCAATCCGCTGATCGGCCAAGCGGTGCCTGACCTGATCGTTGGGAGCATGGACTTCCCGAAGGCCGATGAGGCTGCCGAGCGGTTGAAAATGCTGCTCCCGCCGCCGATCCAGCAGGCGATGCAGAAGGGCAAGGATGTGCCGCCCGAAGTGGCGCAGATGCAGGCGCAGATGCAGCAAATGGCGCAGATGGCCCAGCAGCAGCTTGGCGAGCTTCAGCAGCGGTTGCAGCAGGCCGAGGCCAAGGCATCGAGCAAGGATGCCGACATGCTCAAGGCGCAAATCTCCATGCGCGAGCTGGATATCAAGTGGTACGAGGCCGAAACCGCCCGCCTCGCCGCGATCCAGAAAGACCAGGCCGCCGTCGCCAAGCTCAACTTGGACGCCGCCGCCACGCTCGACCAGTCCCTACACGCTCATGCCGACCGCGCCATGTCGGTGCAGCAGGCAGAACAGCAACAGGCCGCACAGGCCCAATCCGCTGACCAGCAGGCCAGCGCGCAGTAACCGCACCGGACGGTATCCGGGCTATTCGTCAAGGATGACGCGCAATGAGTGATGTTGTTTCCGCCGCTGATGACGGCGCTTCGGTCGCACCTGTCGATAACGCTGCCAAGGAGCAGATCACCGATCAGGCACAGGCTCAGGACTCGACCACTGAGCAAGTTGACAAGCCCCAGGACGACAAGCCCCGCGATGAAAAGGGCCGATTCGTACCGCAGGAGCGCGTCAATGAAATTACCAGGGCACGGCGAGAGGCCGAGCGGCGAGCAGAAGCACTAGAGCGGGAGTTGGCAACGTATCGCCAGCAGCAGCCCGCGCAACATTCGTCGCAAGGCACGGAGAAAGCACCGACGCTGGCTGACTTCAACTACGACATGGACGCATGGTCGCAAGCGGTGCTTGAACACGCCGCCCAGCAGGCCGCCGTCAAGGTCGAGCAGACGTTCACCAGCAAGACCCAGCAGCAGCGCCAGCAGGAAGCCCAGCGCACGTTTGAGGATCGGGCGGCGAAGTACGCAGCCGAACACCCGGACTTTGACAAGGCGATGGACGACTTGGGCCGAACCATCCGGTTCTCGCCGGAAGTGGTCGAGGCCATCAGCGTCAGCGATCACGGCCCAGCGGTCGTGCATTACCTGGCGCAGCACTTGGACGAGGCCGACCGCATTGCGCGGCTGCCAGCCCACCTTGCCGCTGTGCAGCTTGGCCGCATCGAGGCGCAGGTTTCCACGCCCAAGCCCAAACCCGTCACCAAGGCACCCGACCCGGCACCGACGCTGGGCGGTGGCGCTGCGGCCAGCAAGGACCCGGATCGCATGACGACCGACGAATGGCTGGCCTGGCGTCGCAAACAACTTTCCAAGTAACCCCAGGCGGCACGGAGGCCGCTAACTCATGTCGAATAGCCTGCTTACCCCTACTGCGGTGACTCGCGAGTCGCTGCGCGTCCTGCACCAGAAGCTCAATTTCGTGGGTGCCATCACCCGCGACTACGACGATTCCTACGCCAAGTCCGGCGCGAAGATCGGTGACACCCTGAAGATTCGCTTGCCGAACCAGTACACGGTTCGTAGCGGTGCCACGCTGGCCGCTCAGGACACCACCGAAAGCTCCGTCAGCCTTCAGGTGGCGACGCAGAAGGGCGTTGACCTGAACTTCACCAGCGTTGACCTGACCCTGTCGTTGGACGACTTCAGCAAGCGCATCATCGAGCCGGCCATGTCGGTCCTCGCGGCCAACATCGAGGCCGACGCGCTGAACATGTACAAGGACGTGTACCAGTCCGTGTGGAATGGCGGCTCTTCGGCCACCTACAACAAGGCGCTGGATTGCCGCGTGCTGCTTCAGCGTTCTTTGACCCCGAGCAACGACCGCACCATGCTGCTCGACCCGCAGGCCATGGCGGATGTCATCAAGGACACCAAGACCCTGTTCCAGGATCAGGCGTCCATCGCCAAGCAGTTCAAGGAAGGCATGGTGGGCCGCGCCGCTGGTTTCGACTGGGGCGAGAACACCCTGCTCCCGTCGCACCTGCGCGGCGCTTCGGCGGCCACCACGGGCGACTCCACCACCTTCATCGCCGGCAACCAGCCGATCAGCCAGATTGCCGTTCCGGCTGGCGCGGGCACGTTCAAGAAGGGTGACGTGTTCACCATCGCCAACGTGTTCTCGGCTCACGCGGAGACCAAGGCGTCCACCGGCCAGCTTCAGCAGTTCGTGGTCACGGCGGACTACGCGGGCGGTGCGGGCAACCTCGCCTTTGCCCCGGCTGTGTATGTCTCGGGCGCGAAGCAGAACGTGGTCGTTTCGTCCACCTCCGCCACCGCCACGCTGACCCCTGCCGGTACCGCTTCCACCTCCGTGCAGACGGGCCTGGCCTTCCAGAAGGGCGCGTTTGCCTTCGCGACGGCTGACCTGGTGATGCCCAACGGCGTGGACTTCGCGGCTCGCGAAGTGATGGATGGTCTGTCGATGCGCATTGTCCGTGCCTACGACATCAACAACGACCAGTTCCCGTGCCGTCTGGACATTCTGTACGGCTACAAGACGCTGCGGGCTGCCCTGGCCGCTCGTTACCACAACAACTAAGCAGTAGCGGTACATGGGGCGGTTCTTCGGAGCCGCCCCTTTCTTTTGCACGGATGCAACTCGGGGCAAGGACGCCCCACCTTTTCTAGAGGCCACGGATGGCAACGACTGCGGGTGACATCATCAAGCGCGCCTTGCGGCTGTGCCGTGTCGTGGACGCTTATACGGCGGTCGATCCCAACGACGCCGCCGATGCGCTGCAAACGCTCAACGCCATGCTGGCCGAATGGCACGAGGCCGATATTGGCCTGCCCGATTACAGCCTTGCTAGCCTGACGGACGAGCTGGCATCGGACGCCGCCGACCGTGAGGCCATCGCCTACCAGCTTGCGGCCCGTCTCGCGCCCGAGTACGGCGTGTCGCTGCCTGTTGAAGTGGCTGGCGTGGCTCAGGGCACGATGGACCGCCTGCGGCTGCGGTATTTCCAGCCGGGTTGCGTGAGCTTCGATCAGTTGCCGAGCAAGCGCTACGGCTTCGACATTGAGGTTGGCTGATGGCCCGCTGGGTGCCTTTCCAGCTTGTTGGCGGTGCCTACGCCGACGATGCGCTCCCGTGGTCCGCGCAGGATTGCGTCAACTACCTGCCCGTCCCCGCTGAAAAGGCAGGGACGCGTTCGCAGTCCATGCTGCGCGGCCTTCCCGGTCTTGCGCCCATGTCCCTGCTTGGGACGGCTGCGCCGATTCGCGGCATGCGCAATGTGGAGGGCCGGCTTTTCGTCGTTTCGGGCCAAAGCCTGTTCTCCATTGGGCTGGACGGCACACCCACGGAGCTTGGCACCATTCCCGGCGTCACTCGCTGCTCGATGAGCCACAACCAGATCACGGGCGGAAATGAGGTCGTCATCTCCAACGGCCAGAGCGGGTACGTGTACAACACCGCCGCCAACACGCTCTCGCAGATCACGGACGACGGCTTCCCTGGCGCAATCAGCTTCGATTTTGTGGACGGCTACGTGCTTGGCATCGAGCCGGCCCGACGCTTTGCGTTCACGTCCGACCTTGCGGCGGCAGGCTCCTACAGCACGCTTGACCGCTACGAGGCCGAAGGTTCGCCCGATCTGCTAGTGGGTCAGGCCGTCACCCACCGCGAATGGTGGCTGATGGGCGAGCGGACCATCGAGCCTTTCACAAACACGGGCGCGGCTACGGGAACCTTCCAGCGCTCGCAGGGCACGGTGATTGAGGTGGGCTTGGCGGCGACCCATGCGGTGGCCGTGATGGACAACTCCGTTTTCTGGCTCGGCTCTGACGGCATCGTCTACCGGGCCAACGGCTACACGCCCCAGCGCATCTCTACCCATGCCATCGAGCAGGCCATCGCCCGCTGCAACATGGCGCAGGCGTTCGCCTTCACCTTCGAGGACAAGGGGCACAAGGTCTTTTACCTGACGTTCCCGGATGGACAGACGTGGGGCTACGACGCCGCCACGGGCGAGTGGCACCGCCGCAAGAGTCACAACCTTGACCGCTGGCGCATCAACTGTCTGGTGAAGTGGCGCGGCAAGTGGATTGCAGGCGACTACGCCAACGGCATCCTGTACCAGCTCGATTGGGACACGCAGGACGAGAACGGCGAGCCGATGGAGCGCCGGCGCATTACGGGCGTGACCCACGACAACCAGAACGCCATCGTCATCAATGGTCTTGAGCTGGTGGTGGATACCGGCCTGCCTCCGGGTGACGGGGGACAACTTCTCGTCCCGCCGCTGTCGCTGGCAGGCCATCTACAAGCCTCAACGCAGGGTGAAACCGTTACCTATCAGTACACCCGCAAGGGTGGAGTGCAGCCGGTCACTATCGCGCTCGCCTCTGGCGCACTTCCAACGGGGCTGAGTATCAGCGCGGCAGGAAAGGTGACGGGGACAATCACGGCAGGCGGCTCCTTTAGCTGGACGCTGCGCGCAACGGATGCCCTGGGCAACACTTGCGACCTTGACGACAGCGCGGTTGTCACCAGCACAGACATTCTGACCTACGCCACAGTTAACGACGGGTTGAACCAGACGCCATCCAGCGTGGCCGTATCGGACGGCATCATCTTCGTTGGCTGCAACAACAGCAGCGCCACGATTTCCACGGACAAGGGCGCGACGTGGACGCTCAATGACGTGACCGGCATCGTCGCGCAGCAGTCGATCACGGCAGCCATTAAGTACGGCGGCAACTGGTACGCCTTCGCCAGTGGATCGGCGGCGCGGTGCGTTGGTGACAGTTTCAGCTTTGCGGGTATCACAAGACCCGCAAATGGCGTCCCTTGCGCCGCTGAGATGGGCGGTAGCCTCTATGTGAGCCAGACTATTTCGAACGGCGCTAACACGGTCATTGCCAAGATGGCGACCGATGCTCCCACTTGGACGACTGTGGACTTCGGCGGTGCTTATGGCGAGGTTCGCGCCATGGTGGGCACCGGCTCGGCCTATCTGTTTGCCACCAGTACCGGCGTGATTGTCCGGTCCGCCGACTTGGTCACATTTACGCCAGTCAAGACCGGGACAGGACAGGTCTTTTCGGGCATGGCCTATCTTGGCGCAATTGTTGTCGCCACCAGCAGCGGCGGCACGCACTACGTCTCGACCGACCACGGCCTGACGTGGGACGCAGGAAGCGCCTCTCCCGCGCTGTCCTACGTCTGCGCCACGCCTTCCATGTTCATCGGCGCGCGGGTCAACAGCGTCTACACCTCCACGGATGGTGTGAATTGGACGCTGCGCCATTCCGCCCCGCTCACCGGCGCGGGCACGCAGTACAACGGTGGTGCGGCAAGTGACGGCACCACGGCCTGCTTCCCACGTCAGTCCAACTGGGCCACGGTGGGCACGGCATGAGCAGCGTAGACGTTCGCTACAGCCGCGATGGTGGCCGCAACTGGTCCGACTGGCGAAAGCTCGATATGGGCGAAGTGGGCGACTTCTGCAAACGCCTGCCGCTTCGCCGCCTGGGCCGTGGCTACCAATGGGTGTTCGACATTCGCGTTACCGATCCGGTACGCGCCGACCTGATTGCGGCCAGCATCATGCCTGAGGCGACGGATAGCTGATGCCTTCGATTCAACACCTTTCCAGTGGGCTCAACGTGGCCCCGCTGGTGTACCAGCTTGCCCGGCATCCGGAGCTTTGGAATCAGCACACGATGCGCACGGATGCCTACGGCACGCCGCATCGGGAAGTGGATGACATTTGGGTGCGCTACAACCCGTGGCGCAACTTCACTGGTGACGTGCAGGCGTTCAACGCGGAACACGTTAGCGAGTGGTACCCGTGCGTTCACTTCATTCCTGGCGCGTGGAAGTTGGCGCGGGAAGTCATGCGCCGCATCGGCGGCAAGACGCTAGGTGGAGTGCTGATTACCCGCATTCCGCCCGGTGGGCAGGTCAGGCCGCACGTCGATACCGGATGGCACGCAGGCCACTACGAAAAGTTCGGCGTGCAGATCAAGGGCGGCAAAGACCAAGCCTTCTGCTTTGAGGGCGTCGAGCTGCGCCCTGAGCCGGGCGACCTCTACACGTTCGACAACTCGAAGCTCCATTGGGTCATCAACGACTCGGACCACGAACGGATAACTCTCATTGTCTGCATCAAGCGTTGAGTCTGTCTCGCACGAAGAGCGCATTGCCTTCGACATGTATTTCGCCTCGCTTTGCTCCATGCAGTTTCACCCCGGAGCGGGGACGAAAGAACACCGGAAATTGAGCCTTGAAGAGTGCCGCGACCAGGCGCTCTCGATGCTCGCCCTTCGCCGTCTTTCAGTAGGGGAGTAACTTATGCCTTGGGGTGTAGCAGCCGCAGCCGTCATCGGCGCTGTGGCACAGAACAGTGCGGCCAACAAAGCGGCAAGCGCGCAGAAAAACGCGGCCAATCAGGCCATTGCGGCGACCCAACAGAATTACGACCGCACCAAGTCCGACCTTCAGCCGTACATAACGCTGGGAGGCAATGCGGTAGGCACGCTCAACGCGCTCAATAGCGGCGACTACTCGGCTTTCCACGCTGACCCGGGCTATCAATTTGCATTCGACCAGGGCTTGCAGGGCTTGGACCGCAGCGCGGCGGCTCGCGGCTCGCTGTACTCGGGCGGGCATAGCGCCGACCTGATCCGCTACGGGCAGGGCATGGCCGACCAGCAGTACGGCCAGTTCTACAACCGCCTGATGGGCCTTGCCAGCTTGGGCCAGAACGCATCGAGCAACCTTGGCAGTGTCGGCACCGGCAATGCGGCTTCCATCGGCGCAAACCTGACCAACGCAGGCAACGCGGCGGCCAACGGCTACATGAACAGCGCCAACGCCTTCAGCAACGGCCTAGGCCAGCTTGCAGGGGCTTACGGCATGTACAAGGGCCAGCAGACGCAATCGTCGTACATACCCGCCACGGGCTACCAGGACGCTCCCGGCGCAGGCAATCCGCAGTACGCCCCTTCCGACATTACGTGGTGATCTGACAATGGCAGAGCTTCAGTTCCCCAACATCGTCGGCATGTTCCAGCAGGGCCAGCAGTACGGGCAGGCCCAGCGTGCAAACAAGCTCGCTGGCCTCGCCTACGGCTCTCAGGGAGCCGACCGTCAGGCCGCGCTAGGCCAGCTTGCCGGCGTCGATCCGCGCCTCGCTTTGGGCCTTGGCAACGCCTTCCAGCAGCAGGATGCGGCGCAGCAGCAACAGGCGCAGGCGCAGGAAGTTGACCACGCCAAGAAGATCAACGGCGCGGCCAATTTCATGCTTCAGGCGGTCAAGACGGGCGACCCGGCACGCATTCAGGGCGCCTACCAGACCGTGCGCCCGTATCTCGCGGAGCTGGGCGCGTCTGAGGGCAAGGTTCCTCCGGAGCAGTTCGACCCGTCCATGCTTCCGCATATCTACGCGATTGCCGGACAGACGGGCGGCCTGCCTGAAAACAAGCCCGTCATCCTCTCCAACGGCGCGCAGCTTGTGGACCCGTCCACCGGCCAGGTGGTGGCAAACAACGCCCTTGAGCAGAAAGACCCCGAGGCTATCGCCACGCTCAAGGCGCTTCAGTCTGACCCGGCGCTGATGGCGGCTTGGCAGCGCACGCATCCGCGAGCTTCTACGGAAGGTGCTTCCATGCCTAAGCCGCCATCCGGCTATCGCTGGACGCAGGACGGAAACCTCGCGCCCATCGCTGGTGGCCCTGCCGATCCTGCCCGCAAGAGCGCAGGGGGCACGGTGGTGACCAACCCTGACGGCTCGACCACGATCATTCCGGCAGGCAAGGCCAACACGCAGGAGTTGAACAACGCCGGCTTCTATCAGCGCATGGTGCAGGCCGACAAGGATCTGAGTTCGCTTGAGCAGAAGGGCTACGATCCGACCAATCTGCGCGACAAGCTGACCGCTGGCGGGACGTTCAACGCACTGTCTTCCGCTGACGGCCAGAAGTATCACCAAGCGGCGATGAACTGGGTTCGCGCCAATCTTCGCAAGGAGTCTGGCGCTGCCATTGGCGCGGCGGAAGCAGAGCAGGAGTTCCGCAACTACTTCCCGCAGATCGGTGACTCGGATGCGGTCATCGCGCAGAAGGCGCAAATGCGGCAGGTCGTGGAAGATGCCATGCGTACGGCCGCAGGCCCGGCCATTGGTCGGGTGACTCAGTCGCAGCAGCCCGCACCCGCGCAATCAGGCGGCGTCGATGAGCTCCTGTCCAAGTACGGAGTGCAGTAATGCCGACCCTTGACCAGATCGCGCAGGCGCTCAAGGCGGCTGACGCGGCGGGCAACACGGAGGATGCGCGCCGACTGGCCCAGGCTTACAAGCAGATGCGGGATGCGCAGGCGCAACCCTCCGAAGCGCAGCCTGCCGCCCAGTCGCAGGCCAGCAATGACGGCGAGCTGACACTATCCGACCTCATCACGGGCCGCCGTCCGCCGCCGACCGTGGGCCATCAGATCGGTCGCGCCTTCGCGATGGCGGGCCGCAATGTTGTGCATGGACTCGCATCCATCCCCAGCCTCATCAATGACCCCATCGTCAACACGCTCAACTATGCCGAAGACAAGCTCGGGATTGATCCCCAGTACCGCTTTGGCACGGCGGGGCAGGCGGCCGATTACGTCCTGAACAAGGCGGGCGTTCCCGACTACCAGCCGCAGAATGGGACGGAGCGGGTGGTTGGCGATATTGAGCAGGCCATTGGCGGATCGCTAGGTGGGAGCGGCGTGGCTCGCTACTTGTCAAAGGCGGCTAGCCCGGTTGTGTCGGCCATTGGCGACACGATGCAGGCCAACCAGGGCACGCAGCTAGCCAGCGTGGTCGGCGGCTCTAGCTTGGCTGGCCTTACCCGCGAGGGCGGCGGCGGCCCTGTTGCGCAGACGGTGGCAGGACTGGTCGGCGGAACCTTGGGCGCATCTCCGCAGATCGGCGCGGCAACCTTGCGCGGGCTGGTGCGTGGCGGTGAGGCTGGGCGTCAGCGCATGCTCGCCAACATCGCTGACTTTGAGCGTGCGGGCACGACGCCAACCGCAGGGCAGGCCGCTCAGAATGGCCGCATGCAGGGACTCGAATCGCTGCTATCCAAAGCCCCTGGTGGTGCAGGCGTTATGCGTCGCGCGGCTGAGGATCAGGCGGTGCAGGTATCCGAAGGCTTGGATGCTATCGGCGGCAAGCTCGCCCCGTACTCCGACCCTGCTCGCGTGGGTCGCGTCATTGACCGTGGCGTGACCGGCGAGGGCGGATTCATCGACCGCTTCAAGCAGCAATCGTCGGCTCTCTACGACCAGCTAGACCAGCACATCGCGCCGCAGACGCGCGTGAGCGTGAACGCCACGGCCAATGCGCTAGATGTGCTTAACCAGAGCATCCCTGGCGCGCCAAGCCTTTCCAGGTTCTTTCAGAACGCCAAAATTGGATCTCTCAAGAGCGCGTTCAAGTCGGACACGCAGGGCGAGGCGGCGGCGATGAGCCGCCCCGAAGTCGCTGGCCAGGTGCAGGCGTTGCGCGACGAGGCTGCCGCCAAGTCCGCCTATGGGCAGCAGGTATCGGAGGGCACGGCCTCCGCGCTAGAAGGGCAGAATCGCGTTCGCCAGGCGCTCGGCATGAAGCCCAAGGCCGCTCCCGAGGCGGCGCCTGTGACTGCGGACGACGAGATTGCCGACCTGCTTGCACAGATGGCAGACGGGAAACTCCCTTATGAGGCCGTCAAGAAGCTGCGGACGCTCGTAGGCAACGAGCTTGAGAACGTATCCATCGTTTCCGACGTGCCGCGCAGTAAGTGGAAGGCGCTTTACGGGGCGCTGTCGCAGGATATGAAAAACGCTGCCGATGAGGCAGGCCCAGCCGCTCAGAAGGCTTTCGGTAGGGCGAACGCCTACTATCAGGCGGGCAGCTCCCGCATTGACGCGCTGTCCACCGTTCTTGACAAGAGCGGCGGCCCCGAGGCGATCTACAACGCGGCCACCTCTGGCACGCGTGATGGCGCGACCACGCTGCGGACGGTCATGCAGAGCCTTAAGCCGGATGAGCAGAAGGTACTCGCCTCGACCATGATCCGCCGCCTGGGCAAGGCCACCGCAGGCCAGCAGAACGCTACGGGCGACGAATTCAGCATGAGTACGTTCCTGACCAACTGGAACAAGCTCAGCCCGCAGGCGAAAAGTACCCTGTTTGACCGCTTCGGATCGGGGTTCCGCTCCGACATGGACGCGGTAGCACGCATGGCGGCGAACGTGCGGCAAGGCTCCAAGGTGTTCGCCAACCCCTCTGGATCGGCCTCGACCGGCGCGCAGCTTGGCACGGTCGGCGGCTTCGTGATGGCGGCACTATCCGGGAATGTGGGAACCGCGTCTGCCATTGCTGGCGCGGCTGGCGGGGCTAACCTGTTAGCAAGGGCGCTAACAAGTCCTGCCGCAGTGAAGTTCCTGGCAAGAACCTCGCGCGTTCCGCTTCAGGGGCTTGTTCCGATGCTAGCAAGCCTTCATGCGTCGGCCCAGAAGTCTAACGACCCCGGCTTGCGCGAACTGGATACCGCCTTACAGCAGGCTGTAAATGATCAAAAACGGCGACAGCAGCAGGAAGGCCAGTAGTAATAGCACTCCGATGCCGTACTTCCACGTCTGCCAAGTCGTGAAGTGCATTTCCTCGACCGCGCGCATCGCCTCATAGCGGCGATCAATCTCAAAAGCCTTACCAGTCGGTTCGTTCATTCCCAGCCCCGCCCCGTGCGGGGCTTTTTCTTGGAGCCAACATGGCTGCTTTCCGCATCCTATCGCAATCCCCCGTGTATTTCCTGTTGGACGGTGTCACCCCAGCCGCAGGAGGCCGGATTGAGTTCTACGAGGCCGGGACGACCACGGCAAAGGACGTTTACGGGGACAAGGCGCTGACCGTGAACAACGGGTCAAGCATAGCCCTTGGCTCCGATGGCCGCGCGGTGGGCGACGTTTGGGGCAATGGCTCCTATCGCGTCCGGGTGTACGCCTCGGATAACACGCTCATCTCCGACGACGATAACGTGGAGATTCCGGGCGGCTCGGGCCAAGTCCTGCCGACGCTGGCGGACGGGCAGTTCATCAGCTCGCTGGGCGGCGTGCTGGTGGCGACGGACATTATCCAAGCTCCGGACCCGACCGGCTACAGCGGCAAAATCCTTGGCTCGGACGGCACCAACTACCTGTTCCAGGACCCGCCTGCCACGCCTACGGTGCCGATCACGGTAGGCGCTGACAACGCGCAGATTGGCAATACGAGCGGAAAGGCGTTTTACATCCAAGGCGGCACGGCGACGGCCCCGGCGAGCGGCGCGTACACCACGAGCAAGGCCATCACCTTTGCAAAGACGTTCGCCACGGTGATCCATGTGAGCGTGACGCCCCTGTCCGTGCAGCCCGGTGGCCCTGTCGTGGCCTACCTGACGACCCCGCCGACCACGGGAGGCTTCACGGCGGTCTTTGACGTGGCCGAAGGTGCCAACGCCAACAACACCATCGCCAGCGATATCCCCTTTAGCTGGTCCGCGTGGGGCGTGGTGAATGTCGCTTAAGACCGACCTTCCCGGCTACCGGCAGGCTGTCGCAGAGGGTGGATCAGCCCCAATATCGCGCGCGTATTACGTCTACCTGCAAAACATCGCCACGACGGTGGATGGGCTTTCCGCAGCCTCGGGCAACGCCACCGCCCCCGAGTTGCCGATCAGCGAAAACGCCAACGTCGTCGGCGCGTCCGGGTTCTCGGTCTACACCCAGGGCACGCTCAAGAACGGCATTGTCCGCGTGCTGCTCATGGGCGACACGCAGAATCCGGGGAACACGCAGTATTACGGCAGCGGACCCACGGGCGAGCGTGGCTGGTACGCCGTCTCCGATGCGCTAGACAGCACGACCAACATCACGCTCAGCGTGGGCGCGGATGGCGTTACGACGTTCGACCTTGCCGACTTGGCGAACTCTGGCACCGGAGCCGCCCTGGTCAAGCTCACGCGCGACAGCAAGGGCCGCATCAGCGGCACCAGCTCGGCCAGCACGTCTGACCTTGCCGAAGGGTCGAACCTGTACTTCACCAATGCGCGAGCTGCGGCAGCGTCACCGGTTCAGAGCGTCAATGGGAAGACGGGAACGGTATCGCTGACGGCTTCCGATGTGGGCGCGGCAACTACTGCGCAAGGCGCCAAGGCTGACTCGGCGGTCCAGTCCATCGTCGCCGGAACGGGCATTTCAGTGGACGTCACCGATCCGCAAAACCCCGTGGTAAGCACGACGGGAAGCGGCTCCGGTGATGTAGTTGGCCCTGCTTCTGCCACAGACAGCGACGTGGCCTTGTTCGACGGCACCACCGGCAAGCTGCTAAAGGACGGCGGATCGCTTGGCGCGGCGGTGCGGACAGCGGTACTCACCGGCCTGTCCACTGCCACCAGCGCCGTCATTGCTGCGACCGACACGGTTCTAGGCGCGCTTGGCAAGCTACAGGCACAGATCACCGACAACCTGCTGCCGTCCGATTTTATCGCTGGTGGACAACTGGTGTGGGTCAACGGCACTGCGGTGACAGTGCGGGCTTGCGCATTCTATGTACCAAGCCTCGGGAAAGTGCTGCGCAGTGGAACCGATATAGCCAAAACTGGCCTATCGCTCTCGGCCAGCACGATGTACTACCTGTACGGCTACAGCAATGCCGGTACGGCGGATGTAGAACTATCGACCACGGCGCCGGCCATCCCCTACAGCGGCAGTGCGCGGTGCAAAATTGGCGACAATAGCCGGCGCTTTCTTGGGGCTGTGCTGACAGACTCCGGCGGCAGCATAACCAGCTTTTCGCACGCGGTTGCACAGGGTCGAATCGACTACCGTACCAACATCGGTCCAACGCCATTTCGCGTTCTGAGCAATGGTAGGGCTACCACGGAAACATCGCTGTCTCTGGCGGCGATCATCCCCACGGGCTCTACCCATGCAGTTGCCTTCATGTACAACTCCTCCGATACCACGCAAACAGCGCTCTTTTCGGCAAGTGACGGGGCCTCCTTGCCATCCGGCTTTGAGGGTTTCGTGGCATCTGGTACCCAGTTGAGCGGAGTGGTTCGCATGGATGCCAGCCTTGCGATTACCTATGCGTACCAGGGCGCTCCTGCCGGCTCAAACGGATTCACCGTCCGAATTGGCGGATACATTTTCGGGCGATGAGCATGTACGGATATGCGGTTACATTTCATGCGGACGGAACCACCGGATACCGCGCCATCGCCTCCGAGGCCGACCTGCTGCCGGGCGAAACCTTCGCAGCCGAGCCGCCAGCGCCAACGCTGGCTGACGTATCCGCCGCCCTGACCGCCGACGTGCAGGCATGGCTCGACGCCACCGCGCAGGGCAACGGCTACGACTCCATCGCTTCGTGCATTTCCTACCGCGGCAGCGCCGTGACGCAATGGAACGACGACGCAGTTGCCGCGCTGGCCTGGCGCGATGCCGTCTGGCAAGCCGCGTTCCAGTGGCAGCAGGACGCGCTGGCCAATCCACCCTCCACTTTTCCGACCTCGCAGGAGGTCATCGCACAACTTCCGCAGCCGGCGCAATACGGCTGGGTCGTGCATGCGCCTGGCTCCGCTGGCTGACGTTCTTTGACGCCGCCCCCTACATCGCCAAGAACGGCGATGGGCGAGGGTTCGAGGCGAGGGACTACAGCGTGCGCAACCTGTAAGCGGTACTTTCAAGTTGCCCCGCGAGTCAGGCCCTATCCGATGTAAGTCAGGCGCGGGCCGATGACCGGGGTGACTGACCCCAAACTGACCCCACGATGGCCCGTAAGCCTTGATCTTGCGTGATAGTTGTCGGTCGCTGAAAGTAGGCCTAGTCGTTGTTTTTGTTGATCTTCCCTGACCTTGACATGGTAGGGGTCACAAGTTCGATCCTTGTACCGCCCACCAAGA
>NZ_JBHZGK010000018.1:0-35361 GCF_051900425.1 Frateuria sp. GZRR33
CGGCCTGCTTGAGGATCGAGACGATCTGCGTCTCGGTGAACTTCGACTTCTTCATGGAACCTCCTGGCTCGGGAACGATGCCAGAAAGTTCTACTTTCGAGATGTCTGCCTAACGGGGGAGCTTACGCCTTGACCGCCATGCCGGCTTCCGCCTCACGCAGGAAGCCGATGATCTGCTCTTCGGAAAAGCGCTTCTTCACGTCCAATCTCCTTCGGATGGGGGATTGGACTCCAAACCGATGTGCTACTCAAAGGCGGGGGGACGTCGCGGCCACCGCGGAAACCGACGAGTGTTTGGGCAGCAAAAGGGCCGCTGCCGCGGCCCTAACCAGAACGGTGACTGGCGCGCTCCGTCAGCAAGGATTTGGGCGAAGTTTTTGCTTCGCTCGAGTCCAACTTTTATCTCACGCGTTACAAAAACACTAGGGACAAGGCTGGGAAAGATGTAGTTGTTTATGCTTTCTTTTTAGGGTTGTGCGAGAGCGAACGAATGAATTGGGGCTATCCCGAGGGCAGGGAATTTCGAAACTACTTCGTCCAGCGATGTTTCGAGTACACTCGCGCGGTCCATCTGTTTTTATCACACAATCAAACGATAAGATGTAGCGTTTGTGGGTGCTGCCACCCGATGGATAAAAAGGATAGCATCCAGTTTTTTAAGTGGCGGTGTCCCGAATGCATGGAGGGGATCTGCGAGGTTGTTAATCTTTCAGAGGATTTCAAGGAAGAGGTCGAGCGTCTTAATAGAGATATTATGCTCGATCCAATCGAATTGGCGATTGTTGCAATCTTCGAGAAAGAAGGCGCAGCGCATAAGACGAGGCGGATCTTTCCATCTCCTGCACCTCGCCGGCCTCGTACAAATCCGCGAAATCCAGGCCAATCGTATCCGTCTTCCCAGGATCAATTTTTCCGTAGTAGACCCGCCCTGGATAACCCGCAATCTTCAGCTTGACAGCCTCATTGCTCGAGTTATTCAGGGGCGACAGGACGACATCCACGAATAATCGCTGGTCAACGAAGCGAAGTTCAGAAAAGTCATCAAAAAATGCGACCAATCTAGTTAGACCAGACTCACTAAGGAGAACTTGGATTTCGTCGATGATCTCTGCGAACGGAAAAGACTTCAGGACAACATCCGAATATTCGTTATATGTATCAGTGTCATCCAACGTTCTATCAAAGTCAGTAAGGGAGCCGGCCGCCTCAGCACCAACTTCTGCCGAGTGTGCTCCCAACTTAGCTGAAACTTTGGTCGTCGCACTTGCCGACTTTGCTAGTTCTTGCTGTTGCCTACTTCTTAGCTGGCTGGTAATTCGCTGTAGCACGGGAACTTCGTGCTTTTCGAGCCTAGCGTTCTTTGCCCTCTGTGCAATCTGGTGCAAGCACTCCAGTAGCTCTTCATATTGCTTCTTCGCTCCCCGCCAACGATCCAGTAGTGTTAAGCGACCACAACTGGCGCTAATTTCCTTCAATAGCTCCGCTATCATTTTGCCAAGCATCAACTTACGGAGCATGTGAGCTCGGTACGCGACACTGGATATACCAACGGAGTTCATTTCGTCCTCAGGGACATCATTAGCGTCTAAAACGTCGTAAAGGGATTTAACATCAATATAGACGGTAATAATGTCACGCCGCTGCCTAAGGGCCGCTTGCGCTTTCGCGAACACTGTACTTTTACCAGTGCCTTTGCGACCTAGCAGGAAGGTCGTGTTGCTCGACAGTACGGATTGGAGTACTGCTTCGCCTGGTAGCGGGTCGACATAGAGTTGGTCGACAGGCTTCGATCCGACTTCCTTTTCAAAGTCCTTGAGTTCGGCTCGCCTGTATTGTCTTAGCGACTCGGCAATCTTAGCGAACTTATTGATATCCACTGGTCACCTCCGTGTCTCGGAAAGCAAACGGGCGGCAGAAGCCGCCCGCGTGGTTATTAATCCCTGTGGACATTCACCCGCACTTCGAATACCCACAATTCAAACAAGTCTGGCACCCATCCATCAGCACCAGCGCCTGTGTATTGCACTTCGCACAAAGCGTCGCCCCCGGCGGAAACCCACTGGCATTGCTTTCAGTGTTAGAGGCCGCCTCAGCCGCCTTCTTCCCCGCCGCAGCCGCCTCGTACGCCGCCCGCTTCTCAGCCACCAGCTTCTTCTGCGCCTCATCCATCTCCGGATCATGGATGAGCCCGATGTTCTTCATGTGCTGCTCGATCACCGCGCCGATCTCGGCCACGATGCTCGGCATGTAGACGCCGCCGGCCTTGAAGTACCCGCCCCGCGGGTCGAACACCGCCTTCATCTCCTCGACCAGGAAGGTCACATCGCCGCCCTTGCGGAACACGGCCGAGAGGATGCGGGTGAGCGCCACGATCCACTGGAAGTGGTCCATGTTCTTCGAGTTGATGAAGATCTCGAAGGGGCGGCGCTGTTCGTGCGGGGTGCCCTGGTTGAGCACGATGTCGTTGATGGTGACGTAGAGCGCGTGCTCGAAGAGCGGCGACTTGATCTTGAAGGTCGAGCCGACGAGCGACTCGGGGCGCTCGACGCTCTCGTGCATCTGGATGATTTCGGCCTGGCGCGGCTCGGCGGCCTTCTTCTCCGGCTGCGCGGCGGCGACCGGGGCGGCCTTGTCTTCGGGCTTGACGACCTGGTAGCCCTTGATCTTCTTTTCGATCTTGATCGTCATGGGTGTTTTCTCTTTCTCTGGCGGGCCGTCGACGGGCGGCCGGTGGTTGGGCGAGGCGTTGAAGCTCGCAGAAGGGGGAATCCATCTGGGGCGGCCCATCCAAGGGCAGGAGCAAATGGATTTCCGCTTGTGCGGGAAGGCAGCACGCGCGGTGGTGGCTTTCGGTTCGCGGTCCCTGGCGGGAGGGCGGTGCGCGCGGCGCGCGGGTGGTGCGGAAGACGCCGGCCCGGGCGAACCCGGGCCGGAATCGGTACGGCTTACTTGCGGCGGGCAGCCTTCTTCGGCGCCGCCTTCTTGCTGGCAGTGGACCGCTTGACCGTCGACTTGGCGACGGTCTTCTTGCTGGCGGACTTCTTCCCTGCCGCCTTCTTGGGAGCGGCCTTCTTCATGGCCGTCTTCTTGCTGCTGACCTTCCTGGCCGGTGCCTTCTTGGCGACCGCCTTCTTCGAAGCGCCCTTCTTGGCGGCGGCCTTCTTCGGAGCCGCCTTCTTGGCGGCAGCCTTCTTCGGAGCGACCTTCTTGGCAGCAGCCTTCTTCGGAGCAGCCTTCTTCGGAGCAGCCTTCTTCGGAGCAGCCTTCTTGGCAGCAGCCTTCTTGGCGGCAGCCTTCTTCGGAGCTGCCTTCTTGGCCGCGGCCTTCTTCGGAGCTGCCTTCTTGGCCGCGGCCTTCTTCGGCGCAGCCTTCTTGGCAGCGGCCTTCTTCGGCGCCGCCTTCTTGGCCGAGGACTTCTTCGGCGCAGCCTTCTTGGCCGGTGCCGGGGTCTGCGGAGCGGGCGAGCCCATCGGCGCAGCGGCCGGCGTGTCGCCCGTGGACGGCATGGAACTGTTCTGCGCTTCGGTTTCGGTATCGATGGACATCTGGTCTTCCCCTCCGACTTAGGTTTTTGTGTGAGACCTGCGTTGGCTAGAACTTGCCGTAATAGCCTTCCTTCAGGGCATCGAACAGGTTGGCGGCGGTGTGCATTTCGCCGTCATATTCCACCTGCTCATTACCCTTCAGTTCGATAACGCTACCGTCTTCCAATTCAAAGCGGTAGAGGGTGTTGGCAAGGTCGGTTTCCTTGACCAGCACGCCCTGGAACGCGGCGGGGTTGAAGCGGAAGGTCGTGCACCCCTTCAGGCCCTGCTTGTAGGCGTAGAAGTAGATGTCCTTGAAGTCTTCGTAGGGGTAGTCGGTAGGGACGTTGGCGGTCTTGGAAATGGACGAGTCGATCCACTTCTGCGAGGCGGCCTGGATGTCCACGTGCTCCTTCGGGCTGATGTCGTCGGCAGCCACGAAGTATTCCGGCAGCTTGTTGGCCGCCTCGTCGGTGAACGGCAGCGCGTCGGCGTTGATGAGGGCGCGGTAGGCGAGCAGCTCGTAGCTGTAGACCTCGACCTTTTCCTTGGACTTCTTGCCCTCGCGGATCACGTTGCGCGAGTAGTGGTGGGCGAAGCTGGGCTCGATGCCGTTGGAGGCGTTGTTGGCCAGCGACAGCGAGATGGTGCCGGTCGGCGCGATCGAGCTGTGGTGGGTGAAGCGCGCGCCGGTCTCGGCGAGTTGCTCGACCAGGTTCGGCGCGACGGTGGCGATGCGCTGCATGTAGCGGCTGTACTTCGCGTGCAGCACGCTGCCGCGGATGGTGTCGCCGATCTTGTAGCCGTCCTTCGCCATTTCCGGGCGCTTGCGCAGCATGTCGCCGGTGACGGTGTAGTCGCGCGCCAGCACCGGGGCCGGGCCCTTTTCCTTGGCCAGGTCGAGCGCGACTTCCCAGCCGGCCACGGCCATCTCGCGCGAGACGTCCTCGGTGAAGGACACCGCCTGTTCGGAGCCGTAGCGCATCTTGAGCATGGTCAGGGTCGAGCCCAGGCCGAGGAAGCCCATGCCATGGCGGCGCTTGGACATGATCTCGTTGCGCTGCTGCTCCAGCGGCAGGCCGTTGATCTCGACCACGTTGTCGAGCATGCGGGTGAACACCTTGACCACGTCGCGGTACTCGTCCCAGTCGAAGCGGGCCTTCGGGCCGAACGGGTCGCGCACGAAGGTGGTCAGGTTGATCGAGCCGAGCAGGCAGGAGCCGTACGGCGGCAGTGGCTGCTCGCCGCAGGGGTTGGTGGCGCGGATGTGCTCGCACCACCAGTTGTTGTTCATCTCGTTGACCTTGTCGATCAGGATGAACCCGGGCTCGGCGTAGTCGTACGTCGAGACCATGATCATGTCCCACAGGTGCCGCGCGCGGATGTGGCCGTAGATCTTGCAGGCGACCAGGCCGTCCTCGCGGTCGACGTAGTTCTCGTGGGTGGGCCACTCGCGCCAGACCACCTTGGTCGGGTCGGTAAGGTCGATCTCCTCGCGCTCCTTGACGTGCACCGGGAACACCAGCGGCCAGTCCTGGTCGTGCTCGACCGCCTGCATGAAGGCGTCGGTGATCAGCAGGGAGAGGTTGAACTGGCGCAGCCGGCCGTCCTCGCGCTTGGCGCGGATGAATTCCTTGGCGTCCGGATGCGAGATGTCGAACGTGCCCATCTGTGCGCCGCGGCGGCCGCCGGCGGAGGACACGGTGAAACACATCTTGTCGTAGATGTCCATGAAGGACAGCGGGCCGGAGGTGTAGGCGCCGGCGCCGGACACGTACGCGCCACGCGGGCGCAGCGTGGAGAATTCATAGCCGATGCCGCAGCCGGCCTTCAGCGTCAGGCCCGCCTCGTGGACCTTCTCCAGGATGTCGTCCATCGAGTCGCGGATGGTGCCGGACACGGTGCAGTTGATCGTGGAGGTCGCCGGCTTGTGCTCCAGCGCGCCGGCGTTGGAGGTGATGCGGCCGGCCGGGATCGCGCCGCGGCGCAGCGCCCACAGGAAGCGCTCGTACCAGTGCGCGCGCAGCTCCTCGGTCACCTCGACGTCGGACAGGGCGCGCGCGACGCGCTGCCAGGTCTCGTCGATGGTGCCGTCCACCGGCTCGCCCGACTTGGTGCGCAGTCGGTATTTCTTGTCCCAGATGTCGTAGGAGGCCGGCTGCAGCGGGATGGCCGTGGCTTCACGGTTGGCGGCGAGTGGTGCACGCATCGTGCTCATCGGATTGTCTGACTCCCGGCCTTGCGACCCATCTGTTTGTTTTGACCAACGCCGTCGCTGCGCCGCCGGTGCCTTCGAGGCCTGGCGAGGCGGAGCGCGTGCGTTTTCCTTGAAGATCCGGCCTTGCGGCGCCCTCCCCCGAGGTTGCCGCATCGACACAGCACTTGGGTGGGAGCCCGAACGACTCACACAAGATGTTGTGGTGCGACCGGGCATGAACGGTATCGCCGGGTTGCGTAGGCGTCAACAGAAATTTCAGTGGTCCACGGACTACGCGCCCTGGCGCCGCTCGGGCGTCGCGTGGTCGTCACCGTGGAACCCGGATGCCAGGTTTACAGTCGCAGGTCGGGTACGTTTTTCTTCAAGGAGATCTGCATGAGCGCCCGTCGCCTTTCGTCCGCCCTCGTCCTGTGCAGCACGCTGCTGCTGGGCTGGCCCGTCGCCAGCCGCGCCGCGTTGCCCGCGAGCGTGTCCGGCCAGCCGCTGCCGTCGCTGGCGCCGATGCTCCAGAAGGTGACGCCGGCGGTGGTGAACATCTCGACCCGGACGCGGGTGGCGGTGCGCGATCCGTATTTCGACGATCCGATCTTCCGCCAGTTCTTCGGCCTGCCCTCCTCGCCGCGCGAGCGCGTGGAGCAGAGCCTGGGCTCGGGGGTGATCGTGGATGCGGCCAAGGGCTACGTGCTCACCAACAACCACGTGGTCGGCGGCGCGGACGACATCACCGTGACGCTGCAGGACGGGCGCACGTTCAAGGGCAAGCTGATCGGCACCGATCCGGACACCGACGTGGCGGTGGTGCAGATCCCGGCCAAGAATCTCAAGGCGCTGCCGGTGGCCGACTCGTCGAACCTGCGCGTGGGCGACTTCGTGGTGGCGGTGGGCGATCCGTTCGGGCTGGGACAGACGGTGACCTCGGGCATCGTCTCGGCGCTGGGTCGCTCGGGCCTGGGCGGCTCGGGCTACCAGAACTTCATCCAGACCGATGCGTCGATCAACCCGGGCAATTCGGGCGGCGCACTGGTCAATCTCAATGGCGAGCTGGTCGGCATCAACACCATGATCCTCTCGCCCTCGGGCGGTAACGTGGGCATCGGCTTCGCCATCCCCAGCGACCTCACCACGCAGGTGATGCGGCAGTTGATCGCCCACGGCAAGGTGGTGCGCGGGAGCCTGGGCGTGCAGACGCAGGACATCACCCCGCGCATCGCCAGGCTGCTGAACCTGTCGACCCGCCAGGGCGTGGTGGTGACCCGCGTCGCGCCCGACTCGGCCGCCGCGCACGCGGGCCTCGCGCCGGGCGACGTGCTGCAGGCGATCGACGGCAAGCCGCTGCACGACAGCGACGAACTGCGCAACGCCGAAGGCCTGCTGCCGCTGGGCAGCCAGGTCACGCTGAAGCTCACCCGCAACGGCGAGGCGCGCCAGGTGCAGGCGACACTGACGCCGGAGAAGCTCGCCAGCGTCGACGGGGCCACGCTGGATCAGCGGCTGGCGGGCGTGCGTTTCAGCGAGTTGTCGATGGCCCAGCGCGGGCAGGGCGTCGCCGGCGTGGCGGTCACGGCGGTGCAGGCGGGCAGTCGCGCCGATCGCGTTGGGCTGGCCGAAGGCGACATCGTCATCGGTGTGAACAACCGGCGCGTAACGAGCCTGCGCGAGTTGCGCGGGTTGATCGCGATGCAGCCTCGCCAGTTGGTGCTGGTGGTCGATAGCGACGGCGGCGTGCAGTACGTGCCGATGGATTGACACAACGCCGACCCGGCTCCCTCTCTCCGCCGGGGAGAGGGTTGGGGTGAGGGGTCGCTCTTGCGCAAAGAGTGTTCGGGCAAGCGACCGGGGCTTTTTGCTCGGCTCAGCGCGTACATCATCGCTGGCCCCGGGGCCCCGGCCCCTCACCCCAGCCCTCTCCCCGGCGGGGAGAGGGAGCGAACCACGCCCCTACTCCGCCTTTGCTTAACGCCAGCCTGTGACCGTGCTTGATGTTTGGCGATGGGACCGATGAAATACCGGACTCCCATCACTGCGCGCGTGCCTTCTACACGGCACGCTCACGCCACTCATCGAAGCCGTAGGTCGTCCGAAGTCATGCCCGTCCGTCCCGTTCGCCTGTCCGTCGCCGCCCTGCTGGGTGCCTGCCTCACCACGGTCGCACTCGCCGCCGGGCCCACCCTGACCCTTCGCGGCGACGTGGCCACCACGCGTGGCCTGGTGCAGGACCTGGCCACCGCCTGGGCCAGGAGCGGCGGCGGCAAGGTCGAGGTGCAGCCGTTCAACACCGCCTCGGGCCTGGATGCGCTGCGCAGCGGCAGCGCCGACATCGCCGGCAGTGCACGCGCGGGCAACGGCAGCGCGCAGGAATCGGGGCTGGTGTTCACGCCGGTGGCGTGGGACGGGCTGGTGATGATCACCCACCCGAGCAACCCGGTCAGCAACCTCACCCTCAAGCAGTTGCACGACATCTATTACGGCAAGATCACCAGCTGGAACGAGGTCGGCGGCCGCAGCGAACCGATGCATGTCTACGCGGTGGCGAGCCCCGGCGACGGCGTCGAGTTCAGCCTGCGCAAGCTGCTGTTCGGGCGCGGCAACCAGCCGGTGGCGGCGCCGCGCCTGTACGTCAACACCGCCAAGCTGGAAGAGGCGGTGACGCTCGATCCGAAGGCGATCGGCGTGACCACGCTCTCGCGCGTGGCCGACAACCACAAGGTCAAGATGATCCGCATCGACGGCACCGCCCCCAGCGTAGCCACCGTCGCCAGCGGCAGCTACAAGCTCTATTCCCCGCTCTATCTGGTGACCAACCCGGGCAGCCCGCACGCCGCCGAGGCCAAGGCGTTCGTCGATTTCGCCACGGGCGACAAGGCCGCGGCGGTGGTGCGCCGCGACGATGCGGTGCCCTATAACGCCGGCAGCGCGCTGGCCGCCGCCGATGCCTCGCGCCGCGCGCAGATCCTCGCCGCGGTGGGGGCGCATGCCGTACCGCAGCAGCAGCCCTCGGCGCCTGCCGCCGCGCCGCCGGTCGCCGCACCGGGTGCCACCTACGCCTCGCGCGCCGCGATCGCGCCGACCTCCGAGCGCACGGCCGAGGCCAAGCGCGCTCTGGAAGAACGCCGCGCCAAGGCCGCCGAGAAGGCCAGCCTGAAGGGCGTGAGCGGCGAGGCCACCACGGTCGATGCCGCCGCCGCGCGCGGCCCGGCGTTCGCCAGGGTCACCGCCAGCGCGACGGTCAAGTCCACTGCCGTCAAGCCGCGCACCTACAAGGTCGCCAAGGGCGACACGCTGTCCTCGATCGCGCGCTCGCACTCGGTCGACGTGGCCGACCTGCGCGCCTGGAACCACCTCAAGGGCAACGAGCTGAAGGCTGGCCAGGTGCTGCGCCTCGGCGAGCGCTGAGCGACGGGTGCGCGCGTGCGCATCCTCGCGCTGACGCTGGACCTGGACGACACCCTGTGGCCGGTACTGCCGGCGCTGGAATGCGCCGACCGCGAGCTGGACGCCTACCTGCGCACGCACCATCCGGAGGTCGCCACGCGCTGGCCGATCCCGGCGATGCGCCAGTTGCGCGCGCAGGTCGCCGCCGAACGGCTGGACCTGGCGCATGACTTCACCACCCAGCGCCACCTCACCATGCGGCGTGCCTTCGAGGCCTGCGGGATGGACGAGGTACCGATCGAGGCGCTGTGGGAGGTCTACTTCGCCGCGCGCAACCGCGTGGAGCTCTACTCCGACGCGCTGCCGGCGCTGGAACGCATCACCGCGCGCTGGCCGGTGGCGAGCCTGACCAACGGCAACGCGGACCTGGAGCGGATCGGCATCCACGCGCACTTCCATTGCCAGGTCTGCGCGCGGGACACCGGCGTGGGCAAGCCGGACGTGCGGATCTTCCAGGTCGCCGCCGGACGGCTCGGCGTGGCGCCGGAGCACATCCTGCATGTCGGTGACGACGCCGACCTGGACATGCGCGGCGCGCGCGAGGCGGGGTTGCGCACGGCATGGATCAACCGCGAACGCCGCCCCTGGCCGGATGGGCTCGGGGCACCGCCGGACCTGGATCTTCCCGACATGGGTGCGCTGGCGGACTGGCTGGAGCGCAGCCAGGAGTCCTAGCGTCGCTGGCTTCCTTCGCGCGCCCCGACCCCTCACCCGACCCTCTCCCCGGCGGGAGGGCCCAAGATCGCGCAAGCCGCTTCCTGCATTGGGCTGCATACAGCGAACCCTCTTGTAGGAGCGCACCTGTGCGCGACCGCCATGGCTCCCGCTCGCGCGCAGGCGCGCTCCTGCCGGGGCGATTCCCGACATGCTGGCGTGCCCGGACGCGCACCGCCGCGGCTTCCTTGCCTTGGTTTGGCATATCCGCCGCATCGGCGCATCATGTCCGACTCGCCGTAAGCCACGAGGCACGAAGCCATGCCGGAGCGCTCCACGTCCGCCCTGACCGAACGCAAGGCCGGCAAGGCCCAGGGCACCGCCATCGAGACCGTCGACAGCGCGCGCTACAAGGACGCCCTCAAGCGCCTGGACGCCACCCAGCAACGCTGGCTGGAACAGACCGGCTTCGAACCCCGCCCCGGGCGCTTCGCCCTGCTGCCCGATGCCGGCGGCAAGCTCGCCCGCGTGCTGGTCGCGATCGATCCGTCCGAGCCGCTGGCCGCCCTGGCCGGGTTGCCGTACGCGTTGCCGGTGGGCAACTACCACCTGGCCGAGCACGGCGTACTGACCGACACGCATCTGGCGGCGCTGGGCTGGGCGCTGGGCGCCTACCGTTTCGAGCGCTATCGCAAAGGCACGCGCGCGCCGGCCACGCTGGCCGTGCCGGGCGCGGAGCTCGCCGCGGTGGCGCCCCTGGTCGAGGCCACCGCGCGCGTGCGCGACCTGGTCAACACGCCGACCGAGGACATGGGCCCGGCGCAACTGGCCGACGCAGTGAAACAGCTGGCCAAGGCGCAAAAGGCCAAGGTGCGCGAGTGGATCGGCGACGAACTGCTCAAGGCCAACTTCCCGACCATCCACGCGGTCGGCCGCGCCAGCCATCGCGCGCCGCGGCTGCTCGAGCTCACCTGGGGCAAGGCCTCGGACCCGAAACTGGTGGTGATCGGCAAGGGCGTGTGCTTCGACACCGGCGGGCTGGACATCAAGCCGTCCGATGGCATGCGCAACATGAAGAAGGACATGGGCGGCGCCGCGCACGCGATCGCGCTGGCCGGCCTGGTGATGCAGGCGAAGCTGCCGGTGCGCCTCACCCTGCTGATCCCGGCAGTGGAGAACGCCATCGCCGGCAACGCGATGCGTCCGGGCGAGGTGATCACCACGCGTGCCGGCCACACGGTGGAGGTGGACAACACCGACGCCGAGGGCCGGCTGATCCTGTGCGACGCGATCGCCTACGGTGCCGAGCAGCAGCCGGACCTGATGCTCGACTTCGCCACCCTGACCGGTGCGGCGCGCGTGGCACTGGGGCCGGACCTGCCGGTGCTGTTCGCCAACCAGGACGCGGCGGCCGACGCCCTGCTGGAGACCGGCCGCGCGGTGGGCGATCCGCTGTGGCGCCTCCCGCTGTGGCGGCCGTACCGCAAGATGCTCGAATCGTCGGTGGCCGACTTCGCCAACTCCGGTGCCTCGCGGCATGCCGGCGCCATCACGGCGGCGCTCTACCTGGAGCGCTTCGTGCCCGACGGCCTGCCCTGGCTGCACCTGGACACCTACGCCTGGAACGACGCCGACCGCCCCGGCCGGCCGCGCGGCGGCGAAGCGATGGGCGTGCGTGCGATGTTTGCGTTCCTGCAGCAGCGTTACGCGCACTGAGCGGCTGCTCCCGCATGGGGGCGTCGTTGCCCCGCGGCATGTGCGGTCTCACGCTCCGGTAACCCCCATCCGCCTGTCGGCACCTTCCCCCGCGAAGCGGGGGAAGGCTCGGGACAGGCATCGCGAGCAGTCGTTCAGTCGTTTGCCTCGACAGCGACGCGACCGGTCCTTCCCCGCTTGCATGGGAAAATGCCCGAAGGGACCGAAGACGCCGGCGTGAGCGCGCTCGCCACCAGCACGGCGACGTTCCACCGCACGCGCCGATACCTTCGTTGTCCGCTACGCTCCGCGCATGAGCGCACCGATGGACACTCCGCCCGAGGCGACCGTCATCACCTGCCGCGCGCAGGCGCGCGACGCGCTGCAGCGGGGCGACCTCGCGCTTGCCGAGCAGGCCTTCGCGCGCCTGCTCCAGCTCCGGCCCGACGACACCGACGCGCTGCAGTTTCTCGCCTCGTGCCATCTTGGGCGGGGTGACTCGGCACGGGCGATCGAGCAGTTGCGCATCGCGCATCATGCCCGGCCAGAGGACGCGGCGATCCTGCACCAGTTGGGTGCCGCGCAAGTCATCGCCGGCGACCTGCGCGGCGCCGAGGGCAGCCTGCGCGAAGGTCTGGCGCTGGCACCGGGCATGTTCGTCGCACGCCTGCGGCTGGGCGTGGTGTACGAGCAACAGGGGCGCCGGCACGAGGCGATGACCGCTTACCTGGGCGCGATCAACGCCGCCCAGGCGCAAGGCCGCTGGCTCAGCGACGACACCACTGCGCCGGGCGTACGCGAGGCGGTCAAGCACGCCACCCAATACGTGGCGGCTGGCCGGCGCGAGCTGTTCGACGCGGTGATCGAGCCGCTGCGCCAGCGCTACGGGCGCGCGGAGCTGGCCCGCGTCGACCAGTGCCTGGCCATCTATCTGAACGAGCAGCCCGCGCCCCTGCCCGATCCACGGCAGCGGCCGCTCTTCCTGTATTTCCCCGGCGTGCCCAGCCGGACCTACTACCCGCGCGAGCGCTTCCCGGAACACGCGCGGCTGGAGGCTGCCTTCCATACGATCCGCGGCGAACTGCGTGCCGTGCTGTCGGAGGCCGACGACCCGTTCGTGCCGTTCCTGGGCGCGCCCTCGGCCGCGGCGGTCGCCGCGCGATTGCTCGATGCGACCGGCCCGCAGGAAGCCGCCTGGGATGCGTTCTTCTTCTACCGGCACGGCGTGCGGCACGATGCGAACTGCGCGCGCTGCCCGCACACCAGCGCGCTGCTGGAAAGCATGCCGCTGGTACGGGTGCGCGACCATGCGCCGGAGACGCTTTTTTCGGTGCTGCGCCCGGGCACGCACATCCTCCCGCACCGCGGCGTCACCAACACCCGCCTGGTCACCCACCTGCCGCTGATCGTGCCGCCGGAGTGCGCCTTGCGCGTCGGTGGCGAAACCCATGTCTGGGAAGAAGGCCGCTGCGTGACCTTCGACGACACCTTCGAGCACGAAGCATGGAACCGCAGCGGCCAGACCCGCGTGGTGCTGATCCTGGACAGCTGGAACCCCGATCTCAGCGAGATCGAACGCATGGCGGTCGCCGACCTGGTCGCCGCCATCGGCGACTTCAACCGGACTGCCGAGCCGTCCTGACGCGGCACCAGGCTCAGCCGTCCAGACGGCCGAAAAATACTGGCCATGACAACCGTCCAGCCCCTGACACGGCTGGGTTTGCCCGACCCATGACTGAGGGCAGGGGCACTTGCTTGTTAAACAGTTGTTGCTGTCATACTCGGCGCGCTCGAAAGAGCGGGGGAAGCAGGGATCTACTTCACCGGGGAGTGCACATGAAATACGACTTGAATCACTTGTCTTTGGCAGTGCGTCTTGCGTTGAGTGCGGGTGTTTTTTCGGTAGCGGGGGTGGCTCAAGCGCAGGTGACGACGCCGGACAATCCGACCTCGTCCGAGCAGGCTGCGCAGGACCAGAACGCTCCTTCCAAGAAGGAGGCAAAGACCCTTGAGTCGATCCAGGTCACCGGCTCGCTCATCCGCCGCGTGGACGCCGAGACGGCCAGCCCGGTGGTGACGCTGGACCGCACGACCATCAGCAACTCGGGCAAGCCCGTGCTGGGCGACGTGCTGCAGCAGATGCCGAGCATCTCCGGCAACGCCACCAACCCGCAGAACAACAGCAACGGCGGCGGCGTGGCCAGCCCGTTGCTGGAAGCCGGTGACGGCGCCTCGCGCGTCTCGCTGCGCGGCCTGGGCAACAACCGCACGCTGGTGCTGGTCAACGGCCAGCGCATGGCCAACCCGGACATCAACCTGATCCCGCCGGAAATGATCGAGCGGGTCGACGTGCTGGCCGAAGGCGCCTCCACGGTATATGGCTCCGACGCCATCGGCGGCGTGGTCAACTTCATCCTGCGCAAGGACTTCAAGGGCGTCCAGTTCAGCCTGAACGACGGCATCTCCAGCCACGGCGACGCCAAGCGCCACGGCTTCAACCTGACCGGCGGCATGACCGGCGAGCGCTACAGCATTGCCGCGGGCATCGACTACAACAAGTACGACGAGACCCTCGCAGCCAGGCGCAAGTTCTCCCGGCAGCAGCTGTACCTGTCGAGCGGTTCGGTGGTCGCGGCCGGCTCCAGCTCGATCCCGACCGGCCGCATCCAGGTGCCCGCCTCGGTCGCCGCCCAGTATGGCTGCGCCGTCGATCCGGCCACCGGCACCGCCCAGGTGACGCTGGCCTCGGGCGACGGATCGAGCCTGGGCGACTACCGTTGCCGGCTCTCCTCCGACACCTACAACTACGCCGCGCTCAACTACATCCAGACCGCGCAGAAGCGCACCAACGGATTCTTCCTGGCGGACTTCAACGTCACCGACAACGTGACCGCGTTCGTCAACGCGTTCTACAACCACACGGTGTCCAGCGGACAGGACGCGCCCTCGCCGGTCGGCACGGGCGACGGCCTGATCATCTCCGCCGACAACCCGATCAATCCGTTCGGCATCACGTTCAGCCAGAACGCGATCCCCGGCGATCCGAACAGCGGCTACAACTTCCAGACTCGCCTGACCGGTGCCGGCACGCGCGTGCACAGCTACACCACCAACACCGGGCAGATCAACGCCGGGCTGCGCGGCAATTTCGGCCAGACCAGCAGCTGGATCTGGGATGCGTCGATCAACTACAGCCACACCAAGCGCGACCAGCGTGACACCAACGAAGTGGACATTCCCTCGTTGCAGGCCGCCGTCGATGCCGGCGCGAACATCTTCGATCAGGCCAATGCCGGCGACGTGCTGAGCTCCGGCGTGAAGACGCCGATCTACGTGTTCACCCAGTCGACCAAGCAGGCCCAGGTCGATGCCAGCGGCGAGCTGTGGGACCTGCCTGCCGGGCCGGTGCAGTTGTCGGTCGGCGCGTTGTACCGCAAGCAGTTCATGAACTACACCGTGAGCGACTTCGCGGTGCTCAACCCGGTGACCACCACCTGCCAGATCCTGCAGGAGGCCTGCGGCTCGCCTGGCCGCGGCAGCTATGACGTCAAGGAGGTGTTCGCCGAAACGCTGATCCCGCTGGTGTCGGACGTGGCGTGGGCCAAGTCGCTGTACCTGGACCTGGGCGTACGCAGCTCCAACTACAGCACCACCGGCACGACCACCAACGGCAAGATCGCGATCGAGTGGCGCCCGACCGATACCTTGCTGGTCCGCGGCACGGTTTCGCAGGTGTTCCGCGCGCCCAACCTCAACGAGCTGTATGACGGCCGCACGCTGGTCCAGCCGGTGCTGAACGACCCCTGCGTCGGACGCACCGCCGAGGAACTGGCGGCGCACCAGGCCGCCTGCCAGTTTGTTCCGGTGAACTGGGCCGGCAACTCGCCGGCGCAGGTGAACACCTTCTATTCCGGTGCCTCCACGGTGGGCGCGACGTTGAAGCCGGAAAAGGGCAAGTCGATCGACTTCGGCCTGGTCTACGACCCGGACTGGGCGCCGGGCCTGTCGACCAGCCTCGACTTCTGGCACATCTACCTGTCCGACACGCTGACCGCGATCCAGGCCGATACGGTCGTCAACTCCTGCTACAACAACAACGCCAGCCCGTACTGCTCGTTCATCACCCGCCAGGACAACACCAGCCGCCAGCCGGGCCAGGTGTTCCTGATCAACACGCCGGTGGTGAACCTGGGCACGCTCAGCACCTCCGGCATCGACTACACGCTGCGCTACAAGATTCCGCACTTCAATGTCGGGAGCATGGACCCGGGCAACTTCCGGGCGGGCCTCAACACCAGCTACACGTCGACCTACAACGTCAACGCCACGCCGGGCGAGCCAGGGGCGGAGTCGGTCAATTACGCCGGCACCTATACCCCGCAGTTCGGCAACATCTCGCGCTGGCGCGGTACGGTCACGCTCAACTGGGGCAAGGGCAACTGGAATGCGCAGTGGCAGTCGCGCTACATCAACCACCTGACCGCGCTCAACGCCGACTACGCCATCGCCGGCGTCAACATCCCGGTCGCCTCGGTGCTGTACCACTCGATCCAGCTGGGCTACAACGTGCCGGCGATCCACACCAAGTTCGACATCGGCGTGGACAACATCATGGACAAGCAGCCGCCGCGGCTTTACCAGAACGGTTCGAACTACAACGTCGACACCGCCACCTACGATGTACTCGGACGCTACTACTGGGTCCGTGCGACGGTGAAGTTCTGACGCACCACGCCAGCGCAAACTGACTGGCACCCGGGAGGGGCCGCGGATCGCTCCGCGGCCCCTCTTGCATAATGCGGTTCGCCGACCGCGCCCGAGGACGCATGCCCCACCCCACCACCGATCTCGCCAACGCCATGGCCGGCGCGTTCAACGCCGGCGACATGGAGCGCGTGATCGCGCTTGCCAGCCAGGCCGGCGGCACCGCGGACGAGGGGATCGAGCTGCTGCTCGGGCTGGCGCAACAGGCCACCGGCCGTTACGGCCACGCCGCGGCGACGTTCCGCCGACTGGCGCAGCGGCGGCCGGAGGTCTCGGCCTACTGGAACAACCTGGGCGTCGCCTGCCGGCTGAGCGGCGACCTTCCCGCCGCCGAGCAGGCCCTGTCGACGGCGATGTCGCTGGCGCCCGACGACGCCGACGTGCTCTACAACCGCGGCCTGCTCTACATCCAGCAGCGGCGCTGGACCTCCGCGCGGGAGATCCTGCTCGACGCGGTGGACCGCGCGCCAGAGGTGATCGAGGCACGCCTGCAGGCCGCGTTCGCCTGCTACGTCTGCGGGGACAACACCGGGCAGGAGGCCATGCTGGCTGGCGCCGGCGACTGGCCGGGACAACCGGGCGAACAGGCCCTGGTCCTGTCGACCATGCTCTCGGCGCAGGGCGATCTGGAGGCAGCGCTGGCTGCGCTGGCGCGGGCGCAGTTGCCCGGCGGGCAGGCGGGTGAGTCCTTGCGGTGGCGCATCGCCGCGCAGCGGGTCCTGCTGCATGAGCGCAACAACCAGCTCGAGCAGGCGCGGCGGGAGCTGGAGCGGCTGCCGCTCGACGCACTCGACGCGTTGCCGCCGGAGGCCCATCCGGCGCGCGCGGATGTCTGGCGCGCCCACGCCGCGCTGGCCATGCGTGCCGGCTCCTGCGCCGACGCCGCAGCGCTGTACCGTCGCGCGCTCGCGTCGGCCGGCGATGAAGAAACCCGCGCCAGTGCGGCGTTCGCGCTGGCCGCGGCATGCGACCGGCAAGGGCTGCACGACCAGGCCTGGCAGGCACTGCAGACTGCCCACGCGGCGCAACTGGACACCGCGCGCGACGTGCTGCCCGAACTGCTGGCGCCCGACAGCCAGCCATTGCAGATGGCCGAGGTCGATCGCACGGCCCTCGTGCGCTGGCGCCCGCTGCCCGCGCCGGACAGCCGGCAGAGCCCGGTCTTCGTGGTCGGCTTCCCGCGCTCGGGCACCACGTTGCTGGAGCAGATGCTCGATGCCCACCCGGACTTCCGGTCGATGGACGAGCGCGCCTTCATCCACGAGCTGACCGAACGCATGGAACAGGTCGGCCAGCACTACCCGGCCGACCTGGCAAACCTCACCGGCGCGGAGACCGACCAGCTGCGCGCCGCCTACGCCCGTATGGTCGGCCGCGTGTTGCCGGACCTCGGGCAGCACCGGCTGGTCGACAAGAATCCGCTCAACATGCTGTGCCTGCCGATGATCATGCGGCTGTTCCCGCAGGCGCGGATCATCCTGTGCCTGCGCCATCCGTGCGACGTGCTGCTGAGCTGCAGCATGCAGCCGTTCCGCTCGCCGGCGTTCATGGTCCTGTGTTCGTCACTGGAACGCCTGGCGCGGGGTTACGTGCAGGCGTTCGAGCAGTGGTACCGGCAGGTGGAGGTGTTTGCGCCGCAGGTGTTCGAATGGCGCTACGAATCGGCCGTCGAGGACCTGGACGGTCACCTCGCGCGGCTCGGTGCCTTCCTGGAGGTCGACGATGCCTTGCCGATGGCCCGCTTCGCCGAGCACGCGCGGAGCAAGCGCTTCATCAGCACGCCCAGCTATGCGCAGGTCACCCAGGGCATCCACCCGCGGGCGGTCAACCGCTGGCACGGCTACCGCGCGCAGTTCGAACCGGTGCTGCCGCTGCTGCGCCCGCTGATCGACCGCCTCGGCTACGCCCTTTGAGCCGCCGCCCGGCGGCGTGACTTCTGGCCTACTCGCGGCAGCCGCGCACGCGGCATGCTGGCTGATCAAACCCCCAAGGAGCCGCCCCATGCACCCACGCCTGTCCCTGCTGGCGCTAGGCGTCGCGCTAGGCCTGAGCGCAAGCGCCAACGCAGCCGAACCGGCCACCGTCGAGCAGCCCAAGCTCACCGCGCAGACGCTCGACTCCGGCGGCACCATGCCCGCCGAGCAGGCGCGCCTGCACTTCGACCACGCGGACCTGCATTTCACGATCGACCCGGAACGGCGCCATCTCGACGGGGAGGCCACGCTGCGCTTCACCGCGCGCGCGCCCACCGACGTGCTGCTGCTGGACCTGGACAAGAACCTGCCGATCCGCAGCATCGCCGTCGACGGCAAGGCACTGGCCGGCAGTGCATGGAGCAATCCCGACGGCCGCCTGCGCATCCGCCTTCCCACGCCGCTGGCCAGGGGCGGCAGCGTGAGCACCACCATCGTCTACGCTGGCCAGCCGCACGTCGCCAATCGCGCCCCCTGGGACGGCGGCTTCGTGTGGAGCCATACCGACGACGGCCAGCCGTGGATCGCCAGCGCCGTCGAGGGCGAGGGCTGCGACCTGTTCTGGCCGTGCATCGACCAGCCCACCGGCGAGCCCGACCTGGTCGACACCTGGGTAACCGTGCCCAAGGCGCTGGCCGCGCCGGGCAACGGCGTGCTGGTCGGCATCAAGGACAACGGCGCCACGCGTACGTGGCACTGGCGGATCAAGCAACCGGACACCTACGCGATCACCATCAACGTGGGTCCGTTCGAGGAGCTCAAGGGCGACTACAGGAGCCGCTACGGCAATACGATCCCGATGGAGCTGTGGTATCTGCGCGGCCACGAGGCGGGTGCGAAGGCGCTGTTCGGCGAGTTCCCGCGGATGCTGGATTTCTTCGAGCAGGAAATCGGCCCCTACCCGTTCGGCGACGAGAAGATGGGTGTGGTGGAGACGCCGCACCTGGGGATGGAACACCAGACCATCAACGCCTACGGCAACGGCTACCCGAAGAGCGAGTACGGCTTCGACTGGCTGCTGCAGCACGAGTTCGCGCACGAGTGGTTCGGCAACCAGGTGACCAACCGCAACTGGGACGACATGTGGCTGCACGAGGGCTTCGGTACCTACATGCAGCCGCTGTACGGGCAGTACCTCAACGGCGACATGCCGTATTTCTCGATGCTGCACGACGAGCGGATGAAGCTCTCCAACACCTCGCCGATCGTGTCGGACCAGCCCAAGACCGAGGAAGGGGTGTACGACGGGACGACCGGGCCAGGCCTGGACATCTACTACAAGGGCTCGCTGGTGCTGCACACGCTGCGCGGGCTGATCGGCGACGATGCGTTCTTCGAGAGCGTGCGGCGGCTGGTCTACGGGCGAGCGGACCCGAAGCCCGGCAACTTCAAGCCGCGTTACGCCACCACGAAGGAGTACATGGCCATCGTCGACCAGGTGACCGGCAAGGATCTGAAATGGTTCTTCGACGTGTACCTGTACGACGCGAAGCTGCCAAGGCTGGAAACGACGCGCCACGGCGACACGCTCCGGTTCCGCTGGGTGACCGGGCATGGCGAGCCGTTCCCGATGCCGGTCGAAGTGCAGGTCGGCCATGCCGTGCACACGCTGCCAATGGCCGACGGCACTGGCGAGCTCAGGGTGCCCGAGGGAAGCCTGATGATCGTCGACCCACGCTCGAAGGTGCTGCGGGACATGCCGCACGTGGAGGCGTTCCAGGCGTGGGAGAAAGCGCAGAAAGCCGCGGCGAAGGAGAAAGCCGGAAAGAAGGACTGAGGGTGTTGGGTCGGGCGGACGCCCCGATCCTCTCCGTCTCCCTTCATGCGTATCGACCGGCTTCCCCGCGAACCGGCCCCTCGCCCTGCCCTCCCCGTAGGGGGAGGATGGTTCAAAGGCACGGCCGCGGGTATTGACCCGATTACGAGTGGCCAGCTCCCTCTCCCCTCCGGGGAGAGGGTTGGGGTGAGGGGTCGCACTGGCCTCGGCCCTGCTGACGGAGCAATGGGTAAAAAGCGCACCCGCATCGATCAGCTTCCGCGCGAGCCCCGGCCCCTCACCCTGCCCTCTCTCCGGAGGGGAGAGGGTTCAATGGCAAGGCAGAACCGACCAAAAAAAAGCCCGGCCAGGCCGGGCTTTTTCATCCTTCAGCGGGGCTGCGCCGCGGGCTTCTCCCGAGGCGTCACCGCCGCAGTGGAGAACTTGCCGCCGTAGGGCAGCACTTCCGCGGCCAGCTTCGGATTGGCCTTGATCATGCCGATGGCGTCGAACAGGATGTGCGCCGTTTCCTGCAGCTCCGGATCCTTGGCGTTCTTGGCTTCCTTCTCCTGCTTGAGCTCGGCCTTGAGGCTGCGCTCGTTGGCGTTGAGGCCGTCGTCCAGCGGGGATTCGTCGCCGGCCAGGCTGCCGTCGGTGCCATCGATCGCCTTGTGGCGGGCGCGGAAATCGGCCTGGATCGCATCCTGCCGCTTGCGCTCGGCCTGGCGCTCGGCAAGGTTGAGCGAGACCGTGGTCTGGTCACGCATCTTCTTGTACTGCGCCAGCTCGTCGAGCATCAGCTGCCAGGCCGGCGACTTGGCTACGCGCGTGTCGTGCTTGGCCTTCAGCTGCGGCAGGTAGGCGGTAAGGTCCGCGACCTGGCTGTAGGGCGCCTTCTGGATCTGCGTCCACGGCAACGCGTTGTCGTAGGTCGATTCGCCGAAGTCCTTCTCGTCACCGTTCTTCGGGAACAGGATGTCCGGCGTGACCCCCTTCAGCTGGGTCGAACCGCCGTTGATGCGGAAGAACTCGGCGATGGTCATCTTCAGCTCGCCGTACTGCGGCTTCTCGCTGTCGCCCTGGGCAAAGCGGTCCAGGTCGACCAGGTTCTGCACGGTGCCCTTGCCGAAGGTCGGCTGGCCGATGATCAGGCCGCGGCCGTAGTCCTGGATCGCCGCGGAGAAGATCTCCGAGGCCGAGGCCGAACCACGGTTGACCAGCACCGCCATCGGGCCGCTCCAGGTCAGGCCGGCCTCATCGTCGCCCTGCACTTCCACCTGGCCGCGCGCATCGCGCACCTGCACCACCGGGCCCTGGTCGATGAACAGGCCGGTCAGTTCGTTGGCTTCGGCCAGCGAACCGCCACCGTTGTTGCGCAGGTCGACGACCACGCCCTGCACGCCGGCGGCCTTGAGCTCGCCGAGCAGCTTGGCGACGTCGCGAGTGGCGCTCTTGTAGTCCTTGTCGCCCTCGCGGCGCGCGCCGAAGTCGGAATAGAAGGTCGGCAGGTCGATCACGCCGATCTTGCGGGTGACGTCGCCGTCCTTGACCTCGATGATCTTCTTCTTGGCCGCCTGCTCCTCGATGCTCACCTTCTTGCGCACCAGGGTGACCAGCTCGTGCTTGCCGTCCAGGCCGGCGTCGGCCGGCAGGATTTCCAGCCGGACGGTGGTGTCCTTCTTGCCGCGGATCTTGTCGACCACGTCATCCAGGCGCCAGCCGATCACGTCGATCATCGGCCCGTCGGTGCCCTGGCCGAGCGCCACGATGCGATCGCCCACGTGGACCCTGCCTGACTTGTCGGCCGGGCCGCCCGGGACCACTTCGCGGATCTGGGTGTACTCGTCACGCGCCTGCAGCACCGCGCCGATGCCCTCGAGCGAAAGCTTCATGGCGATGTCGAAGTTCTCCGCCGCGCGCGGGCCGAGGTAGTCGGTGTGCGGGTCGGTGGTTTCGGCGTAAGCGTTCATGAAGGTCTGGAACGCGTCCTCGCCGTCGAGCTGCTTCACGCGGTCGATATAGCCGGCGTAGCGCTTGTCCAGCGTCTTGCGGATGTCCTCGTCGCTCTTGCCGGCGAGCTTCAGGCGCAGCCAGTCGTTCTTGGTGCGCTTGCGCCACAGGTCGTCGAGCGCCTTCTGGTCGGCCGGCCAGGCGGCGTGTTCGCGGTCGTAGGTGTAGTTCTCTTCCTTGGTCAGGTCGAAGCCCTGCTTGAGCAGGTCGCGCGCGAAGTTCATGCGGTCGATCGCGCGGCGCACGTACAGGTTGAACACGCTGAACGGGCCGGACAGGTCCTTGTTCCAGATGGCGTCGTCGAACTTGGTCTTGAGCGGCTCGAAGCGCGCCATGTCGGCCTGGGTGAAGAACACCTTCTCGCCGTCGAGCATGTCGAAGTAGGCCTTGTAGATCTTGGCCGACATGACGTCGTCGAGCGGCTTGGCGTCGTAGTGGAAGCGCGTGAGGAAGCGCGCGGACAGCTGCGCGGCATCGGCCTGGGTGTCCGTGGACTTCAGCGGCAGCGTGGAAGCCTTGTGGCCTTCTTCGCCCTGCACGGCGGGCGCCTGCGCTTGGGCGTGGGCGGCCGGCAGGACCAGGGCAAGCAGCAGGGCGAGCGTGGGACGCAGGGTCATGGGGATCTCAGGCGAGTTCGGTGACGCCGGCTGCATGGGCCTGCAGGTCGGCATGATAGGAGGAACGCACCAGCGGGCCGGAGGCGACGTGATGGAAGCCCATCGCCTCGCCTGCCTCGCGCAGCGCGTCGAATTCGTCGGGAGTCCAGTAGCGCACGACCGGGTGATGGTGCGGCGTGGGCTGCAGGTACTGGCCGATGGTGATCATGTCCACGTCATGGGCGCGTAGATCGCGCAGCGTCTCGATGACCTGCTCGAAGGTCTCGCCCAGGCCCAGCATGATGCCGGACTTGGTCGGCACGTCCGGGTGCTGCGCCTTGAAGCGCTTGAGCAGGTCCAGCGACCACTGGTAGTCGGCGCCCGGGCGCACCTCGCGGTACAGGTGCGGGACGGTTTCGAGATTGTGGTTGAAGACGTCCGGCGGGTAGGCCTGGAGCACTTCCAGCGCGCGCTCCATGCGGCCCTTGCCGCGGAAGTCGGGAGTCAGGATCTCGATCTTGATGCTGGGGCTGGCATGGCGCACGGCGCGGATGCAGCTGGCGAAATGCTCCGCGCCGCCATCGCGCAGGTCGTCGCGGTCGACCGAGGTGATCACCACGTACTTCAGGCGCATGTCGGCAATGGTCTGCGCCAGGCGTGCCGGCTCCAGCGGATCGGGCGGCTGCGGACGGCCGTGGGCCACGTCGCAGAACGAGCAGCGACGGGTGCACACCTCGCCCAGGATCATGAACGTGGCGGTGCCCTTGGAGAAGCACTCGTGGATGTTCGGGCAGGAGGCTTCCTCGCACACCGTCACCAGCGCGTTCTCGCGCAGGCGCGCCTTCAGTTCCTGCACGGCGTTGCCCTGGGGCAGCCGCACACGGATCCACGAGGGCTTGCGCAGGATCGGCACGCTGGTGTCGAACGCGGCGCGGTTGCGGGCGATCTTGTCGTTGCCCAACTGCTTCTCGGGCGCGTCGACCACGCTGATCGGGATGACCCTGGAGGAAATTTCGCTCATCTGCGACTGCCTAGACCGCGGCGCGCGCGGGGAGTTCGGGGAGGACGGGGGCGGCCGGCACCGCGTGGAAGCCGAACTGGCGGCAGAACTGGTCCACCAGCACGTCCTCGACTTGCGCCAACTGCGACGGGCCGCCCAAGTCTAGCACTTGCGTGACGGCCAAACCCTTGTAGCCACAAGGGTTGATGCGGCCGAACGGCTCCAGGTCCATGGCCACGTTGAAGGCCAGCCCGTGGAAACTGCAGCCCCGACGCACGCGCAGGCCCAGGGCAGCCACCTTGGCGCCGGCCACGTAGACGCCGGGGGCACCCTCCACCCGCGCGGCGTCGATCGACCAGTGCGCCAGCGTATCGATCAGCGCCTGCTCGATGCGGTGGACCAGTTCGCGCACGCCCACCCCGGTCCGGCGCAGGTCGATCAGCGGGTAGCCGACGATCTGGCCCGGACCGTGATAGGTCACCTGGCCGCCGCGGTCGACCGGGATCAGCGGTATGTCGCCCGGTGCCAGCACGTGCTCCATCTTGCCGGCCTGGCCCAGGGTGAACACCGGGTCGTGCTCGAGCAGCCACAGCTCGTCGGGGGTGTCCGGGCCGCGCGCGTCGGTGAAGGCGCTCATCGCCTTCCAGGTGCGCTCGTAAGGCTGGCGGCCGAGGCGGCGGATGAGAAGCGGTCGGGAGTCGGGGGGCATGCAGGCGCTACCGGGGAAATGGGAAGCAGATGAGGCGCGCGGGGCGAAATGCAAGCGGCGGCGAGTTGAAGCCCTCTCCCCTCCGGGGAGAGGGTTTGGGTGAGGGGCGGGGCTCGCGGGGAAGCCGGTTGCTGAAGTTCAAGGCAAGCGCGGCCCCTCACCCCGGCCCTCTCCCCGGAGGGGAGAGGGAGCAAAAAGCCTAAAGCGTGTAGCGGATCGCCGGATCGGCGCGCAGCGCCGCGTGCGCCCCGTCGTACTGCTCGCGGTTGTCGCAGCGGAAGCTCACCGTCACCGAGACGAACTTGCCCTCGCGCGAGGCGCGATGGCTGACCGTCTCGTGCAGCACGTGCAGGCCTTGCGCCTCGAGGATCTGCGGCACCCGCCTGGGCAGATCCGCGCTGGCGTCGCCCATCGCGGTGATCTCGAACTCACCGGGGAACTGGAAGCCCTTACCTTCCCTCTTCGCCTGGCTGAAGTCGATCTCTTGCATCACTTTTTGTCCGCGGCAGGGGCCGTGGCCGCAGCGTCGTCCTTCTTGTCGCCGTGGAACCACAGCAGGATGGAATCCCAAAGGCGCTTGAAGAAGCCGCCCTGGGGGGCATCATTGAGCGCGACCAGCGGCGCCGACTGCAGCGGCTTGCCATCCAGCGTGACGCGCAGCGTGCCCACCTGCTGGCCCTTCTTGAACGGGGCGATCAGCGTGGCGGGGATGTCCATGGTGGCCTTGAGCTGGTCGTACTGCCCGCGCTTGACCGTCACGTCCAGCGGCTGGGTGATACCGAGCGGGAGCGTGTCGGCCTCGCCCTTCCAGAGCTTGGGCGTGGCGAGCGGCTTGTTGGCGTCGTAGAGCTTGTGGGTCTCGTAGAAGCGGAAGCCGTAGTTGAGCAGCGCCATGGCCGAATCGGCGCGGGCCTTCTCGGAGCTGGCGCCCATCACGATGGCGATCATGCGCGAGTCGCCCTGCTTGGCCGAGGCGGCCAGGCAGTAGCCGGCGGCGGCGGTGTGGCCGGTCTTGATGCCGTCCACGCTCGGGTCGCGCCACAGCAGGGTGTTGCGGTTGCCCTGCTTGATGCCGTTCCACTCGAACTGCTTGACCGCGGAGATCGCGTAGTCCTCGGGGAAGTCGTGGATCAGCGCGCGCGAGAGAATCGCAATGTCGCGCGCGGTGGTGTAGTGATTCTCGATCGGGTAGCCCGACGCGTTCTCGAAGTGCGAGTTGGTCATGCCCAGCTGCTTGGCGTAGGCATTCATGAGGTTGGCGAAGGCCTCCTCGGAACCGGCGGTGTGCTCGGCCAGCGCGATCGCCGCGTCGTTGCCTGACTGGATGATCATGCCGTACAGCAGGTCTTTCAGCGGGACCTGGCTGTTGAGCTTGAGGAAGCTGGTCGAGCCATCGGTGCCCGCACCGCCACCGCGCCAGGCGTGCTCGCTGATGGTGACTGGATCGGTCATCTTGATCTTGCCGTTGGCAAGCTCGGCCGAGACGACGTAGTCGGTCATGATCTTGGTGATCGAGGCCGGCTCCACGCGCTCGTCAGGATTCTTGCTGGCGAGGATCTGCCCGGTGGCGTAGTCCATCAGCACCCAGGCCTTGCCGTCGACGTCCGGCGGCGGCGGCACCGGCGCCTCCGGCACGGTCGGGCGCGGCACCGGCGAGGGCTTCGGCGGCGTCTGCTGCGCGAACGCGGCGCCGACGACCAGCGCGGCGGCGGCGAAGGTGGCTAGGGTACGGCGGAAAAAGCTCATCGTCGGTTTCGATCCCATTTCAATAAGTGTGGCTGTAGCCGGCGCCCCGCGCGCCAGCGCGAATGTGCATCGCTCAGTCTACCGCGACCTGCGGTCGGGGGAGGCCGAGCTGTTCGATCTGGTCGGTCACCCGGTCGGCCTGGTCCACGTCGTCCAGCGGGCCGACGCGCACGCGGCGTATGTTGCGTCCGTTGACTTCCACGTCGCTCACCTGCACCGGCGCCAGCCTGGCCGAGCGGAGCCTGTTGGCCACGCGGTCGGCGTTGGCGAGGTCCGAGAAGGCGCCCACCTGCAGCCAGATCGCCGGATGGGCGCCACCCGGTGGGACCGCCGGCTGGCCGGTCAGTTCCGCAGGCGGTGCATCCTCGTCCGGATGCGTGGGGTCGATCGCGTGTACCTCGACCAGGCCGGTGCCCTTGGGCCAGATGCCGATCTTCACGGCGGCGGCGTAGGACAGGTCGATCAGCCGGTTCTCATGGAACGGCCCGCGGTCGTTGATGCGCACGATCACGCTCTTGCCGTTCTCCAGGTTGGTCACCCGGGCGTAGCTCGGCAGCGGCAGCGTCTTGTGTGCCGCGCTGAAGGCATACATGTCGTAGTTCTCCAGGCTCGATGTCTTGTAGCCGTGGAACTTGGCACCGTAGAACGAGGCTATGCCGCGTTCGTCGTAGCCTTGCGCGCTGGAAAGCACGCGGTAGGTCTTGCCGAGCACGGTGTAGGGCGATTTGTTGCCATACAGCGAGCGCGGCTCGACTTTCGGCACCGGCTCGGGAATCTGGCTGACGTCGATCGGCGGCGGGACGCTGTCGCTGCTCTGGCTGTAGCGGCTGGACTGCGGGCGGCTGATGTCGTCGCTGAAGCCACCGCGGCTGCCCTCCGCCCGCGGCCCCACCGTCTTGCCGCCACGCGAGGGGCGCGGATGCGAACCGCCACACCCGGCCAGCGCCAGCGCGAGTATCACCAGGACGCCCGCGCGCCAGCTCATGGCACGGCGTCCGCCGAGCGCACGCCTGCGGCAATGCCCTGGGCGAGCTGGTGCACGGCCAGGGCGTACAGCGGGCTCTTGTTGTAGCGGGTGATGACGTAGAAGTTCTGGAAGGTGAACCAGTATTCGAGGCCGTTGCCGCCCTCGAGCGCCTGCAGGCTGGTCATCCGGCCCGGATCGAACGCTTCGAGCGGCGCGTAGCCCCAGGCCTCCAGCTGCTCCAGTGGCCAGCGCGGCTGCGCGTCGGGCACGTCCAGCGGCCGCGGCGCGGTATCCGGCTGCGCCCGCGCGGCCACCGGGCCGCCGCGCTCCCAGCCGTGCCCGGCGAAATAGTTGGCGACGCTGGCCAGGATGTCCGGCAGCGAGCCCTGCATGTCGATGTGGCCGTCATGGTCGCCGTCCACGCCGAAGTCGCGGATGCTGGAAGGCATGAACTGACCCCAGCCCTGCGCGCCGGCGTAGGAGCCGGTGAGCGTGTCCAGCGGGCCGGCCAGGTGGTCGGCCGGCAGTTCCAGCAGCACCTTCAGCTGCTCGCGGAAGAACTTCGCGCGCGGCGGGTAGTACAGGCCCAGCGTGACCAGCGCATCGAGCACCTTGTACTTGCCGGTGTTGCGGCCGTAGAAGGTTTCCACGCCGAGAATGGCGACCAGGTACTCGGGCGCCACGCCGTACTGGTTGGCGATGCGCTCGGTCAGTTCGCGGTGCTCGCGATAGAACGCCACGCCCTCGTCGATCCGCTTGGGCGTGATGAAGATCGGCCGGTAGTCCTTCCACGGCTTCGCTTCGGCCGGGCGGTTCATCGCATCGATGATCGACTGCTGCATCTGCGCGGCGCTGAGCAACGCATTCAGCTGGCCCGGGTCCTTGCCGGTGTCGCGCGCCACCTCGCGCACCAGTTCGGCCTGGCCGGGATGGACCGTTTTCTCGGCATGCACCGGCGCGACGGCCAGCAGGAGGGCGGCGAGCACGCCGGGCAGGCGGCACGAGTGAAGGAAAGACATGGGGAACACCGCGCGGATCGACATCGCACCCAAGCCTAACACGCGTGCACGCGCGATCCGGGGCGGCATCGGGGCGACGGACTGGCGCCGCTCAGTCATGCATCTTGCGGTTGGCGTGGATCGACATCAGCACGCCGAAACCGCTCAGCAGGCTGACCGCCGAGGTGCCGCCGTAGCTGACGAACGGCAGCGGCACGCCGACCACCGGCAGCATGCCGGCGATCATGCCGCCGTTGACGAAGACGTAGACGAAGAAGCTCATCGCGATCGCGCCGGCGAGCAGGCGCGAATAGGTGTCGCGCGCCTCCATCGCGATCCACAGGCAGCGGCCGATGATGAAGGCATACAGCGCCAGCAGGCAGACCACGCCGACCAGGCCGAATTCCTCGGAGAACACGGCGAAGATGAAGTCGGTGGTGTGCTCGGGCAGGAAGTCCAGCCGCGACTGCGTGCCGTGCAGCCAGCCCTTGCCGAAGATGCCGCCCGAGCCGACCGCGATCTGCGACTGGATGATGTGCCAGCCGTTGCCCAGCGGATCGGCCTCGGGGTTGAGCAGGGTCAGCACGCGGTCGCGCTGGTACTGGTGCATGAAATGCCAGCCGACCGGCACCATCGCCGCGGCGATGCCCAGCAACAGGCCGATGCGCCACCAGGCCATTCCGGAAAGGAACAGCGCGAACGCGCCGGCGGCAGCCACCAGCAGCGCGGTACCCAGGTCCGGCTGCTTGGCGATCAGGCCGGCGGGAATGGCGATCAGCAGGCCGACCACCGCCATGTCCTTCCAGCTCGGCGGCAACTGGCGCGGGTGCAGGTACCAGGCCGCCATCATCGGCATGGTCAGCTTGAGCAGTTCGGATGGCTGGAAGCGCATGAAACCGAGATCCAGCCAGCGGTCGGCGCCGCGGCCCTCGCCCAGGATCGCCACCACCACCAGCAAGGCGGTGCTGCCGGCGTAGAGCCACGGGGTCCAGCTGCGCAACACGGTGGGCGGGATGCGCGAGATCAGCAGCAACAGCGCGGCACCCAGCACGAAGCGCGCCGCCTGTCCGCCGACCAGGCCCAGGTCGCCGCCACCAGCGCTGTACAGGGTGATCAGGCCGACCGTGGCGAGCACGAGCAGGCCGGTCGCCAGCGGAAGATCGATCCGTGGCCGGGTCAGGATCCGGCGCAGGAAGCGGCGCATGCGTGCGTAGAGCATCCCGATCATCGCGCGGTGCCTCCTTCGGCCGGCACCGGCACATCCTCCGGCGGCAACGGCGTCGTCGGCACGGGTGCGGCCGGCGAGGACTGCGGGGGTGCCGCTGCGCCGCCCTGGGTGGCGAGCCAGGACTCCATCACCGTGCGCACGATCGGGCCGGCCGCCTCGGCGCCCCAGGCGCCCGCCTCGAGCATGGCGACCACCGAGATCTTCGGATCGTCCGCGGGCGCGAAGGCCTCGAACCAGGCGCGGTGGCGCGCGGCGAGGTAGGCGGTGTTCTTGTTGGTGTCGTAGGCCGACGTGGTGCGCGAGAAGCGCTCGGCCGTGCCGCTCTTGCCCGCCACCACGAGCGGGAAGCCGATGAACTGCCTGGCGCCGGTACCGCGGGTCACCACCGCTTCCATGCCCTGCTTGATCACCTCCAGGTGAGCCGGGTCGCTTACGAGCGAGGGCCCGGTCGGCGGATTGGGCAGCGCTACCTTGGGCGCGTCGACGCCATCCTGGGTGGCCATCACCAGCTTGGGCGCGCGCGGGATGCCCTGCCCTGCCAGGATCGACACCGCGTGCGCCAGCTGCAGCGGGGTCACCGCCCAGTAACCCTGGCCGATGCCGGCGATGATCGTTTCGCCCGGGTACCAGGGCTGGCGCGAATGCTCCATTTTCCACTCGCGCGAGGGCAGGATGCCGTTTTCCTCACCGTCGAGGTCGATGCCGGTTTTCCTGCCGAAGCCGAAGCGGCCCATCCAGTTGCTCAGCCGGTCAATGCCCAGGTCCAGCGCCAGCTTGTAGAAGTAGGTGTTGGTGGATTTCTCGATCGCCTCGACCATGTCGACCACGCCGTCGCCGCCGCGCTTGTCGTCGCGGTAGCAGCGCGAGGACCCGGGCAGGCAGAACTCGCCGGTCGACAGCACCGTGTCCTGCGGCTTGCGGACGCCGTAGGCCAGGCCGCCCAGCGCGAGGAACGGCTTGACGGTGGATCCCGGCGGATACACGCCCCGCAGCGCGCGGTTGTAGAGCGGCTTGTCCGGCGCGGTGGTCAGCGCCTTGTAGTCGGCGCTGCTGATGCCGTTGACGAACAGGTTCGGATCGAAGCTGGGCACACTGACCATCGCCAGCACCTGGCCGTTACGCGGGTCGATCGCCACCGCTGAGCCGGCGCGGCCGTCGAACGCGGCCATCGTGGCCTTCTGGATGCGCACGTCGATGGACAGGTAGAGATTCTTGCCCGGGATCGGCGCATGGGTCTCGAGTACGCGCTGGGTACGCCCGTCCGCGTTGACCTCCACCAGTTCGTAGCCGGGCGTGCCGTGCAGCATGTTCTCGTAGGAGCGCTCGATGCCGCTGCGGCCGACATGGCTGGTGCCCTGGTAGCGGTCAGGGTCCAGCCGCTTGAGGTCGTCGGCGTCGATGCGGCCGACGTAGCCGATCACGTGCGCGAACAACTCGCCGTAGGGATAGTGGCGGGTGAGGTAGGGCACGACGTCCACGCCGGGAAAACGCCAGCGGTTGATCGCGAAGCGGGCGATGTCGTCCTCGGAGAGGTGCATTTTCAGCGGCACGCTCTCGAAGCGCCTGCTCTGTTTCAGGCGCTTGCGGAAGTCGGCGACGTCGTCGGGATCGAGCGGCACCACGGCGCCGATCTGCGCGAGCATCGCACTCATGTCGGGGACCTGCTCGGGCACCACTTCGAGCCGGAAGGCCGGCACGTTGTCCGCCAGCAGGACGCCGTTGCGGTCGTAGATCAGGCCGCGCGCCGGCGGGATCACCTTCGGCTTGACGCGGTTGTTCTCCGACCGGGTCACGAACTCGTCGTGGCGCATCACCTGCAGGTAGAAGAAGCGTCCGGACAGCGCAATCAGGCCCAGCACGATCAGGGCGAAGCCGACCAGCGAGCGCCGCTGGAACAGCGCCGCCTCGCCGCGCGGGTCCTTCAGGGCACGCCGCTTCTTCATTTCATTGCAGGCGCAGGCGCATGCGCAGGTCGTCCAGCAGCAGGAACACGAACGGCCACAAGGCGGCGCCGACGAACGGCGAGATCCACCAACTGGCCGGCGGCAGCGCATCGCCGGCGAACACGCGCACGATAGTCAGCAGGATGCGGTCGTTGACCAGCAGCGCCATCACCGCCAGCGTTTGCTGCCACATCGGGAAGAAGCGCAGCCGCGAGCGGAAGCGCAGCGCGATGAATACCAGCGCAGTCAGGCGCAAGGCCTGCTCGCCCAGCAACACGCCGTCGAGCAGGTCGGCGGCCAGGCCCATCGTGAAGGCCAGTCCCAGCGTCACCCGTTCGCCCGACTCCAGCGACCAGTACAAAAGCACCAGCGCCGGCCAGTAGGGCTTGAACGGTTCAAGAACATCCGGCAGCGGCACCAGCATCGACAGCAACGCGATCACCAGCGTGCCGATGAACCACCACAGAGCCAGGCGCTGGCGGTTCATGGTTGTCCCTTCGCCGGCGGCGCGGCCCTGGTGGCATCGCCCGCGGGGGCGAGGTCGGCCGGCGGTCCCATCGGCGGCACCGGCTCGGGCGGACCCACCGGCTCGGCCTGATCGTGCAGCAGCAACACGTCCTCGCTGCGGCTGATGTCCGCGCTGGGTTGCGCCTGCGCCTCCAGGAACATGCCGGTGGCCGCGGGCGCCACGCGGGTAACCTCGCCAACTGGGAAGCCGGGCGGGAAGCGACCGCCCAGGCCGGAGGTCAGCAGTCGGTCGCCTTCGCGCACGTCGGCCGCCATCGGGATGGTCGGCAGCACCAGCCGGTCGCCCTCGCGGGAACCGTAGGCGATGGTGCGCAGGCCAGTGCGTTCGACGGTCACCGGCAGGGCGTTGTTCGGGTCGGTGATGAGCATCACGACCGAGGTTGTCGGCAGCGTCTGGATGACCTGGCCCATCACCCCGCGCGCATCGATCACTGGTTGCCCGGGCTTGACGCCGTCGCGGGCGCCGACATTGAGCAGCAGGCGATGACGGTAGGCGCCCAGGTCGACGCCGACCACGCGCGCAAGCTGCACGTTGAGTTCCAGGCTGCGCTGGGTGTCGAGCAGTTCCTTCAGGTGTTCGTTCTGCTGTGCCACCGCGGCCATGCGATTGAGCTTGGCGTTGGCCAGCAACAGATCCTCGCGCAGGCGCTGGTTCTGGTCGGTCAGCCGCTGGCGGTCGGCGAAGGCCACCGAGAGCGTGCGCATGCCCTCGACCGGCAGGCCGGCGAGCCGGTACAGCGGCTCCACCGCCACGGCAGCGCCGTAGCGGATGCGCCACATCCAGCCGTTGCGGTGGTCGAGCACCATCAACACCATCGCCAGCGCGAGGTAGCCGATCAGCCGCAGCGTGCCGGTCGAACCGGCGAACAGGGGCGAGGATTCCTGGCCCATCACGAGGATCCGAAAAGGAAGGGGCGACGCAGACAGTCGCCATCAAGCGTGGCAGAACGCACCGGCATGGCACAACGGATGGGCCGTGCTCCATCGCACAGGAGGCCCGGGACGGGTGGCCGGATCGGCCTCAGTCCCATGTCAGCAACACGGCTCGCATGCCCCTGCGCAAGCACGGCCGCCGCGGCGCGGCAGCCATGCCTTGCCCTCAATCCGGCGCGAAGAAGTCGCTGCCGTGCTGGTCGATCAGTTCCAGCGCCTTGCCGCCGCCACGGGCGACGCAGGTGAGCGGATCGTCGGCGACCTGGACGTGCAGGCCCGTCTCTTCGGAGATCAGCCGGTCGAGGTCGCGCAGCAGGGCGCCGCCACCGGTCAGCACGATGCCGCGTTCGGCCACGTCCGAGCACAGTTCCGGCGGCGTCTGCTCCAGCGCGGACTTGACCGCCGCCACGATGCCCGAGAGCGGTTCGTGCAGCGCTTCGAGCACTTCGTTGGAGTTGATCGTGAACATGCGCGGCACGCCCTCGGCCAGATTGCGGCCGGAGATTTCGATCTCCTTGACCTCACTCTGCGGGAACGCGCAGCCGATCTCGATCTTGATGCGTTCGGCGGTCGATTCGCCGATCAGGGTGCCGTGGTTGCGGCGGACGTAGTTGATGATCGCCTCGTCGAAACGGTCCCCGCCCACGCGCACCGACTGCGAGTAGACGATGCCGTTGAGCGAGATCACCGCCACCTCGGAGGTGCCGCCACCGATGTCCAGCACCATCGCGCCGCGCGCCTCGTGCACGGGGATGCCGGCGCCGATCGCGGCAGCCATCGGCTCCTCGATCAGGAACACGTCGCGGGCGCCGGCACCCTCGGCCGATTCCTTGATGGCGCGGCGTTCGACCTGGGTCGATCCGCACGGTACGCAGACCAGCACGCGCGGGCTGGGACGGAGCATGCGCGACTTGTGCACCTGCTTGATGAAGTGCTGCAGCATCGCCTCGGTCATGGTGAAGTCGGCGATCACGCCGTCCTTCATCGGGCGCACCGTGGCAATGTTGCCCGGCGTGCGCCCGAGCATGCGCTTGGCGTCGCCACCGACGGCGGCCACCGCACGCGGACCACCCGGGCCGCGATCCTGGCGGATCGCCACCACCGACGGCTCGTTCAGGATGATGCCCTGCCCACGCACGTAGATCAGCGTGTTGGCGGTGCCGAGGTCGATGGAAATATCGTTGGAAAAGATGCCGCGGAACTTCTTGAACATGAGGCCTGGCGCGCCGGCTGAAAAGGGAAAAGTAAGCGCGTCAGTCTAGTGAGCGGGTACTACCCACGCAAGCGCGAAGACGTTAAGAAAGCCTTGTAGAACGCGATGATGCGCGCATTTCATGACTCCCGCCGCGGCTTCGCCCGGCAACCGGCTGTCGCCTTGGGCGAAGCGTCGCGCTACGATTGCAGGGTTTGCCGGACGACTACCCGTCCGCGCCGCTCACTGGGGTTTGCTCGAACATGTCAGCCGTCATCTGCGGTTCGCTGGCCTACGACACCATCATGGTGTTCCCGGACCAGTTCAAGAACCACATCCTGCCGGACAAGGTCCACATCCTTAACGTCTCCTTCCTCGTACCGCAGATGCGCCGCGAGTTCGGAGGCTGTGCCGGCAACATCGCCTACAACCTGAAGCTGCTCGGCGGCGATCCGCTGCCGATGGCGACGGTCGGGCAGGACTTCGGCCCCTACCGCGAACACATGATCCGGTGCGGCATCCGCCTGGAAGGCGTGCGCGTGTTCGAGGACCAGTTCACCCCGCAGTGCTTCATCACCACGGACCTGGACAACAATCAGATCACCGCCTTCCATCCGGGCGCGATGTCTAGCTCGCACCACAACCACGTGGGCGACGTGGCCGACGCCCGGTTCGGCATCGTGGCGCCGGACGGGCGCGAAGCGATGTTGCAGCACACGGACGATTTTGCCGCCCGCGGCGTGCCTTTCATCTTCGATCCTGGCCAGGCGATGCCGTTGTTCAACGGCGACGAATTCCGTTCGATGATCGGCAAGGCGAACTACGTCATCGTCAACGACTACGAGTCGCAACTGCTGCAGCAGCGCACCGGCTGGTCGGCCGATGAGATCGCCAGTCGCACGCAGGCCTACATCGTGACGCTGGGGCCGCGCGGTTCGCTGATCCACACCGACGGGCAGGTGATCGAGATTCCTGCCGCCCGCGAGCGGCAGGTGATCGATCCCACCGGCTGCGGCGACGCATACCGGGCGGGCCTGATGTTCGGCATCATGCGCGGCTACGACTGGCCAACGATCGGTCGCATGGCGTCGCTGATGGGCGCGCTCAAGGTCGAGCATCCCGGAACGCAGAACCAGCGTTTCACCTACGACGAGTTCGCCGAGGCTTTCCGCGAGCAGTTCGGCTACGCGCTTTAGGGCCGATCGGCGCGCCGCGTGTGCCGCGCGCCGCAAACCGCCACGCCCAGCAGGACCAACCAAGGGAGCGCTGCTGTCCAGGGCGGCCAGCGCGGTTGCAACCACGCGGTGACGAGCGCGTAAGCTCCCCCGCTAGGCAGACATCTCGAAGGTAGAACTTTCTGGCATCGTTCCGAGCCAGGAGGTTCCATGAAGAAGTCGAAGTTCACCGAGACGCAGATCGTCTCGATCCTCAAGCAGGCCGACGCCGGGGTGCCCATCAAGGACATCTGTCGCCAGGCCGGTATCAGCGTGCCGAC